>JBCCZJ010000251.1:0-7694 GCA_039187915.1 Myxococcota bacterium
CGCCGAGCTCCGCATGATGCTCAGCGAGAACGCCGCGAAGCTCTATCGGCACCCGCTGCCCGACGTCGTGCTGCCGCAGGACTGAGACCCGGCCTGGATCAGATCAGCGGATGGCCGATGCCGCCGCCGAGCAGCATCGCGCCGCCGGCCTCCACCATCTTGTCCTGGGCGACGGCGTGCTGACAAGCGGTCTGCATGTCCCGGAGATGACGGTCGAAAGGCGTGTTGTGGCTGTAGATCGCCGCACCGCCGATCGCGTCGTAGAGGAGCCGGGTGACCTCTCGGCCCTCCTTGAACGCGTTCACGCGGGAGAGCAGGGAGTCGGCACGGACCTCGGTCGTGAGCGCTTCGCCGCTCTCGATCGCGTTCCACTGCTTCTCGAGGGAAGAGAACACGTAGCTCTTCGCGCGGCCGTGGCGGATGCGCGCCTCGCCGATCGCCTCTTTCACGCGCGGCATGTCGCGATAGGGCTGCATCGTCAGCCGGTCGATCTTGCCCTCGAGCACCTCGACCGCCGTCCGGATCGCGTCTTCCATCACGCCGAGCGGCACGCCCGCCATCTTGCGGAGAAAGTGATCAGGACGCTTCCAGATGGCGCCGTCGCGCGTGGGCTCGTCGAAGAAGCTGAAGGAGCGCTCGACGGGAACGACCAGCTCGTCGGCCCGATAGTCGTTGCTGCCGGTCCCGCGGAGCCCCGTCGTGTACCAGGTATCGAGGATCTCGTACTCGTCGCGCGGCGCCATCAGTACGCGCCACTCCGGCAGGCCCGTCTTCGGGTCGATGCGCGGGGCGTCCCCTTCGAAGACCGTGCAGCCGGCGACCAGCCAGTCACAGTGATTGCTGCCGCTGCCGAAGATCCAGTGACCGTTCTCGACGCGGTAGACGTCGCCGTCCCGCCGCGCCTGACCGACGGGATAGACCCAGCCCGAGGTCGCCATGTCGAGGCGCGGATACATCTCGCGCCCGACCGCGTCGTCGAGATACCCGGAATAGATGCCCGAGTCGGTCCAGATGAAGGAGCACCATCCGATCGAAGCGTCGGCGGCGCAGAGGGCGGCGATGACCTCGACCTGCTCCATCGGGTTCATTTCGGGACCGCCCCAGCTCTCCGGCATGTTCATGCGCAGGACGCCCGATTCCCGCACGGCCTGCGCGATGTCGGTCGGGAGCCGTCGCAATCGGTCGTACTCGATGGCCAGATCCTTCTCGCGGACCCGCGCGGCGAGGGCGCAGGCGTTGTCGAGGATGTCGCTCGAAGAGAGCGGGCGGCCTTCTTGCGGCGCGAGAGAGGGGGCAGCGGACATCGGGATCTTCCTGTCTGGGGACGTCATTCGTCCCTGGAATTGGCGAGCAGCCGCTCGCCGGTCGCGCGCACGCTCGTCGCGATCAGGGCGAAGGTGCGTTTCAGGTTCGTGGTCTCGGGTTCGATCCGGCTCGCGATGAACGCGCCGTCGAAGAGCATGAGCGTGAAGCGGGCGAGCTCTTCGGCGATCTCGACTTCGCGCGCGGTGCCCCGCGTCGCGAAGACCGCGCGATAGCCGGCGGCGAGGGCTTCGGTCGCCGTCATCCGTACGCGCCGGGCGGCCTCGAGCACGGCCGGATCGCCATCGCGCCGCTCGAGCGAGAGCACCAGCATGAGCCGGAGGAACTCGGGACCGCCCTCGAAGGCGGTCGACAGGGCCGCGAGGGCGGTCCAGGGATCCGCCTCGAAGCCCGCCTCCGGCAGCGCCTCGAAGAAGCGGTCCGCTGCGCGCTCCATGACGGCGGCGAGCAGCCCTTCCTTGTTCCCGAAGGCCCAGTAGATCGAGGCCGGCTTCGCGCCCGAAGCGCGACTGATCTGGGCGATCGAGGTGGCGGCGTAGCCCTGCCTGCCGATCAGCTCCGCCGCCGCTTCGAGCACGCGCTCCCGGGTCTGGGCGCCTTCGGCATGTCTTCCAGGTCGAGCCATGATCATATCTTGAACGATCAATAAAGAAAGTCAAGGCCGCCTTGGATCGCTGGCAGGCAGCGAGACGGCGGGCGATGCTGACCGTTCGACGGGGGGCCCTGCCTCTCACGCAGACACCCGAGCCAGGAGACCCCAGCCATGTCGTCGTCGATCGTGATTCGCGGAGGCACCGTCCTCGATGGAACCGGCGCCCCCGGCTTCGAATCCGACGTGCTGATCCGTGACGGACGCATCGCCGGGATCGGCAGGGGCCTGTCCGGCGACCGCGAACTCGACGCGAGCGGGGCGGTCGTGACCCCGGGCTTCATCGACATCCACACCCACTACGACGCGCAGGTCTTCTGGGATCCGGCGCTCACGCCGTCCTGCTTCCACGGCGTGACGACCGTGGTCGCCGGCAACTGCGGCTTCACGATCGCCCCCACCCGGGAGGCGGACCGCGAGGCCATCGCGCTCGCGCTCGAGAAGGTCGAGGACATGAACCCGGCCTCGCTCATGGAAGGCATTCCCTGGGACTTCGAGACCTTCCCGGAGTACCTCGCGTCGGTCGAGAAGCGCGGAACGATCCTGAACTACGCCGCCTACGTCGGCCACACGGCGCTGCGCCTCTTCCACATGGGCGACGACGCGTACGAGCGCGAGGCGACCGACGCCGAGGTCGCGGCGATGTGCGCCTCGGTCCGGGAGGCGATGGAAGCCGGCGCCGTCGGACTCGCGACGAGCTTCGCCCCGACGCACGTCGGCGTCGGCGGCAAGCCGATCTGCAGCCGCGTCGGCGATTTCTCCGAGTTCGAAGCGATGGCCGGGGAGCTCAAGAAACTCGGCCGCGGCGTGATCGAGGCGACCCTCGGCGCCGACTTCGTGTTCGACAAGGTCTACGACTTCCAGCGCCGGGTCGGGGTTCCGCTCACCTACACCGCGCTCCTCGCGATCCCCGGCCTCTGGCAGCACGGCTCGAACGTCCATCGCGAGCAGCTCGCGAAGGGCGACACCGGCGTCTGGCCCCAGATCTCGGTGCGCGCCGTCACGCTCCAGCAGCAGCTCAAGTCGCCGTTCTCCTTCGACCAGGCCGAGTGCTTCTCGGCGCTCTACGCGGAGGCGCCGGAGATGCGCGAGGTCCGCTACAAGGACGCGGCGTGGCGGAAGAAGGCGATCGAGGAGCTGGGCGAGATGCCGCTCCCGACGCGCTGGGAGAACTTCTATCTGGCCGAGAGCGAGGTCTACGCCGACCACCTCGACCGGAAGCTCGAGGACATCGCCAAGGAGCGCGGAGAGCACCCGTTCGACACGATGATCGCGATGTCGCTCGAGGAGAATCTGGAGTCGCGCTGGCGCTACGTCCTCGCGAACGACGACGAAGAGGGCGTGACCCACCTGCTCCAACAGGAACAGATGGCCATCGGCCTCTCGGACGCGGGCGCCCACGTGGGGATGCTCTGCGACGCGCCGCTGCCGACGGATCTGCTCGGCAACTGGGTGCGCGAACGCGAGGTGCTCCCGCTCGAGAAGGCCGTGCACAAGCTGACCGGCGAGCCGGCGGGGATCTTCCGCTTCGAGGATCGCGGCGTCCTGCGCGAAGGCGCCCACGCCGACGTCTGCGTCTTCGATCCGAACGAGGTCGCGCCGGGCCCGATCCGCCGCGTGCAGGACTTTCCGGCCGATGCGGACCGACTGACCGCCGACGAGCCGTCGGGGATCCGTCACGTACTCGTGAACGGGACACCGATCTGCGAGGACGGGGCGTCGAAGGCGCAGGCGCTCGACGAGCGGCCGGGAATGCGGCCGAACCAGCTCCCCTTCCTCTAGGCGGACCTTCGGGATGGCGGTCTCCGATCCGGTGATCCTCGAGGTGGCGCTGAACGGCGCGACCCCGACGGAGCGCAACCCGCATGCGCCGCAGACGCAGGCCGCGCTCGCGGCCGACGCGATCCGGTGCATCGAAGCCGGCGCCGCGATCGTCCACACCCACGCGCCGGACATCGCGATCGGCGGCGAGGCCGGAGCCCGCCAATACCTCGACCACTTCGAGCCGGTCCACGCGCGCTTCCCCGATGCGATCCTCTACCCGACGATCGTCTTCGGTCAGACGATCGAGGAGAAGACGAGCCACCTCGAGCCACTCAAGAAGGCCTATCCGCTCCGGATGGGCTTCGTCGACCCGGGGTCGGTGAACCTGACACCGACCGACGACGCGGGGCTCCCGATGCCGGCGGACTGGGTCTACGCGAACTCGCCGGCGGACGTGGAGAAGAAGTTCGCGCTCTGCGAGCGGCTGGGGCTCGGTCCTGGGATGGCGATCTTCGAGCCGGGCTTCCTGCGCACGGCGCTTGCCTATCACGCCGCCGGACGCATGCCGCGCGGAGCGTTCCTCCGCTTCTACTTCGGTGGCGAGCGCAGTTATCGCGGCGAGGGCCCGATCGATCTGCTCTTCGGGATGCCGCCGTCGCGGGCGGGGCTCGATCTCTATCTGGAGATCCTGGGCGACTGTCCGATGCCGTGGTCGATCGCGATCCTGTCCGGGGACCCGATGGACGGCGGCGTCGCGCGCCACGCCCTCGAACGCGGCGGGCATCTCCGCGTGGGGCTCGAGGATTACGCGGGACTGCGCGGCCCGAGCAACCTCGAGCTCGTCGAGCAGGCCGTCGCCCTGTGCGCCGAAGTCGGCCGGCCGGTCGCCACGCCGGCCGAGGCGGCGAGGCTACTCGACCTCCCGGATTAGACGGCATCGACGGGCGCGGGCGTTGCTCCGGGCTCCAGGAGTCGTCCGCCGGGGCGGATGAGCGCGCGATCGGGCTCGACCTTCCGTCCCGGCCGGCCGATAGTCTGTGCCAGCCCATTTCTCGCGCCTCTTCCGGAGACCGCCGCCCGCATGTCCACCGAGCCCGCAATCGCCCTCGACGCCGAGGAGGGCGGTCCCGTCGTCCACGAGGGGCACGGCTGGTGGCCCTATCTGGTGCCGTACCTGGTCTTCGTCCTGATGACGGAGTTCGGGCCGCGCCTCGGCGACGCGGCGGCGCCCTGGTTGCTGGCGATCAAGCCCGCGTTCGTGCTCGGACTCGTATTCTGGTTCCGCGCGCGGGGCGCCTATCCCGAGTGGCGCGGCGAAGGCGGACGGATCGGCCTCGTCGGCGGCGCCCTGGACATCGCGGTGGGCCTCGCGCTGACGGTCGTCTGGGTCGTGCCCTACTGGGTGGTGCCCGCGATCCGGCCCGAGCCCGGCGACGTGTTCGACCCGGCGATGGCGGGCGAGGCGTACGTCGGATTGATCCTGGCGCTGCGACTCTTCGGCTACGCGCTCGTGACGCCAATCTTCGAGGAGCTCTTCATCCGCAGCTTCGTCATGCGCCAGGCCGATGCCTGGGAGGTCTCGGATTTCCGGGACCTGCCGATCGCGCGCTACACGCTGCGGAGCATGGTCGTGACGGTGGTCGTCTTCACGGCTGGGCACGTGCCGTGGGAGTACTGGGTCTGCGTGCCCTGGGTGTTCTTCTCGAACCTGTGGTTCTACTACCGGAAGAGCCTGTCGGCGGTGATCCTGCTCCACGCGACGACCAACGCTGCGCTCCTCGCGCTCGCGGTCTGGGGCGGGGACCTGCTCACGAACCCGGACGGCACGCCGTTCTCGTTCTGGTTCTTCGTCTAGCCGGCGTCGAAGTCCGACCGGCAACGCGAAGGCAGCGGGCCGGCAGACGATTCGCCGCCCGCTCCGCGCGCTCCGTTCGTGGGCACACCCGGCGCTCTAGTTTGGCGCGGCGCGCGCCGATGTTCGGAACAGCATGTTCGAACGCAAGCCGCCCATCCGGTCCACTCAGGAAGACGTCGTCGAGCTCGCCGAGGACATCGATCGCTTCGTGATCGGGCTCGGCGAACGGATCGACTCGATCCAGGACGCCGAGCTCGCCCAGAAATTCGCCGAGACGGCGGAGCTCGCGCGGGCGCTGGCCGGCGAAGCCGATCGACTCGGCTATCCCGGCATGGCCGCGAGCGCGAAGGGCGTCGCCCTGGCGGCCGAGGACGACGCGAGCGACGAGCTCCAGGAGACGATCGTGGAGCTGACGGAGCTGGCCCAGCGCGTCCGGCAGGGCCACCGCGGCGCGGCCTAGCCCTTTCCGCCGGCGAGATCCCCCGCCAGTCCGGCCGCCCGGGTCGCGCCCATCGACTTCGCCTTGACCTCGACGAAGTCGGCGGAGATCGGCGCGATCTGCTTCGAGTAGGCCGAGAGCAGCACGCGATCGGCGAGCAGGCTGATCAGGCGCGGGCAGCCCTGCGAGAACCAGTAGAAGACGTTCTCGACGCCCGGCTCGAAGATCTCTTCGTAGCGCCCGCCCGCGACGTCGATCCGGTGGGCCAGGTAGGGCTGGACCTGCTCGGGGCTGAGCGGCTCCATGTGGTGCTCGACGGCGATCCGCTGTCGGAGCTGCCGGAGCTGGGGCGAAGAGAGCTTGCGGATCAGCTCGGGCTGGCCGGTCAGCACGATCTGCATGAGCTTCGCCGTGTCCGTCTCGAGGTTCGACAGCAGGCGCACTTCTTCGAGGGTCGCGGCGTCGAGGTTCTGGGCCTCGTCGATGATCAGGACGGTATTGCGGCCCGTGCGGAGGCGCTCGAGGAGCATCCGGTTGATCGCGATCAGGTAGTCCGCGGTCGACTCGAAGCGGCCCTCGATGCCGAACTCGGCCGCGATCAGCTTGAGCAGGTCGAGGGGGGTGAGCCCGATCGTGTTGATGATGAGCGCCGTATCCGTGTCACGCGGCAGCTCGCGCAGCGCGGCGCGCAGGAGCGTCGTCTTGCCCGTGCCGACCTCGCCGGTCAGCAGCAGGAAGCCCTTGTTCCGCGTGATGCCGTAGACGAGGGTCGCGAGACCCTCCTCGTGCGTGTCCGACAGCCACAGGAAGCGCGGGTCGGGTGTCAGCGAGAAGGGGAGTTCGCGCAGGCCGAAGAAGCTCTCGTACATCTTCGCTGGGTTCTCCCGGAGAGAATTGGGCGGGTCAGGGGTCGAAGGTCGGAAGTGGAAGGTCGAAAGTGGAAGGCTGGATCGAGGGGCGGGAGACCGGATCGCACGCGGGTGGACCGGAGCCCCTTCGTGAGTGCGTTCAGACACCGCGGGGGGGTCGCAGTTTTCGTGGATTCCCGCGGATTTACGGTCGAAAACGACTGTACCGCGGGAAACCACGCACGCCACACGCATCGCGGCGGCGGCGCGCCCGCACCCCCATCGATTCCGCCCGGTCCGGCGAGCGGAATCAGCCGCCGCCCGGATTCGGCGTGCGAATGCTCTGGACACCGCCCGCGACCGCCCCAGCCGAGGTGGCGGCGCTGATCAGCGGCTGGAACGGGAAGAGCACGGCCTGCACCGCATACCCGACCCGCGCCAGCATTGTCGGCGGCACCACGATCAGGTCGCCTTCTCGCAGCACGTAGTTCGTCGACATGTCGCCGTAGGTAATCGCGGCGAGGTCGACGACGAAGATCTCGGTGTTGTTTCCGCGGGTGCGGATCAGCCGGATGCCATCGAGATTCGCGAAGGGACGCGTCCCGCCAACGCGGCCGATCGCCTCGGAAACGCGGGTCTCCGTCTCGAGCGCGAAGATGCCGGGGAGCGCCACCTCGCCGTAGACCGTGACGAACTGGCTCGGCGAAGACACGACCGTCACGTTCACGACCGCGTCCCGCTTGAAGCGCCCGATCTGGGCCTGGATGTCGTTGGCGATCTGCATCGGCGTCCGGCCGGCGGCCTGCACGTCGCCGA
>JBCCZJ010000252.1:0-7678 GCA_039187915.1 Myxococcota bacterium
CGGCACCGAAGGGCGTCGCGCCGGCCTGGTCGCTCTCGCGACCGAGCAGCAGCTCCGTCGCCACGACGGGCAGCGCCTCGCCGTGCCAGTTCATCACGCCGCCCACCGGCAGCGAGAGCGAGGGCACGCTCGTCACGCGATTCTTCTCGGCGACCTCGACCACCCACGCGATCGGCATCGCGTACTGCACGTCCTCGAACGTGAACATGAGGTGGCGATCCTCGTCGTCCTGCCCGAGCGGCGCGCTCAAAACCGGTCCTCGATCGGCGTCGGATCGGCGGACGAATCGGCCTCGTCCGACGCGCGGGTCGAGGATGCGGTCGGCACGACGTCGATCAACTCGGCGGCCGCGGGGGCGCTCGTGCGGAGCGCGGTCGCAGGCGGTGCCACGGCCGGCGCCGCTGCGGCCATCGTCATGGGCGGCTGCCCCGTGCGGAAGATGGTGAGGGAGCTGGCGAGCTCGTCCGCGAGCTGGCTCACGCGTTCGGAGGCGCGGTGGATCTCGTCGACGGTGTGGAGCTGGCCGTCCATCGTACGGTCGAGCTCGGCGACGGACCGACCGTTGCCGCTCGCCACCTTCGCGATCTCCTCGATCGCGGCGACCATGCTCTGGGCATTCAGCGAGTGACTGTCGGCGCCGTGGAAGATCTCCTCGGAGCGCGTCGCCGCCTCCGAGACCGCCTGGCTGATCTGCTGCAGCGCGCCCGCGATCGTATTGACGTCCTCGCGCCCCTCGCCGATCACCTGGCTCGATTCGCGCATCTCGTCGGCCACCATCGCGGTGTCCGCCTGGATCTCGTGCATCAGCTGACTGATCTCGTCGGCGCTGCGGCCGGCGCTCTCGGAGAGCTTGCGAATCTCGTCCGCGACGACGGAGAAGCCGCGACCGGCCTCGCCGGCGCGCGCGGCCTCGATCGAGGCGTTCAGCGAGAGCAGATTCGTGCGGTGGGCGACGCTCGTGATGATCTCGGTGATCTGGTGGACGTGGCGGGTCTTGGCTTCGAGCTCGAAGACCTTGTCGCCCGTCGATTCGGCGCGTTCGAAGACCGCCTTCATCTTCTCGATGGCGAGGCGCGCGACCTCGACGCCGGTGCCCGCCTTCTGGTTGGCCTCCGCGGCGAAGCCGAAGGCCTCGCGCGCGCGGCCCTCGTTCAGGTCGATCTCGCTCGAGATCTCGTTCATCCGGAGCGAGGCCTGATCGAGCAGATCCTGCTCCTGCGAGACGCCCGACGCGACCTGGGAGACCGTCTGGGAGATCTGCGCGCTCGTCGCCTGGAGACGATCGAGGGAGGACTCGAGACCGGTCGAGGAATTCGACACCTGCCCGGCGGTCGACTGGACCTCGGAGACGAGCTGGCGCAGCCGGCCGAGCATGGCGGCGAGCCCTTCGGCGAGATCGTCCATCTCGTCGCGCAAGGCGGAGTGGGGAGAACGCACGACGTCGAGCTGCAGGTCGCCTTCGCGAATCCGCTCGGTCGCCGTCCGCAGCGCGTCGAACTTCGGATTGAACATGCGGGAGGCGACGAAGCCGATCCCGCCGCCGACGCCGAGCGCCACGAAGAAGCGGACCGGCCCGCTCCAGAAGTCGATGCCGAAGCTCCGCACGAGCATCGGCACGACCGAAGCCGCGCCGGCCACGATCAGGGAGCCGAGGACGAATTTGCCCGAAAGGTTGAGTCGCACGCCGTTTTGATCGGCCTGCCCGGGCGCTTGCTTGACGGCTGCGGGTGGCTAGCGCCGAGAATCGAGGGCGCGCAGAAGCCCGACCGACCCCGCGGAATCACGAGAAGTGGTGGCCCCGCTCGGGTCGCGGCAGGCCCCGGATTCCCTTCTCGCTAGTGATCCGACCGATTCGGGTGATCGGGATCCCCAGCCGGCGGGCAAGCGCGGCGATCGGTCGCGTGCCGGCGGACCCGCTCCGCCCCGGACGGAACGCGAAGAGGAGCTCGTAGTCCTCCCCGCCTCCGGCGATCACCCGATCCGCGTCGAGCCCGAGCGACGCGCAGCCCCGATCGAATCCACGAGGCCGGGGGAGCAGATCGCGTTCGATTTCCGCCCCGAGTGCGTCCGGCCGGAGCAGATGCGCGAGATCCGTCGCCAGGCCGTCCGACAGGTCGATGCAGGCACGGACGCCGGGCAGCCGCACCAGCGCGCGGCCGACGTTGAGGCGCGGCCGGGCGACCCGACGCAGCGCCCCACCTCGGGCATCCGCCCGAAGCCGCGCGAGGGTCGCCCCGCCGAGGGTCCCGGTCACGAAGAGCGCGTCGCCCGGCCGCGCACCGCGGCGCCGGAGGGCGCGGGCGCGGGGGACGCGGCCGATCACGGTGAGGTCGAGGCTCCAGCTGCGCGCGTGCGTCAGGTTCCCGCCGACGAGGGGGCAGGCGAACCGCGCTGCTTCGTCGAGCACGCCCGCGACGATGCCGTCGAAGTCCGAGAGCGCCGCCTTTCGCGGCGCCGCGAGGGAGAGCAGCGCGCCGACCGGCTCCGTCCCCATCGCCGCGAGGTCCGACAGGTTCGCGACCATCGCGCGACGACCGATCGTGCGCGACGACTCGCGGCCGAAGCGGAAATGACTGCCCTCCACGAAGGCGTCGGTCGAGAAGACGAGCTCGTCCCCGGCGCGGGGCCGCAGGATCGCCGCGTCGTCTCCGATGCGGAGCGCCCAGTCGCGGCCCGGCGTCCGACCGGCACGCCGCGCGATCCGCTCGATCAGCGCGCCCTCGCCGACGTCCGCGAGGGTCTTCGCCTCTCCGCTCCTTCGGGATCGCCTCGCCATGACGCCGAACGTAGGCCGCAGCGCCGACGCGGCAAGGCCTTCGCTAGGCGCGCATCGGGACGGGGATCCACACGCGGTCGAGGCGCTTCTTCGACGCGACCATCGGCCGGACGTCTTCTTTCACCACGAGCGTGGCCTTGTCGATCCGGACGCCCGACTCGCCCAGCGGCAACGAGACCTCGAAGCGGAGCCGGACGATCGCCGGGCTCTTGAACTCGAGGAGCGGAACGCTGCCCCAGAAGCGAACGGAACCGCCCGGCTGCGTCTCGGCCCCGGCGGCGAAGGTGCGCAGCTCGGCGAGGGAACGCGTCCCCGACCACACGATCGCATCGCTGCCGTCGTCGTCGAGCCGATCGATCACGAGGCTGCACGGCAGGTCGGACGAGGCCGTCGCCGGCAGCGTCGCCTCGAGCTGGAGCTCGACGCGGTAGAGACGCTCGCCGAGGACGCGAACGAGGCAATCGCCCTCGCCCTCCGGCAACAGATCACGGACGTCCATGACCTCGCCGCTCTTGATCGCGGCGTCCTTGCGCCACGCGCGCCAGACGAACGTCCCGACGATCCCGACGCCGATGCCGAGGGCCCAGCCGATCACGGCGCGCCCCGCCTCAGTCCCGGCGTGCGTGGGCCGGAAGCCCGGCGCCGCCGCCCGAGCGGGTCGCGAGGGAGACGCGCTTGCGCGGCTGCCAATCGAGGGACTCGACGAGGACCTGGTCGAGGACCTCGCGCATGTGCTTCACGGGCACGAACTCGAGGCGCTTCTTGAGCTCCTTCGGGATCTCGCGCAGATCGGCGACGTTGCTCTCGGGAATCACGATCGTCGTGATGCCGTTGCGCAATGCGGCCAGCGCCTTCTCGCGCACGCCGCCGACGGGAAGCACCCGGCCGCGCAGCGTGACCTCGCCGGTCATCGCCACGTCGGCCCGGACCTCGACGCCGGTCGCGAGGGACGCGATCGCCGTCGCGATGGCGACGCCCGCGGACGGACCGTCCTTCGGCGTGGCACCCGCCGGAACGTGGACGTGGACCTGCTGGCGGCCGAACTCGCGTTCGTCGACGCCGATCTCGGCGAGGATCGAGCGGACGTAGGACAGCGCCGTCTGGCCGCTCTCCTTCATGACGTCGCCGAGCTGTCCCGTGAGCACGAGACCGCGACCGCGGGAGAGATTCGCTTCGAGCGAGAGCACCTCGCCGCCCGCCTCGGTCCACGCGAGTCCGTTCACGAGACCGACCTCGGCCTCCTGGGAGGCTTGTTCGCTCTTGTACGGCGGAGGCCCGAGCAGCTTGTCGAGGCTCTTCGGCGTGATCGTGGCCTTCGACTCGTCGCCCTCGGCGCGCTTGCGCGCGACCTTGCGGCAGATCGCGGCGACCTGGCGCTCGAGGTTCCGGACGCCGGCCTCGCAGGTGTAGTCCGAGCAGAGGCTCGTGATCGCGTTCTTCGAGAACGAGACCTGGTCCTCACGCATGCCGTGCTCTTCGATCTGGCGCGGGATGAGGAAGTGGGTCGTGATCTCGCTCTTCTCTTCGGGCGTGTAGCCGGAGAGTCGGATCACCTCCATCCGATCGCGCAGCGGCGCCGGGATCGGCTCGAGCATGTTCGCGGTCGCGATGAACAGGACCTTCGAGAGATCGAAGGGCGTGTTCAGGAAGTGGTCGCTGAAGTCCTTGTTCTGCTCCGGATCGAGGACCTCGAGGAGCGCGGCTGAGGGATCGCCCCGGAAGTCGGCACCGAGCTTGTCGAGCTCGTCGAGCATCATGACGGGGTTGCTCGTCCCGGCGGTCTTCAGGCCCTGGATGATGCGACCCGGGAGCGCGCCGACGTAGGTCCGTCGGTGGCCACGAATCTCCGCCTCGTCTCGGACGCCGCCGAGGGAGACGCGCACGAACTCGCGCCCCATGGCGCGAGCGATCGAGCGGCCGAGGCTCGTCTTGCCGACGCCGGGCGGGCCGGCGAAGCAGAGGATCGGCCCGCGACTGTCCTCGCGCAGCTTGCGCACGCCGAGGAACTCGAGGATCCGGTCCTTCACGATCGAGAGGTGGGCGTGATCCTTGTCGAGGATCTCGCGCGCCCGATCGAGGTCGAGCTGGTCGGGCGAGCACCGGTCCCAGGGCAGCTCGACGACCCAGTCGAGGTAGTTGCGGACGACCTGGGCTTCCGGGCCGTCGGGATGCATGCGCTCGAGGCGACGCAGCTGGCGCACGGCCTCTTCGCGGGTCTCGTCGGGGAGGCTCGCCTCCTCGACCTTGAGCCGGTACTCGTCGAACTCATCGGCCCGCGGGTCGACCTCGCCGAGCTCGTTCTGGATCGCGCGGAGCTGCTCGCGGAGGAAGGCTTCGCGGTGGTCGCGGGAGAACTCGTCCTGGGGCTCGACCGGTCCACCGGTCTCGTAGTCCGCCTGGAGGGACGCGACTTCGAGCTCGCGCTTCAGCAGGGCGTCGACCTTCCGGAGCCGCGCGAGCGGGTCGACGATCTCGAGCACTTCCTGCGCCTCTTCGAGACGCAGGCGGAGATTGGACGCGACCAGGTCGGCGAGCCGTCCGGGGTTCTGGACGTTCGTCGTGATCGAGAGCACTTCCGGCGGGAGGTTCTTGAGCGGCAGCAGCTCCTCGACGCGGGTGCGGACGGCACGGGTCAGCGCTTCGCCCTCGACGGTCCAGTCGTCGGCGCCTTCGGCGTCGCCGTCGATGCCCGACGCGCGGACCCAGGTGCTCTCGCGGTGTTCGATGACCGAGTCGATGCGCGCCTTGCCGAGCCCCTGGACGAGGACCTTCAGGCGACCGTCGGGCATGCGCATGCTGCGCATGACCATGGCGACCGTACCGACCTGATAGAGGTCGTCCGGATCGGGATCGACCGTCTCGGGATTGCGCTGGGCCACCAGCAGGACGAGCCGGTCTCCGTCCATCGCCTCTTCGATCGCGGCGATCGATCGCTCGCGTGCCACGAAGAGCGGGAGAACCATGTACGGGAACACGACGAACTCGCGGAGGGCGAGAACGGGGAGCTCCTCGGGAAGTCCGTCAGCCGGGGGCCTGCAATCCATACGATCATTAACGGCCTACCAGGGGGCGACTTGAGGAAACTAGGGCGCTCACCCGTTTCGAGTTGCAACCCTCGAAAACCGGCAGGAAACAGGCAATTCGCGTAGGAATGCGAGAGGCGGGCACTCGCGCGATCCGCGCGACGGGGCGCGCCTACGCAGCGATCGGCAAGAGGGACGTTCAATCCAGCGGGAGGAAACGACGACCGGAGACGCGCAGCAGGAATGGACGCCGCCGAGCGTTCCCATTGGGATGCATCGTCAACACTCCGGTGGCACCGGCGAAGGCGCGCGTGTCGAGGAGCCCTTCGCGGACCCCCTCCCGGTCGTCGCGCCCGGCGGAGAGCTGGACGAGCACGAGGTTCGTCGCATCGAAGGCCTCCGCCGCATACATGTCCGGCTCCGAGGCGAAGGTGTTCCGATAGCCCTCGACGAATTCCACGACGAAAGGCAGGTCGCTCTCCGCGTGGAAGGGCGAGCTGATCACGGCGCCGGCGACGTGGCGCCGGCCGACCCGCAGCAGCTCGTCGTCGAGCCAGTCGGAGGGACCGAGCAGGCCCACGCCGTTGATCTCGTGGAAAGCCAGGCCGGGCGCGATCAATGCGATCTTGTCCGCGGCGTCGGGCACGAAGAGCACGTCGAAGTCGACGATCGGCGGGAGCGGGTCCCCCTCCGGCCCCGGCACTTCGTAGGCGGCGGCGCGAAGCAGCGCCTGCGCCTCGGGCTCGAGCCGCCGCGACGCGCGCAGGATCTCCGAGCGCTCCTCGAGCGCCTGTCGCTCGGCGTTCGACAGGAAGCGGTAGCCGATCATGTCCCGGATCGCGCCCGCGAAGTCGACGGCCTCCGGGTCGTAGCTCGACGCCGCGACCATCCTGCCGCCGCGGGTCGTGACCGCCTCCCAGTAGAGCTTGCGCATCCCGCGGCCGTAGCGGGTCTGCGGATAGAGCACCGCGAAGCGCTCGGCCTCGAGCACGTCGAACGCGTGGTCGACGAGCACCGCGACCTCGTCCTTCGGCGTCGTGCGCGTCCGGAAGGCGTGGCTGCGCTCCTCCGGCAGGTCTTCCCGGGTCGACAGGGCGACGAGCGGCACGCCCGCCTCTTCGGCGGCGGCCGCGGCGGCCAGACTCTCCTGGGAGAAGATCGGCCCGAGGATCGCGACGAGCTCGGGATCCCTCGCCAGCTCACGGACGGCCTCCGCCGCGCGGGCGGGATCGCCCTCGCTGTCGCGGACGACGAGCCGGATCTCGCTCCGCCGGACCGGCAGATCGAGCGGCTCGAGCGCCTGCTCGACCGAAGCGTCCGGATCGTTCCCCCGGATCGCGTCGACCTCGGCCTCGGAGTCGGCGAAGAGATCCGCCGCCAGCAGGATCCCGCGCAGGCTCTCCTCGCCGTAGGCGGCGAAGTCACCGGAGAGCGGCAGCACGACGCCGATTGTGCCGCGCGCGTCCTCGGTCCGCGGCCGCGGGCGCCCGACGAGCTCCCGCAGCGGCGGCAGGGCCGCGTCGGCCCGGGCCACCTCGATCAGGCGGACCCGTCGCTCCTGCAGCACGCGCAGCTCCGCGCGTTCGAGGTCGGTGCGCGCGAGGCGTTCGGCCGTGCGCAGGCGGCGCTCGGCCAGCTCGAGCTGGCCCGCATCGAGCGAGCGGCGCACGAGTTCGAGCGCGATGGCGCCCGCCGGCACCCGCCGGCCGAGGGTGTCGAGCATCTCGTCGAGCTCGGGCGTCGCTGCACGACGCACGAGCTGGTCGAGCTCGTCGTCGACGGCCTGCAGCCGCGAGCGCAGGCGGACGGCGGTCGCACGGTCGGGATCGTCGCGGGACGCTTCCACGAGCAGCGCCCGCAGCGTCGTCAGCGCCTCGAG
>JBCCZJ010000253.1:0-7670 GCA_039187915.1 Myxococcota bacterium
CGAGGGCGAGCCGCGTCGACACGCGCTCGATCGTGCCGTCCGCGCGACGCGCGAGGTCCGCGTCGCCGGTCAGGCGGCCTGCGACCGCCGTGCCCTCCGGAATCCAGGGCGCGATCGGTGCGACGTCGACGTTGCCGAGCACGAGCTTCGCGTCGATCGCGCCTTCCAGGGTCGCCGTGCCCTCCGCGTCGATCCGGCCGCCGGCATCCGCCAGCGCGAGCGCGACGTCGAAGCGGAACGGCTCGGCCGGGCCGAGCCCCGTGAAGCCGAGCACCAGGTCGAGATCGCCCCCGAGGTCGAGGCTCGGGTCGCGATAGCGCGCGTCGGGAATGCGCAGGTCGGTCTCGAGCTGCGTGATCTCACCCGAGGCGCCCACCGCGACGTCGACGCGTCCGCTCGCGCGCCCGGCCATCGTCATCTCGTCGCCGGCCAGCGCCGCGAAGGGCACCAGATCGAGCTCGTCGAGCACGATCCCCGCGTCGAGCGCGCCGTCCAGCCCGACGCGTCCGTCGAGGTCCGCCTGCCCCTGCGCTCCCAGATCGAGCGTCGCATCGAAGACGATCGGCTGGTCGAGTTCCTGGGACGCGACCAGGCCGAGCCCGCCTTCGAGATCGAGCCCGAAGGTCGAGACGTCCATCTCGTCCACGCGCAGATCGGTCGCGAACTTCGACACGACGTACGAGGCGCCCTCGACGTCGACGGTGCCGGTCACGCGTCCGGCGAGGGTCGCATCGCTCACGTAGGGCTGGAGCGTCTCGAGTCGGATGCCGTCGAGCCCGATCACGAGATCGAAGAGACCGGCGAGGGTCACTTCGCCCTCCGCGCGGAGCCCGCCGGCGTCCGCACCGTTCGCGGCGACGCGGCTCGCGAGATCGATCGACAGGGGCTGCTCGAGATCGTCCCCGGTCGCTTCGAGGTCGAAGTCCGTGAGCTGCCAGTCGAGGGGCCGGGCCAGCGTGCGGTCCCGCAGCAGGATCCGCGCGTCTTCGACGACGAGCGCGCGAAGCGCGAGGGCGAGTCCGCTCTCCTCTTCGGGCGACGGCGCCTCCGAAGGCAGCCCCGCGGTCGGCGCCGCGCCCGGGGACGGATCGCCCGGCGGCACGGGCAGGACGAGCCCTTCGGGTCGGCGCGTCACGACGAGGTCGAGGCCGCGCAGGACCAGGCGCTCGACCTCGACCTTCTGCTCGACCAGCGCGAGCGCGGAGAGGCGCAGCTCGATCGAGTCGGCCGAGAGGCGTGCCTCCTCGAGATCCGAGACCGGCGCCTCGAGCGCCGGCGCTTCGAGCGTCAGGCGGAGCGGCACGATGCCGACGTCGAGCCGCTCCCACGCGACCGGCGTCCCGATCGCTTCGGCCGCGCTCGCGTGCAGGGCGGTGCGGAACTCGTCGCTGTTCACCAGCCGCGGCAAGGCGACCGCGAGCCCGCCCACGACGAGCAGCGCGACCGCGACGAGCGCGGCGAGGAGCTTGGGAATCAGCCTGAGCACCGTACCTCCGACCCGCTCGTTCCGATCCGTGCGAGGAAGTGTAGGTCGCTCCGCCGGAATCTATCCCCGGATCTTCTCCGCCAGTGCCTTGCGGACCTGCCCGGGTTCCGCCTTGCCCTGGCTGGCCTTCATGACCTGCCCCATCAGGAAGTTGAGGGGCTTGTCGTCGCCGTCCCGCACCTGCTGGGCGACCTCCGGGTTCGCGGCGATCACGTCGTCGACGAAGCCTTCGATCGCCCCGGCGTCGGACACGGCCTCGAGCCCTCGTTCGAGCATCATCGCTTCGGGGTCGCCCCCGTCCGCGACGAGATCCGGGAAGAGCTGCGCGGCGCTCTTCTGGGTGAGCCGGCCTGCCTCGACGAGCGCGATCAGCGCGCCGAGCATCGCGGGCGTGAGCGCCAGCGCCTCGAGCTCGCACTCGCGCTCCTTCAGCTCGCGAAGGACGTCCCGCGTGATCCAGTTCGCCGCGGCCTTCGGTGCGCCGCATCTCTTCGCCGTCTCCTCGAAGAAGTCGGCGAGGTTCCGGCTCGCGGTCAGGACACCAGCGTCGTAGGACGAGAGCGCGTACTCGGACTCGAAGCGCGACCGCTTTTCCTCGGGCAGCTCCGGAAGCGCCGCGCGGACCGATTCGATCCGTTCCTGCGCGATCCGCAGGGGGATCAGATCCGGGTCCGGGAAGTAGCGGTAGTCGTCGGCGTTCTCCTTCAACCGCTGGACGTGGGTGCGCCGGCGCTCCGGGTCGTAGCCCATCGTCGCCTGCACCACCTCGCCGCCGTCCTCGATCAGCTCGAGCTGCCGGATCGCCTCGGCCTCGATCGCGTCCTCGACGTGGGTGAAGGAGTTCAGGTTCTTGATCTCCGTCCGCGTGCCGAACTCGGCGCCCTTCTCGCGAATCGACACGTTGGCGTCGCAGCGGAACTGCCCCTTCTCCATGTCGGCATCGGAAACGCCGATGTATCGGAGGATCGAGCGTAGCGCCCGCAGGTAGGCGCTCGCCTCCTGGGGCGACCGAAGGTCGGGCTCGGACACGATCTCGAGGAGCGGGACGCCGGCGCGATTCAGGTCGATGCACGAGTCCTCGGAGCCGGCGATCGCGACGTCGTGGATCGATTTGCCGGCGTCTTCTTCGATGTGCGCGCGGGTGATGCCGATCCGCTTGCGCAGCAGCTCGGGCGCGGCGCCCTTCTTCTTCTTCCCGCCGCCGTCCGCGGCCTCGGGCTCGACCTCGATGTCGAGCCAGCCCTCCGACACGACGGGCTCCTCGAACTGGGAGATCTGGTAGCCCTTCGGCAGGTCGGGATAGAAGTAGTTCTTGCGCGCGAAGATCGACTGCTCGTTGACGGTCGCGTGGATCGCGAGGCCGAGTCGAATCGCCAGCTCGACGACGCGCTCGTTCAGGACCGGCAGCACGTCGGGGAGCGCGAGGTCGATCGGATGGACCGAATGATTCGGATCCTCGCCGTAGCGGACAGGCGCCGGACTGAACAGCTTCGAGTCCGTCTTGAGGTGGGTGTGGACCTCGAGGCCGATCACCATTTCGTAATCGTCGGGCAGCACGGACATGGCGTCAGCTCGCCTCCGGCGGTCGCAGGGCGTGGTGGTCGATCAGCCGCTCGAAGGCGTCGCCGGCACGGAGGATCGTCGCCTCGTCCAGCGACTTCCCGATCAACTGCAGCCCGACGGGCATGCCGTCCGAGAGTCCACACGGCATCGACAGTCCCGGCAGTCCCGCCAGGTTCACCGACGTCGTATAGACGTCCGAGAGGTACATCGAGAGCGGGTCGTCGCTCTTCTCGCCGAGCCGGAAGGCCGTCTCCGGCATGGTCGGCGTCAGGATCAGATCGCAGCGCTCGAAGGCGCGTTCGAAATCGCGGCGAATCAGCGTCCGCACGCGCTGGGCCTTGCCGTAGTAGGCGTCGTAGTAGCCGGCCGAGAGCACGTAGGTCCCGAGCAGGATCCGCCGCTTCACCTCGTCGCCGAAGCCTTCCGAGCGAGAGCGCAGGTAGAGGTCCTGCAGATCCTCGGGCCGTTCCGCGCGTCGGCCGTACCGAACGCCGTCGAAGCGCGCGAGATTGCTCGACGCTTCCGCGGTCGCGATCACGTAGTAGGTCGCGATCGCGTGCTCGGTGTGGGGGAGCGAGACCGGCACGGTCTTGGCACCGGCCTCTTCGAAGGCCGCGATCGCTTCCCTCACGCGGGCGAGCACACCGACGTCGACGCCTTCCTCGACGAAGTACTCCTCGGGCAGACCGATCGTGAGCCCCCCCACCTCGCCGTCGAGGGCGTCGGTCCACCTCGGGACGTCCTCGGGCACGGAGGTGGAGTCGCGAGGATCGTGCCCCGCGATCACCTCGAGGGTGGCCGCGCAATCGGCGACGCTCCGACCGAAGGGGCCGATCTGGTCGAGGGAGGACGCGAAGGCGACGAGACCCCAGCGCGACACGCGACCGTAGGTCGGCTTCAACCCGACGACGCCGCAGAAGCCCGCTGGCTGCCGGATCGAGCCACCGGTGTCGGAGCCGAGCGAGACCGGCACGAGGCCGGCCGCGACCGCCGCTGCGGAGCCGCCCGAGCTCCCGCCGCAGGCCCTGCTCGGATCCCACGGATTGTGCGCCTCGCCGTGGATCGTGTTCTCGGTCGACGAGCCCATCGCGAACTCGTCCATGTTCGTGCGCCCGACGACGATCGCGCCCGCTTCCCGGAGCCGCTCGGTCGCCGTCGCGTCGTAGGGCGACACGAAGTTCTCGAGGATCCGCGAGGCGCAGGTCGCGGGCTCGCCGGCCTGGACGATGTTGTCCTTGAGGAGGATCGGGATGCCGTCGAGGGCCGACCGGGCCTCGCCCGACGCGATCCGCTCGGCGGCGGCCTCCGCCTCGGCACGGGCCGCATCCGCGCGGGCCGACACGACGGCCGACAGGTTCGCCTTGGCCGCGATCCGCGCCAGGCTCGCGTCGACCAGCGCGCCCGGAGACACTTCGCCGCCATCGAGGGCGGCGCGCTGCTCCGCGAGACCCTTCGCAAGGAGATCCTCTGCCTGGCCCATCCGCCTACTCCTCCTCCAATACCTTGGGGACGAGGAAGGCGGTGCCCTGGGCGGCTGGCGCGTTCGAGACCGCCAGCGCCGGGTCGAAGGGCTCAGCGGGGGTATCTGGCCTCATCGGCGTCGCCAGCTCGAAACCGTGGGCCGTTGGCTCCACTCCGTCGGTGTCGAGGGCATCCAGGGACTCGACGTGGTCCAGGATCTGCTCGAGATTGCGCGCCATCGCCTTCGCCTCCTCGTCCGAGAAGGTGAGGCGGGCGAGCCTTGCCACGTAGGCGACGTCTTCGGGGCCGATCTTCGACATCGGCGCGACGTTAGCACGGCCTGCGGGGACGAACGGGCCCGTCAGATTGCGAAGGCCCTCGGCGAGGGGTACGGTGCGGCCCGCATATGACTGAAACACAAGAACTTTCTGCCCTCTTCGCCGACGTCGCCGAAGACATCCAGCGCTCGATCCGCGATCTCGGTTGGCACACGCCCACCCCCGTCCAGGCCGCCGCGATTCCCAAGATGCGCGAGGGGGGCGACCTGATCGTCCAGGCCATGACCGGCTCCGGCAAGACCGGCGCCTTCGGCATCCCCCTCGTCGAGGCGATCGACACCACGTCGACCGATACCCAGGCGATCGTGCTGCTGCCCACGCGCGAACTCGCGAACCAGGTGGCCGTCGAGCTCGATCAGCTCGGGCAGTATCGCGGCGTCCGAACCCTGCCCATCTACGGGGGTGTCGCCTATGGCCCCCAGCTCGAGGGCCTCGAGAAGGGCGCGCATATCATCGTCGGCACGCCCGGCCGGATCCTCGACCATCTGAAGAACGATCGGATGGATCTCTCGAGGACCAAGGTGCTCGTCCTCGACGAAGCGGACGAGATGCTGTCGCTCGGTTTCTGGCCGGACATGAAGGAGGTCGCGAGCTTCCTCCCCCGCAAGCGCCAGTCCCATCTCTTCTCGGCGACGATGCCCGAGAAGGTGCGTTCGCTCTCGCGCTTCTTCCTGACCGAGCCGCAGGACGTGACGATCGAAGTCGACGGCGGGTCGCCCCAGAAGATCGAGCACTTCTATTACATGTGTCCCGCCTCGGAGAAGGAAGCGACGCTCGCGCGGATCCTCCAGTACGAGAACCCGGAGAGCGCGATCATCTTCTGCAACACGAAGGCCGACGTCCGCTTCATCACGGCCTACCTGTCGAAGCGCGGCTTCAACATCGATCAGATCTCCGGCGATCTGCCGCAGTCGGCGCGGGAACGCGCGATCGCGAAGATCAAGCAGGGCAAGCTCCGCTATCTGGTCGCGACCGACGTCGCCGCCCGTGGCATCGACATCAGCGACCTGGCCTACGTCGTGAACTACACGACCTCGGATTCGCCCGAGGTCTACGTCCACCGCACGGGTCGCACCGGACGCGCCGGCAAGAGCGGCGTCGCGATCTCCCTGATCTCCGGTCTCGACATCGGCAACTTCAAGTTCATGCAGACCGTGAACGGGACGACGATCAAGGAAAAGAAGATCCCGACCGAGCGCGCCGTCGCCCGACGTCTCGAGAAGCGCAAGACCGAAGAGGCCGAGGAAGCGGAGCGCAAGGAGCAGGAGGCCGAGCTCGACACCCTGCGCGAGCGCGCCGACGAGGACCTCGCGGCGATCCCGAACGACGACGCCGAGGCCCGGATCGGTCGCATGCGCGTCTACGTCGACGAGCTGGCGCAGAACGAGGAAGGGCGGAACGAACTCGCTCGATTCGCCGCGGCCTACCTCGTCGCCCGCCCCGCGAAGGCCGGCCCCGAGCCCGTCGAGGCGGCCGCAGCCGACGATGACCTCCCGCAGGTCGAGGACCGCGAGACCGAGCGGGCCCGCGAGGACGCCGCCCGCGGCGACGACGGGGGCAGCGGAGGCGGCCGGAAGCGCGGCCGAGGCGGCCGGGGCCGCGGACGCCGAGGCGGCAGCGGAGGCGGAGGCGGCGAGCGCCGGCGACGTTAGGTCGACGCCCGCCCCCAGAAGCCCCGCCCGCCATGTACCGACTCTTCTCCTGGGAACACAGCTACTTCTCGGGGAAGGTCCGCGCCTACCTCCGCTTCAAGGATCGGATGGGCGCCCTCGGGCCCGGTTTCGAAGACGTTCTCGCGACGCCCGAGCTGATCGCCGGTCTGCTGACCCCGCGCTCCGGCAGCGGCGCCGTCCCCCAGCTCCAGGCGCCGGACGGGACCTGGATCCAGGACTCGAGCGACATCCTCGACTTCTGCGAGCGCGCTCATCCCGAGAGCCCGATCGTTCCGGGGCCCGATCGTCCGAAGCAGCGGCTCGCCAGCTACCTGATCGAGCTGCTCGCCGACGAGTGGATCGTGGTTCCCGCGTTCTGGCAGCGCTGGTTCTTCAGCGAGGACGGCCGCGAGCCGAATCACCGCGCCTTCAACGAGCAGCAGTGGGGCGCCGTGATGGCGCCGGATGCGAACGGCACGACCCGGCGACAGGCGGGCGCGGGATTCTTCGAGGCCGCCTTCGGCATCTCCCATTCCCGCGACGCGCCGAAGGGCGTCTACGCGGGACTCGTTCATCTCGGCTGCGACGCCAGGACCGAGCATGCCTGGCAGGCGAGCCAGCATCGCATCCTCGCGCTCCTCGAGGCGCATTTCGACGCCCACGACTACGTCCTCGGCGGCCGACCGAGCCTCGCGGATTTCGGACTGCTCGGCCCCCTCTACGCCCATCTCTATCGCGACGCGATGCCGGGCCTCGCCCTTCGAACCCACTTCCCGCTCGTCGCCGAATGGGTCGAGCGCACGAACGGCGAGGGCGCGCTCAACGCGCGGACCTTCGGACAGAAGCTCTACTCGCTCGATGCTGCGGGCGAGCTCGTGGCGCGACCGGCCACCTCCGACGGCGCGGCGTGGCTCGCCGACGATGTGATTCCGCCGACCCTCGAGCCGCTGATCGGCGTCTTCTTCGAGGAGATGTGGCCGGTCCTGCAGCGCGCGATCGAGACACTTCGCGTCTTCGTCGCGAGTCCGGGCCACACGCCCGGCGACGAGCTCCCCGGCAAGACCTTCACCGCCACGCCCGGCTTCGTCGAGCTGCAGACCGGGGAAGGCCCGCTGACGCACGCCTTCTCGATCGGCGGCGTCGAGAGTCGACGGATGGTCGTGCCGTACC
>JBCCZJ010000254.1:0-7658 GCA_039187915.1 Myxococcota bacterium
GCCTTCGACCGCTCGGCCATCTCTCCGCGGTCGCGGGGTCCGCGACGCCGGAAAGGCTATCGCTGACCGGACGCGGGCACCAAGGTAGGCTTCCCGGCCCGGCTCCGATCGGAGCCGCGGCCCACTCCATGCGCGTCGTGACGACGACGCGACTCCGGCTGACTCCCTCCGACCAGAAGGAAACGAAGATGGACCTCCAGCTCCACGGCAAGCGCGCGCTGATCACCGGCAGCTACCGCGGGACCGGCGCCGGCCTCGCGCGCGTGCTGGCCCGGGAAGGCGCGATCGTCCACGTCCACGGCTTCGAGATCGAACCCGCGGAGGCCGTCGCCCAGTCGATCCGGCAGGAGGGCTTCGAGGCCCACGCCGTCGCCGGCGACATCCGGAACGACGAGGGCGCGCGCGACGTCGCCGCGACGGTCGGCGAGGTCGACGTGCTCGTCAACAACTACGGCGTCGCGGAAGGCGGCTCCTGGGAGAGTCCGACCGAAGACTGGATCGACATCTACCAGAAGAACGTCTTGTCGGGCGTCCGCCTGGTCCACGCCTGCACGCCGGGCATGAAGGAGCGCGGCTGGGGGCGCGTGATCTTCCTCTCGACGGTGGGCTATGTCCGCCCGAACTCCCGCATGCCCCACTACTACGCGTCGAAGACGGCGCTGGTGAACATGACGGTCTCCCTCGCCAAGGAGCTCGCGAACACCGGGATCACCGTGAACTGCGTGAGCCCCGGCATCATCGCGACCGAGGAGATCCGCGAGATGTTCCGCCGCCGCGCCGAGAAGAAGGGTGAACCGACCGACTGGCCGAGCCTCGAGAAGGAGGCCGCACGCAATGGACCGATGGCCAATCCGGCCGGGATCATCGGCGACCCCGAGGACATCGGGCACCTGGTCGCGTTCCTCGCGAGCGACCGCGCGCGATACGTGAACGCCGCGAACCTGCGGATCGACGGCGGCACTGCCGACGCGATCCAGTAGCCCGCGCCCGCCCTACAGGACCGTGCGCTCCCCGCGGCGCGCCTCGAGCGCGCCCAGGATCGCATCGTGCTGGCGGCGGCTCAGGGTGTACCGCGTGGCGATCGCGAGACTCCACAGGATGAAGAGGATCGGGACGCCCGCGGTCAGCGCACGGATCGTGTAGAGAACGGCGTCGGTGTTCTCGACGTTCGGCTGGAATCCGACCACGTCGAGCACGAAGAGACCGACGAAGACGCCGGTCGCGCCGGAGATCTTGCGCACGAACGTGAAGATCCCCATGAAGACGCCCTCCCGCCGCTCCCCGACCGAGAGCTCGTCCTCGTCCGCGATGTCCGCGACCATCGACCAGGGCATCATGTCCGCCGCCGCGTAGCCGAAGCCGGACAGCAGGCTGACGGCGATCATGCCTTCGTAGGGCCATCCGGGCTGGAAGGTCAGCAGGCCCAGGAACGTCGTCGTCCAGCCGACGCAGGCCCAACGATAGACCTGCGCCTTGTCGCGGCCCCGCGCGAAGCGGAGCCACAGGGGCATGGCGACGACGGTCCCCAGGATGAACGAGAACATCATCCCGTCGAAGTAGTCGGGCTGGCCGATCACGTACGTGAAGTAGTGGAGGAAGAGCGCGAGGGGCAGGTCGATCGCGATCCGTCCGAGCGCGAAGAGTCCGAGCAGCCGGGCGAAGTTCACGTTGCTCCGGATCACGTCCAGGTATTTCCGGAGCGGAATCGGATCCGAGATCTCGGCCGGCGGGCGCTCCCAGGTCACCCACCAGATCGGGACCCAGGGCCAGACGATCCACGCCGCGAAGACCGCTCCGGTCATGGCCCAGGCCGGCGCGTCACCGCCGAAGGTGTCGACGAGGGGCCGGAAGAGCACGGCGATCATCAGCGTGCCGATCAGCGAGAGCGCCGACCGGAACGTCACGAGCGCGGTCCGCTCGTCGTAGCTGTCCGTCAGGTCCGGCATCAGCGCGTAGTAGGGGATCGCGCAGACCGTCATGCTGACGCTGATCAGCGCGTACACGCCCGCGTAGAAGACGAACTGCCCGACGTCGCCTTCGAAGGTCGGCGCGGACCAGATCGCCGCGAACGAGATCGCGAAAGGCAGCGCACCGATCAGCAGGAACGGACGCCGCCGCCCGGCCTTCCAACGCGTCCGATCCGAGAGACGTCCCATCCACACGTCGGAGACCGCGTCGACGCTGCGTCCGACCAGCGGCACGAGCCCCGCGAGCCACGGTCGCATCTCGACCACGTCGGTCAAGTAGAAGGGAAAGACCATCGTGAGCGCGACCAGCGCCACGTTGATGGAATGGTCCCCGAGGCCGAAGATGAACTTGAGGTGGAAGGGGAGGCGCGCATCCTGCACGCGCGAGAGCCTACACGAACGACCCGCCGCCGGGACCGACCTCCGGTCGCGCGGGTGACGCGCCCGCCGGCCACGCGCGCCTCGAGCCCACTCGCCGCGGCAGCGGAGCGTCCGCGGGCCGGTATCATCCGCGCCCGATGACCGAGACCCGGACGGACAGGAGCCGACTCGCCGCGATCGACTGGATGCGCGGCTTCGTGATGGTCCTGATGGCGGTCGATCACGCGTCGCAGATGTTCAACGCGGGTCGCCTCGCCTCGGACAGCGCCTATCTCGCGAATCTCTTCGTCGGCGGCGACTACTGGATCCCCGGCACGGAGCTCGACGCCGCCCAGTTCGTCACGCGCTGGATCAGCCACCTCTGCGCGCCGACCTTCCTCTTCCTCTCGGGCACCTCTCTCGCCATGAGCTTCGAGAAGCGCCGGGCGAAGGGCATGGCCGAGGGCGAGCTCGACCGCCATCTGCTGATTCGCGCGGCCATCATCCTCGGCTGCGAAGGCCTCCTCTCGCTCATGGCGGGAAGCGGGATGCTCATGCTCCAGGTCCTCTTCGCGATCGGCGCCTCCATGATCGCGATGGTCGCGCTCCGGCGTCTTCCGACCCGCGTGCTCCTCGCCCTCGGACTCGGCTGGCTCTTCGGGAGCGAGTTCGTGCTGATGCGCTTCTTCCCGATTCCGGACGATCTCACGAGCGGTGCCGTCGACCACTTCTCGACGCTCTCGATGCTGCTCTTCGTTCCCGGCAACGGCAGCGTGTTCGTGAACTCCTATCCGATGATCCACTGGCTCGCGATGATGCTGCTCGGCTGGGCCTTCGGCCGCCATCTCCTGGCGCAGCCCGACACGCCGCACGACCGCCAGGACACGGAGAAGCTGCTCCTGCTCTGCGGCTGCAGCGCTCTCCTCCTCTGGACCTTCGTTCGCAGTCAGAACGCCTACGGGAACATGGGCCTCCTGCGGGACGACACCTCCGTTCTCCAGTTCCTGCACATGTCGAAGTATCCGCCGGCCCTCGTCTACTCCCTGATGGAGCTGGGCCTGATGGCGCTCGGCCTCGTCTTCTGTCTGCGGACCGAGCGACGACTGCCGCGGCCCGCGAACCCGAACAACCCGCTCCTCGTCTACGGCCAGACGGCGCTCTTCTTCTACATGCTCCACTTCGTCCTGCTCGGCGCCGGCGCCATGACGCTAGGCGGCGGCATGATGGCGCACGGCCTCCGCGAGACCTGGCTCGCCGCCGGCGTCGTGCTCGGGGTGCTCTACCCGATCTGCCTCGCCTTCCGTCGCCTGAAGCGCCGCCATCCCGACGGCTTCCTCCAGTACATCTGAGGCGGCATCGGACGCGCCACACGATCCGCACGCGCCCCACCACGTCCGTCCGTCGCTCGAACGTGTCGTCTGCGCCGGAACCACCGGACCCCGAGCAGCATCGCACCGTGTGTCCCCCCGACACGCCGTGCCCCGCGCGGCGAAGGAGTCCGCGATGCACCCCCCGATTCCGACTCTCCGGTCCGGCTCGTCCGACCGAAGCCGAAGCAGGGTCAGCACCCTCGCCGTCACGATGCTCGGATCCACGGCGCTCGTCGCGCCGACGCAGGCGTGCATGGTGATCGAACCCGATGCGTCGGCCGACGTCTCGATCGACCTCACCTCGGGCCCCGATCAGCTCGTCCGCCTGAACGTCTTCGAAGAGCGGGACGAAGAGGGAACCGTCATCGATCGTGATTGTTATGCGAGCGTCCAGATCCCTCTGTCTTCGTTCCCGTCGATCTCGAATCGCCTCGACACGCGCGCGATCGCCGCCGCGATCCAGGAGAGCGCGGCGGCCCTCGGCGCCACGTCCTGTGACGTGACGGTTTCCTACGAGGATCCGAGGAACGATCTCGAAATGGCCGAGGAATGCGTGACCGCCACCTTCGGCTTCTCGTCGTCGGACTTCTGGAACGAATCCGCGGAGGCGAGCTGCTGGACCGACGAAGAGCTCGCCGAGATCGAGCAGTGGAGGGAAGCGCTCGCCGCCGAAGAAGCCGCGCGAGAAGCGGCGGACGCGGACGCCTTCGCGGCCGCAGAGGACGAGATCCGAACCGAGGAGGCGCTCGAGGAGTGGGGCGAGTCGCTCGATGACGACGCGGCCCTCGCCGCCTCCGAGGACGTCGTGCGCGCGAGCGACGCCGAGCCCGAAATCGAGGTGCTCTGGGCCGGCCCCTGATTCGCGGCCGCGAGGTCGGTCCGCATCTCCGACCGAGCGGCGAACAAGATGGAGACGGGGCCCGGATTCCGGTCCCCAGTCGGAGGTCCGGGAGCCCGGGCGACGCGGCTCTCCCCGCGTCCCACCCGGCCCCGCCCCTCGGCCTCCGACCGGCCGGCCCCGTCTCCATCGACGCGACGCGGCGCGGCGCGACGCGGCGCGCGCCGACGAGACCTGCGGGGCGAGCGGGCCTAGCCCTGCGCGGCCTGCTCGGCCTCGACCCGCTTCCTGGCCGCCCTCCAGCCCTGGATCATGGTGGCGAAGTTGGCCGGGTTGTAGGCGTCTTCTTCATAGGACCACTGCATGTTCCCGGCGTATTTCAGGATCGTGATGTTGTGCTCCTGATGGATGCTGCCGTCGCCGGGATCGATCATCCGGTTCCAGACCTTCGCGATGACCATGCCCTTCTCTTCGTCGATCGTGTACCAGTCGATCGGGAAGTGACGCATGTCCCGGTTGATGGGCTCTTCCATCGTCTTCTGGATCCAGTTGTAGATCGCCTCGCGACCGCCGAAGGCGCCGTAGTGGTGTTCCACGTAGGTCGCGTCCTCGGTGAACATGTCGGCCCATTTGCGCCAGTCTCCCGAGGTCCCCGCCTCGAGCGCCGTCTTCTGATAGGCGTCGAAGGCCTCTTCCAACTCGTCCCGGCTGTAGCGTCCCATCGTCTTTCTCCTCGACCTGGCGCCACGGATTCCGGCGCGGAATCTCCGAGTCTAAGGAGCGTGCGCCGGCTCGCAACGCCGGCCGGCGCGGTCCGCGGGCGGCGTTATCCTGTCGCCGCCCCGCGACGACGCGCGGGAAGGAGCCCGCCGTGACCGACTTCCGCGCCCCCTCGCCGCTCCGCTTCGAGAAGGTCGCCAACTTCCGCGACATGGGGGGCCACACGACCCAGGACGGTCGTCGGCTCGCAGCGGGCCGACTCCTGCGGGCCGGCCACCTCGGTCACGCGACCGACGCGGACATGGCTCTGCTCGAGCCCTTCGGCCTCAAGCGCGTCTTCGACTTCCGCACGGCGAGCGACATCGCGCTCGAAGGCGCGGACCGCTTGACGAGCCAGGCCGAGAGCGTGCTGCTCCCGATGCCCGATCCCGCGAAGGGCGCCGACATCCGCAGCATGATGGAAAACGCCGGCCCCGAAGACATGCAGCGCCTCTTCGGCGACGGCAAGGCGGAGCGGATGATGATCGAGTCCGCCGCCGGGCTCGTTCGCGAACGGCGCGAGCCGTACTCGCTCTTCCTGAAGGCGCTCGCGGAACCCGGCCACGTCCCGGCGCTCTTCCACTGCTCGGCGGGCAAGGACCGCGCGGGCTGGGCGGGCTCGGTCGTGCTGCTCGCTCTGGGCGTGCCGGAAGAGCAGGTGATCGAGCAGTACCTGCTCAGCAACCGGGCCGGCGAGGAGATCATCGAGCGCAGCCGTCAGAACGGAAACGCCTGGTGGCACGACGCGCTCGCGCCGTTGATCGGCGTGCGCGAGTCCTACATCCAGTCGTCCTTCGACGCCGTGAAGGCCGATTGGGGCGACTTCGACACCTATCTATCCCAGGGCCTCGGCATCCGCGACGACGAGCGCCGGGCGATCCAGGCCAACCTGCTGGAATAGCCGGGGCTAGTCGTCCGTCGTGAGGAGCTCGAGCAGATTCTGATCCGGGTCGCGGAAATAGACCGAGCGCCCCATCGCCCCGTCGGCGGCCGGCCGCGGCCCTTCGCCTTCGATCACCTCGACCCCCCGGTCCGTCAGGAGCCGTCGCGCCGCCTCGATCGGCCCGTCGAAACGGAAACAGAAATCCGCCGAGCCCGGCGTCGGCGTCTCGGCGTGCGGCGAAGCGGGTGAGGCCGCATCGTGGATCGACAGGCGACTCGCGCCGACCTGCAGGAGCACGACGGGAATCTTGCCGTCGCGCCAGAGATCCTCGTAGATCGCCGTCGCCCCGAGGACGCGCTTGTAGAAGTCGAGGGTCGCCTCGACGTCGGCGCAAGTCAGCGCCACGTGGTCGAGTCCGCGAACGGGCATGTCCGGATCCTCCCGTGAGTTCGATCGTTATCATCGCTCCGTCTGCGGCGATCCGCCGCCGGGAGCCCACCATGTCCGAGTCCCCTCTCCTCTTCGACAAGCGTGACGACGGCATCGCCGTCCTGACGCTCAACCGCCCCGAGAAGCTGAACGCCCTGACCGGCCCGCTGCTCGACGCGCTCGACGAGGCCGTCGACCGGATCGAGGCCGATCCCGAGATCCGCGTCTTCGTGCTGCGGGGCGCACCGCGCCCCGATGGCCGTCCCTGCTTCAGCGCCGGCGTCGACGTGAACGCGATCCTGGCGGGCGAAGGCGTGGGCGAGGAGCAGGGCTTCGCCCTGACCAACAAGATCGACGACCTGTTGAAGCCGTCGATCGCGATGATCGACGGGATCTGTACGACGGGCGGCGCCGAGATCGCCATCGCCTGCGATTTCCGCGTGGTCGGCCGCCAGTCCCGCATCAGCGACTGGCACCTGAAGAAGCTCGGCACTGGACTCGGCGCCTGGGGCGCCTCGACGCGCTGGGCGCGCGAGTGCGGCGTGACGAACGCCAAACAGATGTTGCTCACGGGGCGCGAGATCGACGGCGACGAAGCGCTCCGGATCGGCTTCGCGAGCGCGGTCTTCGACTCCGACGCGCTCGAGGCCGGTGCCTTCGAGATGGCGGCGCAGATCGCAGACATGAATCCGGACGGCGTGAAGCTCGTCCTCGCGCATCTCGACCGGATCGACGACATGACGCGGGACCAGGCGCTCCGCTGGGCCCAGCTCTCGGCGGACTGGCTCGACGTGAAGGTCGGGGCCGACGAACTGCAGGGAAAAGTGCTCGGGCGCTGACGCCGATCCCCCTCGAAAAGGGCGCGTCCCGACGCACGACGTCGCCGAAAGCTCGCGCGCGCTTCACGCGATCGTCACGCGCACGAGCGATCCTCCTCCCCGACGCGCCCCTCGCGTCGCAGGAGCCTCCCTTGAAGCAGGAACGACGACACGCCGACCCCTCGCCCCGCCCCCCCGAGCTGGTCCTCCTCCCCGGACTGATCGAGATCGCCC
>JBCCZJ010000255.1:0-7614 GCA_039187915.1 Myxococcota bacterium
CCTCGCCGCAGGCCCGGCACTCGCCGAACGCGTCGTCGTCGATCCGGCCGAGCGCCGCGCGAACGGCCTGAAGCCTGGCGCGTTGGGCGTTCCGATTGGCCTCGATCATCTTCTGCTGCTGGATGGCGTCGATCCGCGAAACGCGGCCGACCGCCGGCTGGTCGAGCGCGACCGGGCGCGCCGCCTCCGCCGATCCCGCGAGGCCCGTCTCGAGCTCGCGCGCGAGCGCCTCGAGGCGATCACGCAGCCCATCCTTCTCTCGTTCGTCGAGGCCCACCGGATCCCGTTCCCGGGCCCGCCACGAGCCCGCGAGCGCGAGCGTAGGGAGCCGGGCCTCCGCCCGCTCGTCGTCGACTGCCCGTCGCCGCGGCGGCTGCGCCCCGGCTGCTAGCCTCGCGCGGTGATCCGATCCGTCCGTAGGCGCATGTGCGCGGCGCTGCTGCTCGCCGGCTCGTTGTTCGGGGGCGCGCCTGCGGCGGCCGCGGACGAGGTCGTCGTCGCCGTCGCGAGCAACTTCGCCGCGGCTGCGCGGGCACTGGCGACCCGCTTCGAGTCGACGACCGACCACGAGGTCACGCTCGTCACCGGCTCGACCGGCAAGCTCTACGCCCAGATCGTTCGTGGCGCGCCCTTCGACGTCTTCCTCGCGGCGGATGCCGTGCGTCCAGCACGGCTCGTCGACGAGGGCCGGGCGCTCGCGGACTCCCGCCGCGTCTATGCCCTCGGTCGCCTCGTACTCTGGAGCCGATCGCCGGCGCGCTTCGAGCGCCTCGGGCCCGAAGCGCTGGCGCGGGGCGGCTTCCGTCACCTCGCCCTCGCCAATCCCGATCTCGCGCCCTACGGCCGCGCGGCGCGGGAGACGCTGCGCGCGCTCGACCTCGAGACGGGCCTGGCCGGTCGCCTCGTCTTCGGCGAGAACGTCGGTCAGACCTTCGCGCTCGTCGCGAGCGGAAACGCCGAGCTCGGCTTCGTCGCCGCATCCCAGCTCGTCGCGCGGGACGACGTCGGGTCCGGTTGGCTCGTCCCCCGCGATCTCCATGCGCCGATTCGCCAGGAGGGGGTGCTGCTGGCCCGATCGGCGGGCAACGCGGCGGCCCGGTCCTTCTTCGACGCCCTCGTTTCGCGCGAGGGAAAGCGGACGATCGAGGCCGCGGGCTACGAGGTCCCCTAGCCGATGACGTCCTTCGCGCTCTCTGCCGTCGACCCGGCGCCGATCTGGATCACGCTGCAGCTGGCGACCTGGACGACGGTTCTGCTCTTCGTGATCGGCACGCCGATCGCATGGTGGCTCGCGCGTACGCGATCGCGCGCGCGGCCCTTCGTCGAGGCGGTGACGTCGCTTCCGCTGGTGCTGCCACCGACCGTGCTCGGCTTCTATCTGCTGATCCTGATGAGCCCCGATGCCGCGCTCGGTGGTCTGTGGCTCTCGCTGACCGGCGGCACGCTGACGTTCTCGTTCAGCGGTCTCGTCGTCGCGTCCATGCTCTATTCGCTGCCCTTCATGGTGCAGCCGCTCGCCGCAGCCTTCGAGGCCGTCGGTCGCGGACCGATCGAAGCGGCGGCGAGCCTGGGCGCCTCCCCCGCGGACGCCTTCCTGCGCGTCGCGGTGCCGCTCTCGAAGCGGAGCTTCCTGACGGCGGGCGTACTCACCTTCAGCCATACGCTCGGCGAGTTCGGCGTCGTGCTCATGGTCGGCGGGAACATCCCGGGCTCGACGCGCGTGCTGTCGATCGCGATCTATGACCACGTCGAGACGCTGCGCTACGCCGAGGCGCACGCGCTCGCCGCGGGGCTCCTCGCTTTTTCCTTCGCCGTGCTCGTCCTCGTGTACGCCTTCGACCGGAGGGCGCGCGTCCGTGTCGGCTGAAGGCGGAGAGATCGAAGTCGGGCTCCCGCTCGAGGTGCGGGCGCGCATCGTGCTGTCCGACTTCACGCTCGAAGTCGACGAGCGGATCGAGGCCCGCGGCGTGACGGCGATCTTCGGCCCGAGCGGAAGCGGCAAGACGACACTGCTGCGGGCGATCGCGGGATTCGAACGGCCGGCCCGCGGTCGGATCGCGCTCGGCGAGCGGGTCTTCAGCGACGCCGAGGCGGGCGAATTCGTGCCGCCCCACCTGCGCCCGATCGGCTTTCTCTTCCAGGACGCGCGGCTCTTCGACCATCTCGACGTCGCGGGCAACCTCGACTTCGGGGCCCGCCGGCGAGGGCGCGGCGACGCACGCTTCGCCTCGGGCGACGTGATCGCGAGCCTGGATCTCGCGCCGCTGCTCCCGCGCCGCGTCGACGGGCTCTCCGGCGGCGAGCGACAGCGCGTGGCGCTCGCGCGGACGCTGCTCTCGGGGCCCGAGCTGCTCCTTCTCGACGAGCCGCTCTCGGCCCTCGACGCCGCGCGCAAGGCGGAGATCCTGCCCTATCTGGAGACGGTGACCCGTCGCTTCGGGATCCCCACGCTCTTCGTCAGCCACGACCTCGACGACGTCGTGCGGCTGGCGGATCGGGTGCTCGTCCTCGACGACGGTCAGATCGCGGGAGAGGGCCCGACGGCGGCCGTCGTCGAGGGACTCGACCGGCCGAGCGTGGCCGAGCGCGGCGAGGCGAGCGTCGTGCTCGAGGGGCGCGTCCTGCGCCACGATGCGCGTCTCCACCTGACGCTCGTCGATCTCCACGGCGACACGGTCTCGCTGCCCCTCGCCGAACGCCTCGAGGAAGGCGACCCCGTCCGGCTCCGGGTCCTCGCGCGGGACGTCGCGATCGCGGTCACGCGGCCGGAGGGACTCTCGATCCGGAACGTGCTCGCGGGACGCGTGACCTCGATCCGCGACCAGGGCGCCGGCGCCGCCGACGTCACGATCCAGCTCCGCGAGGACCACCTGAGGGCCCGACTCACCCGCGCGGCGGTCGAAGAGCTCGTGCTCACGGAGGGTCGCGACGTCTTCGCGCTCGTGAAGAGCGTCAGTCTCGACCGGGGTCGGTAGGGGCGGGTCAGCCGCCGGAGACCGTCGCCTCGAAGGGAACCTCCCCACCGTCCTCGAACTCGAGGACGATCTCGACCGTCTCCCCCGCCGTCAGCGCGCGCGCGGACATCAAGCGGAGGAAGAGGCCGCGCGGGACGAAGGCGACGTCGCCGCCCGCCGGGACGGGCATGGCCGGCATCGCCTCGGACGACCACTGGCCCTCTTCGTTCACCGCGGTCCGGCGGACCGACACGCTCTCCGCGCAATCGCAGCGCGCCCCCACGATCGTCCGCGTCGCCTTGCTCCCGTTGCGCAGCACGAAGTAGGCGGTCGGATCCTCCCGACCGATCGGCAGCGTGACCCGGCCCTTGAAGACCTTGATCTCGCCGTCTTCGGCGACGGCAGGCAGGGCTCCCGTCGTGGCGAGGATGAAAGTCGCGAGGAGCAGGGCGACGATTCGCGGGACGCAGCGCATGGTGGGATCCTCTCGCGGACCGCCGCGGAGCGGATCCGCGGGGTCGGGTTTCCGGAGCGACGCTCTCGGCCGGCGATCGGTTCCCGACCCGACGCGTCTCGGCGTCACGGAACCGGTCGTAGGAGCTCGAGCGTGCCCACGATCGCGGGCTTCCGCCACTCGTTCGATTTCGCGCTTCCTCAGGCGGGCGCGCCGGGAATCGGGCCCCGGATCTTCATGCCGGCCGTCAGGCCGCCGTCGAGATCGAAGTCGGCCCCCGTGTAGAACGCGCTGTCGTCCGAGGCGAGGAAGGCGACCGTGCCGGCCACGTCTTCGACCCGGCCCCGCCGGCCGATCGGGGGCGGATCGTGCTCGTCCTGCAGCGCCCGGAGTCGCGCGATGTCGGGGACGAAGGGCTCGACCATCGCGTCGCTGCCCGCCGCCGGATTCACGCAGTTCACGCGGATTCCGTCGCGGCCGAGCTCGAGGGCCGCGACCTTCGTGAGGCCTCGGACGGCGAACTTGGAAGCGCAGTAGGCGCTCGTGCCCGGCGCGGCGTGGTGTCCGTCGATCGAGCCGACGTTCACGATCGAGCCGCCCCCATTCGCGCGCATCGGCTCGATCGCGGCGCGCAGGCCCAGAAAGGTGCCGAGCTCGTTCGTGCGGCTGACGCGCAGGTAGTCCTCGACGCCCGTGTGTTCGATCGGGGCGAGGTGAATGACGGCGGCGTTGTTCACGAGGGTCGTCAGCGGGCCGAACGCCGACTGGGCGAGGTCGACGGCGGTCTGCCAGTCGTCTTCGTCCGTGATGTCCGCATGGAGGAAGCGGGCGCGATCGCCCAGGTCCGCGGCGATGGCTTCGCCTGGCGCGTCCCGCAGATCGGTCAGGACGACGCGGGCGCCGTCCGCGACGAGTCGTCGGGCGATCGCTTCGCCGGATCCGCGCGCGGCGCCGGTCACGATCGCGGTCTTGCCTTCGAGTCGATGCATGGGGGCTCCTGGCGGTGGCCGTCGCGCCCTCATGTTCGCAGTCCGAGCGCGCGGCGCCATCCCGATCGGCTACGGTCCGCGCATGAAGACCCGGAACGAACGCCTGTGGTCCTGGACCGCGTCGCTGTCGGCCCTGCTCGTGTTCGCGGGCTGTGGCGGGCGCCTCGGTCCCGCGACGGTCTCGCTCACGCGGACCCACTACAACGTCGCTGCCCAGGAGACCAGCGCCCAGGAGCTCCTGCTCAATCTCGTGCGGCTCCGCTACCGCGACGCGCCCTACTTCCTGCAGATCGCGTCGCTCTCGACGAACATGCGCGCGCGGGCCGGGATCGGCGCGGAGGCCACTTTCGTGCCCAACGGCGCGGACAGCCAGGGGATCACCGGCAGCCTCTCGATCGAGGAGTCGCCGACGGTCACCTACACGCCGCTCGTGGGCGACCGCTTCGTGAGCCAGATCCTGGAGCCGGTCGAGCCGGAGATCCTGCTGCTGCTCTCGCATGCGGGCTGGTCGATGGATCGCTTCCTGAGGCTCTTCGTGCAGGAGATCGGAGGCGTGCCGAACGCGCCGACCGCGTCGGGCCCGACGCCGGCGAAGGCGCCGGTCTTCGAGGAGTTCCTGCGCGTGGCGGAGCTCTTCCGCGTGTTGCAATCGCGTCGACAGCTCCAGCTGATCGGCGGCTCTCTCGGCGGGCGGGGCGCGGAGACGCCGCGGGCGACGGAGGACGGTGTCCTGATCCGCTTCTCTCCGGAGGCCCTCGAGACCGACGAGTTCAAGGAGCTGCAGGGCCGACTCGGCCTCGAGCCCGGTCGAGAGATCTTCGAGCTGGTGAGCGGAATCGGCGCGCGCGCCCCCCATCGCATCAATCTGGTCGTCCGCTCCGTACTCTCGGCGATGTTCTACGCCTCGCACGGGATCCGGGTGCCCGAGGCCGACCGCGAAGGTGGGCGCGTGACGACCACGCTCTCTCCGGACGGTGAGGCCTTCGACTGGGATCGCGTGACCGGATCCCTGATCGACGTCGAGTCGGGTCGGCCGCCCGAGACGCCCTACGCCTGGGTCCGCTATCGCGGGCACACGTTCTGGATCGACGACGCGGACCTCGATTCGAAGTCGACGTTCACGATGTTGAACCTGGTGCTGGCGCTGCAGGCGGGCGAGGTCCCGACCGGCGGACCGATCCTGACGCTGCCGGTCGCCCAGTAGGCGGTCGCGCGCGCGACGGGCGCCTTCCGGGACGTCTCAGCTCGGGACCCGGATCCGTTCGACGAGGCCGCGGACCTCGTCGGAGGGGTGTGGTGTGAGCGACGAGACGGTGAGCGCGACCGCGAAGTTGAGCAGCGCGCCGACGGCTCCGATGCCCTCGGGCGAGATGCCGAAGAGCCAGTTCGCGGCGACGTTCTCCGCGAGGGGCTCGATCACGATTCCCTTGAACCAGACGATGTAGCCGAGGGTGAAGGCGAGGCCGGTCAGCATCCCCGCGATCGCGCCTCGTCCGTTCACGCGGAACGAGAAGATCCCGAGCAGCGTCGCGGGAAAGAGCGACGCGGCCGCCAGGCCGAAGGCGAGGGCGACGACCTGCGCCACGAATCCGGGTGGGTTGTAGCCGAGGTAGCCGGCGAAGAGGATCGCGACGGCGGTCGCGACGCGGCCGGCGCGGAGCTCACCGGCTTCGCTGATGTCCGGCCGGAAGACGCCCTTCAGCAGGTCGTGGGACACGGCGGACGAGATCACGAGCAAGAGTCCCGCGGCGGTCGAGAGCGCGGCCGCGATCCCGCCGGCGGCGACGAGGGCGATCACCCAGTTCGGGAGTCCCGCGATCTCGGGGTTCGCGAGGACGATGATGTCCCGATCGACGCGCAGCTCGTTGCCGGCCCAGCCTTGCGCGGCGGCTCGGGCGGCGAACGCGGGGTTGGTGTCGTCGTAGTACTGGATCCGGCCGTCGCCGTTCCGGTCCGTGAACGCGAGGAGCCCGGTCTCTTCCCACGTCCGGAACCAGGTCGGGCGATCCTCGTAGCGGAGGTTCGCCGTCGCCTCGAAGACCGGTCCGGTCTGGATCGTCTCGGTCAAGTTCAAGCGGGCGAGGGCGCCGACGGCGGGGGCCGTCGTGTAGAGAAGAGCGATGAAGAGCAGCGCCCAGCCGGCGGACATGCGCGCGTCGCGCACGCGTGGGACCGTGAAGAAGCGCACGATCACGTGAGGCAGCCCCGCCGTTCCCAGCATGAGCGCCATCGTGATGAAGAAGACGTCCGTCCGACTCTTCGTCCCGACCGTGTAGGCCGCGAAGCCGAGGTCCGTGACGACCTGGTCGAGTCGCACGAGGAGCGGTGTCCCTCCGCTGCCTTCGACGGTGCTGGCCATGGCGACCTGCGGGAGCGGCTGTCCGGTCACCTGGAGCGAGATGAACACCGCCGGGACCGTGTACGCGAAGATCAGCACGCAGTACTGGGCGACCTGGGTGTACGTGATGCCCTTCATGCCGCCGAGCACGGCGTAGACGAAGACGATCGCCATCCCGATCAGGAGGCCCACGCCGATCGGCACCTCGAGGAAACGCGAGAAGACGATGCCGACGCCGCGCATCTGGCCGGCCACGTAGGTGAAGGAGATGAGGATCAGGCAGACGACCGCGACGACGCGGGCGGTCCGCGACGCGTAGCGGTCGCCGATGAACTCCGGGACCGTGAACTTGCCGAACTTCCGGAGATAGGGAGCGAGGAGAAGAGCGAGCAGGACGTAGCCCCCGGTCCAGCCCATCAGATAGACGGAGCCGTCGTAGCCGAGGAACGCGATCAGTCCCGCCCACGAGATGAACGACGCGGCGGACATCCAGTCGGCGGCGGTCGCGAGGCCGTTGGCGATCGGATGGACGCCGCCGCCCGCGACGTAGAACTCGCCCGTGCTGCTCGCGCGGCTCGCGATCGCGATGCCGATGTAGAGGGCGAAGGACGCGCCGACGACCAGATAGGTCAGGGTCTGGAGGTCCACGTCAGTCCTCCTCGACGCCGTGGTCGCGATCGATCTTCGCCATTCGCCACGCGTAGAAGAAGATCAGCGCGACGAACACGTAGATCGAGCCCTGCTGCGCGAACCAGAAACCGACCTGCAGCCCGCCCACTTCGATCCGATTCAGCCAGTAGAGGCCGAGGATCCCGAAGCCGAAGGAGACGACTAACCAGACGACGAGGCAGAACGCGACGAGACGCAGGTTGTCCTGCC
>JBCCZJ010000256.1:0-7608 GCA_039187915.1 Myxococcota bacterium
CCGCGCCGCGATCCCCGACGGCCCACGCGAAACCCGGCGACAGGAGCACGGCGAAGACCACCGACGCGGCCGTCCGTCGAAGGCCTGCGTTCACCGACCGAGTCTCCCGCTTCATCTCCGCCTCCCGACCATCGCGCCGATCCTGCTGCGCACGGACCCCTTCGTGAGAGGACGTCCGACGCGATCGGTTCCGGATCGCGGAAGATACCGGAGCGAGGCGGCCTAGAGCCCGGCGGCGCCGCCGGTGAAGAACGCCAGGGCGGCGCGTCCCGCCGACGCCATCATCTTGTTGAAGCGCCGGGTCTGGTCGGCGGCCTTGGCCATGAGGGTGCGCTCGGCGCCGTACTCCGGACAGAGGTCGGCGCGGCGATGCCAGAGCCGTTCGATCTGGGCGTTCGTGGCCTGCTCCCAGCCGCGGTTGCCCCGGGCGATCGCCATGGGCAGCACGGTCCCCTCGAAGTGGTCGATCTGCTTCGTCAGCCGTCGACATTCGCCGCGGTAGCGGCCGGACTCGCTCGCGAGCCGGCGGTCCCCGTCGGCGAGGGCGACCGGCGCGCCGAGGAGCGCGAGGACGAGGGCCCCGACGAGCCAGAGGCGGGCATGCGGATCCGCGGAGTGAAGCTTCATGAGCGCTGCATCGGCGACTCATCCGCCCCACTGAAGCGACGCGGATCACGCCGGCCCGCGGCCGCTCCCCGCGGGCCAGAGGCGTCTCCGGACCGGGGCCCGGCGCTGACGCGCCGGCCGGAGCCCGAGGCGGGCACGTGGCCGAAGAGGGTCGCTCAGAGCCGCTCGGAGAGCGTGCGCGCCTGGCGTCGGGCGAGCGCCATGCCCGTGAACATCGGGTTCACGGAGGGGCACTGCGGGAAGATGCCGGTGTCGGCGATGTAGAGGTTGTCGAAATCGTGGCAGCGGCCGTCCTCGTCGACCACCCCCCGCTTCGGGTCGCCGTGCATCCGCGTCGTACAGAAGACGTGGTTGCCGCCCATCACGAGGCCCGACGGCTTGACCGCCGACGAGTCGAGGATCGCCGCTTCGTCCGCGGAGTGGAGGACGTCGGGGAGGCCGCCGACGCCGGGCAGGATCTTCTTGGCGCCGGCGGCGAAGAAGATCTGGGAGATCACGTGCAACGCGCGCCGCAGGATCTGCGCGTCGTCGGGATGGAGCCGCCACTCGAGGACCGGCTGCAGGCTGCGGAAGCGCTTGCGCACCCGCCCCAGCGAGCGGTTCGCGCTCGCGATCGCGTCGAAGATCGCGATCTGCGGTAGCTCGGCGAAGCGCGCCTGCAGGTCGGCTCCGATCCCGGGAAACCGGATCGCGAGCAGCGGCGGCGGGGCCCAGAGCGTCTCGAGCTTGAAGCCTTCGTCGAGGAACGCGAGGGACTGATAGCCCTGGGTCGCGCCGAACTGGGAATCGATCGCCTCCGGGAAGACACCGGCGATCGCGACGCCCGGGTGGAACTGGAGGTTGCGCCCGACCTGACCGGAGGCGTTCGCGAGATCGCCGCTGTGCTGGAGGAGCACCGGCGTCGCGGTGCAGCCCGCCGCCAGGACGACCGCCCGCGCCTCGATCCGGAAGGCGTGGCTCGTTCCCCGGCCGTGGGAGAACGGCGCGACGACCTGGCCGGACACGCCGGTCACGCGCCGCCCGCTGCGGCGGATCTCCTGGACCTGCACGCTCGTGAACACCCGCGCGCCGGCCGCGAGGGCCGCGGGGACGTAGCTCACGTCCATGCTCTGCTTCGCGCGGCTCCGGCAGCCGGTGAAGCATTCGCCGCTCCCGCGGCAGTGACGCACGTTGCGCGCGATCGGCTCGGACGGGATCCCGAGCGCGTTGCAGCCTTCCCGGAAGAGCAGGTTGCGCTTGCCCTGGGCTTCGTCGGGCGTCGGCGCGATCCCGAGGAAATCCGCGATCGCGTCGAAGTGGGGATCGAGATGCGCGCGATCCGTCCGGTCGAGGTCATAGCGCGCGGCCCAGCGATCGAAGACCGCATCCGGCGGCCGCACGCAGATCGCCGAGTTGACGAGCGAGCCGCCCCCGAGCGCGACCGCCTGCATCGTCGGCATGGTCGTCCCACGCGTCATGCGCAGTCCGCCCTCGCGCATCGTCCGGGTCATCGAGAGATTGCCGTCGAGCTCGAGGTCCCGGGTCGTGAAGGGCGGCCCTTCCTCCAGCAGGATGACGTCGTGTCCGGCCGCCGCGAGCTCGTAGGCCGCGACCGAGCCCGAGGGGCCCGAGCCGACGACCACCACGTCGCAGCGTTCCTCGAAGGCCCGGTCGTATTGCGCGAAGACGCGGACGCGCTCCCGCGCGACCGCGAGCTGTGCGGCGGCGAGGGGACTCACGACCCGGCCCTCCCGGACCGCCCGGCGCGCGCGACCGCGGCGCGTGCGTAGGCCGGATGGCGCGGCCCTTCCGGATCGAGGGGCGTGCAGACCGGCTCGGTCCGATCGGTCGCGTCCCAGGGGATCGAGCTCGGCAGCGCGCCCACCCGCGGAAAGAGCACCTCGGCGTCGGTCACGACGGGATCGATCTCGAAGGGCGCGAGACCGAGCCCCTCCAGGTTGCCGGGGTGGCCGAGATAGGCGAGCACGAAGACCGAGCGCAGCGCCGTGAAGAGCAGCCGGATCAGGCTGCGGCGATGATTCGCCAGGCGCTCGAGCAGGTCGACCCGCGCGGCGGCCGAGAGGCTCGAGAAGCGCTGGCGGCCACCCGGCTCGTGACCCGGCAACAGGAGCGTCAGATGCTCGATCAGATGGAAGAGCAGGCGGATCTGGATCCGTTGCGCCCGCGGCAACGCCGCGAGGTGTCGGTCGACGGCGTGGGCGACCCCGGCCTCCGCGCCGGAAAGCGCCATCCCGCCCCCGGCCGGGAAGAGCACCTCGGCGACCGCGTACACGAAGGCCGCCTCGCCGCGATGGAGCACCGCGAGTCCGGCCGGTGCCGGCGCGTACCCGACGAATCCCCGTCGATGGACGAAGAGGGAGAGCCCGGCCGCGAGCACGACGAGAAGGAAACCCGTGAGCACGCCGCCATCATATCCGAAGGCGGGGCCTGCGCGTAGCGCGGTGACCTGCTGCGCCCCGAGAAGACCCGCCGATGCATGCGATCTGCGCGGGAAGCGCGCGCGCTGCGCGGACCGCAGGCGACCTGGCGCGGCGCCGGCGGGGAGGCCGTCTCAGTCCGCTTCGGTCAGCCCGTGGATCCAGGCGTAGGCCTCGTTCTCGAGGGCCTGGAGGGCGGCGAAGTCGAGGTCGCGAGACGCGAGCTCGGGCTCGAACTTCTCGACTTCCCCCGACTCGACCGCGATCGCCATCGAGAGCAACCGTCCGAGGTCGCCCTCGTAGTGGGTCAGGGCCCGCCCGATCTCGTCGGAGAGGCGCAGCTCGCCGACCAGATTCTCGATCGGACGACCCAGCAACGCGTCGGCCATCGAGAGCATTCCGACGAGGAAAGCGCGCTCGGCGCCGACCCCGTCGTCGTCGACCGACCGGCCGTGGCCCATCACCAGCTCCATCAAGCGGCCGCGATGGGCCGCGGTCGTGAGCAGCGGCGAGCGCAGGTCGGTCCCGCCGCCCTGCGCGTAGAGCAGGATCGCGACCCAGCGTCCGAGCTGCTGAAGGCCCAGGTGACGGACGGCGGCCTCGATCGTATCGAGACGAACGCGGGACGCGCGCCCCGCGGTGTTCACGAGTCGGAGCAGGTTGAGGCCGAGCTTCGCGTCCTGCTTGAACGTCTCGACGATCGTCGTCGTCTCGGCGCCCGCCGTGATCTGCTGGAGCAGCTGCATCAGCGTGGTCTTCGTCGCGTCCATGTCCGCACCTTCCAGCACGATCGGACGGGCGAAGAAGAAGCCCTGGAAGAGATCGAAGCCGAGCTTGCGGCAGGCCTCGTACTCCTCCGCGGTCTCGACCTTCTCGGCCAGGATCTGCACGCCTGCGTTCCGGAGCTTCCGGACCAGCTTGCGCAGCTCCTTCCGCGGCACCGCGGGCAGATCGACCTTCACCACCGAGGCCCACGGCAGCAGGCTCGCCCGGGGATCGTCGACGATCCAGTCGTCGAGCGCGATCGTGAAGCCGGCGGCATGCAACGCGCGACAGCGCTCCTGGATCGCCTCGGTCGGCGCGACGTCCTCGAGGATCTCGAGCACCACCCGATCGCGCGGCAGCGCCTCGATCGACTCGGACAGGAAGACCTCGCCGGTCACGTTGAAGAAGCCCAGCGCGCGGCCGAGGACCGCCTCCATGCCGAGCGCCGCGAAGGTGTTGACCATCACGCGGACCGCGGCGCGGCCGACCTCGTCGAAGTCGGCGAAGCTCGCCTCGGCCGAGCTTCGAAACAGGAGCTCGTACGCGACGACGCGCTGCTCGCGATCGACGATCGGCTGGCGACCGACGAAGGTTCCCTGACTCACGGACTGCCTCGCGGAAGGAGCGAACGACGTGCCGGAATCGTTCCGGGCACCTCCTGATCCCCATCGACCGTCCCCCGGCCCGGTTGAGGTGTCGCCGACGCCTCCGGGACAATCGGCGGCCCCGCCCCGGAATCGCCCCCCGCACGACCTGGGGATTCGCCCCGAGTCGGCCCCTTCTCGTGCACGACGCGGGGTCGCCGCTGGGGACGGGGCCGCGTGGTAGGCTCCGCGCCATGCGGATCGGCGTCGTGGGCGACACCCACAACCAGCTGGGCAACGTGGAGCGGATCGTCGGTCTCTTCGAAGAGGCCGGGGTCGAGCGCATCATCCACACCGGCGACATCACCCAGCCCAGCGTCCTCGAGAAGTTCGCCCGGCTGGACCGACCGCTGGTCGGTGTGTTCGGGAACAACGACGATTCCACCCGCGACGTCCTCGCCGAGCAGGCCCGCGCCTTCGGCATGGACCTCGTCGATCCGCCGCGGGTCCTCGAATGGGCGACGCGCCGCATCCTCGTCGTGCACGATCCCGAGCTGCACGCGCTGCTCGAGCCGGACACGACCGACGGCATCGACCTCGTGCTGCACGGCCACACCCATCGTCACCGTCACGAGACCCTGGACGGCACCCTCTTCTTCAACCCGGGCGAGTGCGCCGGCTTCCTCGCCGGCCACAACGCGGTCGGCCTCGTCGACCTCGCCTCCCTCGAGGTCGAGCTGCTCCGCTTCTGATCCGAAGCGACACCGCCTCCCGAGACGGACACCGATGAGCTGGAAACCCGAAGTCGACGAGATCGAGCGGCGGCGCGGCGCCGCCCGCGAGATGGGCGGCCCCGAGGCGGTCGCGCGCCAGCACGAACGCGGGCGGCTGACGGTGCGCGAGCGGGTGGCGGCGCTCGTCGACGAAGGCAGCCTCGAAGAGCAGGCCCCGATCGCCGGCGAGACCGAACGGAACGAGCACGGCGAGGCGGTCGCGTTCCACCCGGCCAACTACCTGCTCGGCCTGGCCGAACTCGAAGGACGACCGATCGTGGTCGGCGGCGAGGACTTCACCCAGCGCGGCGGCTCGCCCTCCCCGGCCGGCCTGCGCCGAAGCGTCTGGTCCGAGACCCTGGCGATCGAGCTTCGCCTACCCCTCGTACGCTTTCTCGAGGGCGGCGGCGGCAGCGTCGCGGGGACCGGCGGCCCGAAGAAGCCGACGGCCTCGAAGACGACCAGCGAGCCCGTCTTCTCGACCTCCCGCTTCCTCTCCATCGCGCAGATCATGGAGATCGCTCCCGTCGCGTCTGCGGCGGTCGGCGCCGTCGCCGGATTCCCCGCGGCGCGCCTCGCGGCTTCCCACTTCTCGGTCATGACGAAGGACACGGCCCAGGTGATCATCGGCGGCCCCGCCCTCGTCGAGCGCGCCCTCGGCGAAACCCTGACCAAGGACGAGCTCGGCGGCGCCAAGGTGCACGGTCGATCCGGGGTCGTCGACAACGTGGCGAAGGACGAACCCGACGCGATCGCCCAGATCGGCCGCTTCCTCTCGTATCTTCCGACCAACGTCATGCAGCTGCCGCCCGTCGTCCCCTGCGAAGACGATCCCGGACGCGCCGAAGAGTTCCTGCTCGAGGTGATCCCGCGCGAACGGCGCCAGGTCTACGACATGCGGAAGATCCTGAAGGCCGTCTTCGATCGGGACAGCGTCTTCGAGATGACGCGAGGCTACGGCCGCGGCCTGATCACCGCGTTCGCCCGCCTGAACGGCAAGCCCGTCGGCGTGTTCGCGAACGATCCGCGCTTCTACGCGGGATCGATGGACGCGGAGGGCGCGCGCAAGGTGAAGCGCTTCCTCGAGCTCTGCGACCAGTTCCACCTGCCGGTCGTGACGCTCGTGGACGAGCCGGGCTTCATGATCGGTCCCGACTCCGAGCGGAGCGGCACGATCCGCGCGGGCGTCGAGGTAATCGGGCGGGTCGTGAAGATGCGCGTCCCCTGGTGCACCGTCCTCGTCCGCAAGGCCTACGGCGTCGCCGCCGCAGCCCACTTCGGTCCCCGCGCGACCGTCTTCTCGTGGCCCTCCGCCGAATCCGGCGCGCTCCCGATCGAGGGTGGCGTCGCCGTCGCGTTCCGCCGCCAGATCGCCGAAGCCGACGACCCCGACGCGATGCGCGCCGAGCTCGAAGCGAAGCTCGCCAAGGGACGTAGCCCCTTCCCGCGTGCGGAGGCCGTCGGCGTGCACGACCTGATCGATCCGCGCGAGACCCGCGCGCGGCTCTGCCGCTGGGTCGAGCGCGTCTGGCCCCTGCTCACAGAGCAGCTCCCGATCCGCCCGCCGATCTAGGTCGAGCGCTTCGCGCCTCGCCTAACGCAGACGACCGATCGACTCGCCCAGGCGCAGCGCCGTCCCGACCGGCTTCGGCTCGATGCGGGGGCCGCCGGGCGGCGTCAGCAGCACGATCGTCGAGCCGAACTCGAAGTGGCCCCACTCCTCTCCGCGCGAGAACGAAGGCGCCTTGTCGCCCAGTCGGCGCGTGGTCGGGAGCCCGCCCGGCACGTTCGTGCACAGCTCGTCGAAGGTCAGCCGGACGCTGCCGACCATCGTCGCCCCGACCGCGATCATCAGGATCCCCGGTCCGCCCGCGGAACCCGCCAGCGCGAGCTCGGCACAGATCCGCTCGTTCCGGGCGAAGAGACCATCGACGCCCTGGAGCCCGAGCGAGTTGACGGGCCAGAGCGCGCCCGGGAGGTAGTCGAGGCGCGTGATGCGACCGGCGGCAGGCGTATGGAAGCGATGGTAGTCGCGCGGCGAGAGATAGAGCGTCGCGAAGTCGCCCCCGTCGTAGTCGGCGGCCCACGCCTCGTGCCCGAGCAGCTCCGACACGCGGTAGCGACGCCCCTTCACCTGCAGGAGCGTCCCGTCCTCGATCTGCCCGGCCGCACCCCAGGCTCCATCGCAGGGCGAGACCAGGACGTCGTCGCCCGCCTCGATCGGCCGCGCGCCCGGCACCAGCGCGCGCGTGAAGAACTGTTGGAGCGTGGCGAAGTCGCCGACGTCGTCGCGGGCCTCCGCGAGATCGACGCCCGCCAGGCGCGCGAAGAGCCGGATCTCCGCGCGCGGGATCGGGCCCGGCCAGGCGATCGAAGCGAAGGCCGCCGATGCCCACGGCATTGCAGATGAGCACCAGGCACAGCCCCGCGCCCAGTGCCGAG
>JBCCZJ010000257.1:0-7600 GCA_039187915.1 Myxococcota bacterium
CGCCTGCAGGCGCGGTTCGCGGACCGGGGCACGTCCGGGGCGACGACCGCCCCGCCGACCGCGGGCTCGGCCCTCGAGATCGTACGCAGCGCGCTCTGCCTCGAGCCGCGCGACGGCCAGATGAAGGTGTTCCTGCCGCCGCTGCAGCGCCTGGAGTCCTTCGTCGAGCTCGTCCACGCGATCGAAGCCACCGCCGCGCAGGAGGACATCCCCGTCCAGCTCGAGGGCTATCCGCCGCCGAGGGACCCGCGCCTCCGCGAGTTCAAGGTCACGCCCGACCCGGGCGTGATCGAAGTGAACGTGCCGCCGACGACTGGTTGGCGCGAGGCCGTGAAGCAGAGCGAGACGCTCTATGATGCCGCCCGACGCGAGAAGCTCGCGGCGGAGAAGTTCGAAGTCGACGGCGCCCACATCGGATCGGGCGGCGGCAACCACGTGGTGCTCGGCGCCGTCCAGGCGGAGGACAGTCCGTTCCTGCGACGTCCGGACCTGCTGGCGAGCCTGCTGCGCTGCTGGCACAACCATCCCTCGCTCTCGTACCTCTTCTCCGGACGCTTCATCGGCCCGACCTCCCAGGCACCGCGGGTCGACGAGGCCCGGGACGACTCCGTCCACGAGCTCGAGCTGGCCCTCGCGCAGATCCCGCGCCCGGGCGATTCGATCGCGCCCTGGCAGGTCGATCGGCTGCTCCGGAACATCCTGATCGACGTGACCGGCAACACCCATCGCGCCGAGTTCTGCATCGACAAGCTCTACTCGCCGGACGGTCCGGCCGGCCGTCTCGGCCTGGCGGAGCTCCGCGCCTTCGAGATGCCGCCTCACGAGCGGATGAGCGCGATGCAGCAGTTGCTCGTTCGTTCGCTGATCGCGCGCTTCTGGCGCGAGCCGGACACGCGCCCGCTGATCCACTGGGGGACGGGCCTGCACGACCAGTTCATGCTGCCGCACTGGGTCGAGAGCGACTTCGACGAAGTGCTGGCCGATCTACGCCGGTCGGGCTTCGACGTGGACGCGCGCTGGTTCCAGCCGCACTTCGAGTTCCGTTTTCCCTATCTCGGCGAGCTGAACCTCGACACCCTGCGGCTCGAACTCCGGGGCGCGCTCGAACCCTGGCACGTGCTGGGCGAGGAGGCGACCGCATCCGGTCAGTCCCGCTACGTCGACTCGTCGGTGGAGCGGCTCCAGGTCAAGGTCTCGGGCTTCACGCCCGAGCGCTATCGGGTCGTGTGCAACGGCTACGTCGTGCCGATGCAGCCGACGGGGACGAACGGCGAGTACGCCGCCGGCGTGCGCTTCCGCGCGTGGCAGCCGCCGCACTGCCTGCATCCGCAGATCCCCGTCCACTCCCCGCTCCACTTCGACTTCTACGACACCTGGAACGAGCGGAGCATCGCCGGGTGCACCTACCACGTGATCCATCCCGGCGGCCGGGCCTCGGAGGTCCGCCCGGTGAACGCAGCGGCGGCCGAGAGCCGGCGCCTCTCGCGCTTCGCCCAGCTCGGGCACCGACAGGGCGTCTACCGACCGATCGAGCTCGAGCGCCACCCGCACTTCCCGAACACGCTCGATCTCCGCTGGAGCGGCCGCGGCGAAGGCCGCTGAGGCGCGGCGGAGCGATCGGGGCGCCGCCGCGCGCGTGGGGCTCGTGTAGGGCACGTGCAGGGCACGTGCAGGGCACACGTGGATGCGCGCGGTCCGGAGGCTCTACTCGGTCGGATCCTGCCGCTCGACGCGGACGTCGACCGAGAGCGTCTCGACGCCGCCGCCGCGGTAGATCGTACCGGTCGTCGGGGCGGCGTCGCGGAAGTTCCGACCACAGGCGACCTTGACGTGGTCCGCGCTCGCCAGGCAGCCGTTCGTGGGGTCGAGTCCCACCCAGCCGGTCCAGGGGAGGAAGACCTCCGCCCAGGCGTGGGAGGCGTCCGACTGGATCTTGTTCTCGTAGCTGCCGCCCGTGTAGATGTAGCCGACCCGGTAGCGGGCGGGCACGGAGAGCAGGCGGGCGATGCAGATCAGGACGTTCGCGAAGTCCTGACAGACGCCCTTGCGGGTGGTGTAGACCTGGAAGGGGGTGGTCTCGACGGTCGTCGCGCCGGGGACGTAGGTGAAGTCGCGGTAGATCGTCCGGTTCATGTCGAGCAGCGTCTCGACCAGATCGTAGTCGTTGCGTTCGACGAAGCTCATCGCGAAGTCCGAGAGCTCGCGCAGCTCGGGCTCGGGCAGCTCTGGCGGCATCAGGTAGGCCTGCATCATCTGGCGCTGCCACGGCATCCAGACCAGCGGAATCTGGTCGCGCCGCAAGGGCGTCTTCAGCTGCGAGGCGACCGTACCGTCGACGCGGACGGTCGAGCGGCTGGTGATCACCATTTCGGTGTAGGGCGTCGCGACCTCGAGCTGCCGGGTGAGATTCCCGAAGACGTCCTCGTATTCGCGGGCCTCGGCGTCGACGTTCACTTCGAGCGTGTGCTCCAGGATCTGCTGCCGCTCGTCGAGGACCGGGCGAAGGCAGAAGCGGTGGCTGCTGCGCTCGACCGGCTCCGAATAGGTGAAGCGCGTCTCGTGATAGACGGTCATCGTCGCGGAGGGCGGTGCGGCCGCCTCGATCGGGACCACGGCGGGCGCGGGATCCGCAGCCATGGCCTGCTGTTGCTGCGCGGCGCCCGGCGCGAGTCCGTCGTCGACGTTGCGGCGCGAGACCTGCGGCTGCCCGATCCGGCTGAAGTTCTGTTCGTCGATTCCGGCCGGATGGCTGCTCCAGACCGTCTGGGCGCCGCGGATCACGCGAAGCTCTGCAGGCTCGAGCGGCGTCCAGCGGGCGCCGCGCATGGGCAGCGTCGAGACGGCGAGCACGGTTCGCGACGCGTCGAGGGGGCCGTCGTGGCCGATCCGGAAGGCTCGTCCCTCGAGCGTGTGTTCCTCGTGCGGTGGGACGCGACGCGTCCAGTAGAGCGGGACGCGGTCCTGCTCGTCGCGGTAGGCCACGAGATCGATCCCGTCCGTGAAGATGAAGCTCGCCGGCCCGAAGGCGTTCACGCGCTGGAACGCGCCCACCAGCCGTCGCCAGCCGAACTCGTCGACGGTTCGCGCGCCGGCGGCGCGGATCTCCGAGATCAGCCAGCAGAGCGCGTGCTCCGCCGCGGAGGCGCCGACCGGCGCGATGTCGAAGGCGTCGTCCCCGAGCGCGAGGTCGACCTTCATGGTCGGGTCGAGCGCGCCGACGAAGCTCAGCATCCAGTTGCGCGCGGCGTAGGCCTTCTTGAAGGGTTGGCCCTCGTCCTTCCGCGTGGACTCGTCGCGGAAGCCGTCGGCGAGGCCGAGCATCAGGCTCGTGCGCGGATCGCCCCAGTCATCGAGGAAGTGGGCGAGCGAGGTGCCCGCGGGCAGGTCGTCGTCGCGGACGATCGAGACGGAGCGATGGTTGTCACCGTACCAGCCGATCCCCCATCGCTGCGGCAGCAGGTCGGCCTGACCGTCTCGCTGGCCGCGCAAGGCGAGCGTCGGCGAGGTCGGCCCGTCGAAGGAGAGCGCGAGCTGTTCGGCGCGTGACCAAGTCGCATCTTCCACGCCGGGAGCGTATCGAATCCGCAGTGCGTGAGCATTCGTCAGCGCACTCTGCGCGGTGCAGCGGAGCGATGCGGTCCTCGGTTGCTCGACTCCGAAGAGAAGAGAGCCGTGCTCGGCACTGGCGGGCCGTCTTCGGCGCATCTCCGGTCGTGCTTCGCCTCGAGGCCTACGCGAAGCGCGAGGATCTCGCAGGGGAACGCGATACGCTCGACGCATGGCGGCGTCGAAAGGGTCCAGGGCAGACAGCGTCGGACGCAAGCTCTTCGAAGGCTATGCGCCCCTCGACGACACCTGGGACGAGTTCTTCGCGGGGCAGGGCCAGGAGGCCGTCCGCCCCGCCGCCCAGCGCGTGGCCGATCATCTGAACGCGCTCTCGCGCGCCGACTTCCGACGCCTCAAGCGGCTCGCCGACGACACGTTCCTGCGGAGCGGCATCACCTTCACGCTCTACGACGAGAAGGGCTCGACCGAGCGCATCTTTCCCTTCGACCTGATCCCGCGCGTGATCGACGCCCGCGAGTGGGAGACCGTTCGCGAGGGCATCGTCCAGCGCATTCGTGCGCTCAACTGCTTCCTCGCCGACGTGTACGGCGCGCAGCGCATCCTGGAGGAAGGCGTCGTGCCCCGATTCCTCGTCGAGGGATCGAAGGCGTTCCGGCCGGAATTGATGGGGATCCGGCCGCCGAAGGACGTCTGGGTCCACATCGCCGGGGTCGATCTGATCCGCGACGGCGAGGGGCGATTCGTGGTCCTCGAGGACAACCTGCGCGTGCCTTCGGGCGTCTCCTACGTGCTCGAGAACCGGGAGACGATGAAGAAGACCTACCCCGAGGTCTTCCGCGACTCCCAGGTCGCGGCCGTGGAGAGCTATCCGCACAAGCTGCGCGAGGCGATGAATGCCGTCGCGCCGGGGGAGGGCGGGCGGAAACGGATGGCCGTGCTCACGCCCGGGCCCTACAACTCGGCCTACTTCGAGCACAGCTACCTCGCGCGTCGGATCGGCTGCGCGCTGGTCCAGGGCAGCGATCTCTTCGTCGACCGCGACCGCGTCTACGCCCGTACGACGAACGGGCCGACGCCGATCGACGCGATCTATCGGCGGGTCGACGACGACTTCCTCGATCCGAAGGTCTTCCGCTCCGACAGCCTGATGGGCGTCGAAGGCCTGATCGGCGCCTGGGCCGCGGGGAACGTCGCCATCGTGAACGCCGTCGGAAACGGTGTCGCCGACGACAAGGGCATCTACCCCTTCGTGCCCGACATGATCCGCTTCTACCTCGACGAAGAGATCCTCCTGCCGCAGGTGGAGACGCGGGTCTGCGCCCGCGAGGACGATTGTCGGCAGGTCCTCGACCACCTCGACGAGTACGTCGTGAAATCCGTCAATGAAGCGGGCGGCTACGGCATGCTGATGGGACCCTCCGCTTCGAAGCGACAGCTGAAGGAGTTCCGCAAGCGGATCGAGGCCGACCCGCGCAACTTCATCGCCCAGCCCCGGATCGAGCTGTCGAGCTGTCCGACCTGGACGTCGAAGGGGGTCGAGCCCCGCCGTGTCGATCTCCGTCCCTTTGCGGTCACCGGTGACGACACCTGGGTCCTTCCCGGCGGCCTCACGCGGGTCGCGCTGCGCAAGGGGTCCTACGTGGTCAACTCGAGTCAGGGCGGTGGGTCGAAGGACACCTGGGTCGTCGAGGCGGGCCGATGATCTCGCGGGTCGCCGAGTCCTGCTTCTGGCTCTCCCGCTACCTCGAGCGGATCGACACCTGGTCGCGGGTGCTCGACGTGAACTCCTCCTTCCGACTCGACATCCCGCAGTCGACGCCGGAACAGTGGCGGCCGCTCGTGATCGTTCTCGGGCAGGAGGCGGACTTCCTGGAGCGGATCGGAGCCGAGCACTTCGAGGACGCCGAGGTCGTCCAGCGTTACCTGGTCTGGGACGAGACGAACCCCAGCTCGATCCTCAGCGCTGCGCGCGCCGTCCGCGAAAACGCGCGCACGATCCGGGAAGTGATCAGCGTCGAGATGTGGGCGCTGGTCAACGAGTTCTGGCTCTGGATCAACGGGCGCTCGGCGCGGCGCCTCTTCGATCGCGATCGAGACGCCTTCTACGCGCGGGTGAACAGCCATTGCCTGATGTTCCACGGTACGCGCTACAGCACGATGCTCCACGACACGCCCTATTCGTTCATCGTCCTGGGACGGGCGGTCGAGCGGGCGGGGCTCGTGGCCCGGGTCCTGGACGTCCACCATCACGCGCTCCGCGACCGGGAGGAGACGTCGCCCGCGGACGCGGCGCAGTGGATCGCGATCCTTCGCTCCTGCTCGGCGTACGAGCCCTTCTTCAAGCTCTCGTCCAGCGTGCTGAGCGGCGCGGCCGTCGCCGAGTTCATGCTCTTCGACCGGACCTTTCCGCGCTCGGTGATGTACAACCTCGACCGGACGGGCGGGCTGCTCCAGCAGATCCTGCGCGAGCGCCCCGAGGCGCTTCCGCCGGCGTCCCAGACCGCTTTCGAACGTGTGATCGGTTCCTTCATCCAGATGGACGTGGAGGACGTGCTCGAGGTCGGTCTGCACGAAACGCTGACGTTGATCGTCGACGGCGTGGCCCAGCTCTGCGACGCCATCGAGTACGACTTCTTTCCCGCGATCGACGCGGTCGCGCCCCTCGGCCGGCGGATCGAGTCGGCGCCGGCTCCGGCGTCGCCGTCGTCGGATTCCGCTCCCGCCCCGGCGCCCTGAGGCGCGCCTCGTTCAGCCCGAGCGCTTCGACACGAACATCGAGCCCGACGTGCGAAAGACGAGGCGGCCTTCCTGGTCGGTCAGCCGGTCTTCGAGCGTCACGATGCCCACGTCCGGACGCGACTTCGAATCGCGAGCGGCGAGGTAGCGACGCGTCAGCCGCACCTTCGATCCGGCGTAGACCGGGGCGACGAGATCGAACCCGTCGCCGCCGAGTCCCGCCGCCATCGCGATCGTGCCGGGAAGGTCGTGGGTCAGCCGGGTCGAGATCGCGAAGGTGTGGGAGGCGCAGGCGGCGATCCGGCCGAAGACGGACGCCTCCGCCGCGGCGTCGTCGAGGTGATGGGGGTAGGGGTCCCACCGCGCCGCGAAGGCGATCACGTCGTCGCGCTCGACGTCGAACCAGCCGCTCGAGAGCTCGCTCCCGACCTCGATGTCCTCGAAGAAGATCGTGGGCTCCGCGTCCGTCATGCGTCGTTCGCCCGGCTCAGCCCTTCGGCGGGCGGCCGATCATCGCGTCGGCGCCGATCGCGGGCTCGATGAACGGACCGAAGTTCGGACCGCGGCGGAGCGCGTGACCGCCATCGACGTTGATGCAGGTCCCGGTGACCCAGCGGGACTCCTGGCCGATCAGGTAGCGGGCGAGGTGGGCCACGTCCTCGGACTCGCCCACGCCGTTCATCGGCGTGTTCTCGATGTAGGAAGCGTACACGTCCGACTCGCGGGGGACGCCCTCCATGATCTCGGTCGCGATGAAGCCGGGTCGGATCGCGTTGAAGCGGATGTGGCTCGGGCCGAACTCGTCCGCGGCGTTCTTCATCATCTCCTCGATGCCGGCCTTGCCGACGCAGTAGGCGCCGAAGTAGAGATGGGTCACGTGACCCGCGATCGAGGACATGCCGACGAAGGAGCCGCCGCCCGCTTTCACCATGTACGGAACGGAGTGCTTCACGCAGAGCATGGTGCCGAGCACGTTCAGGTGGAGGACGCGCAGGAACTCGTCCGTGTCCTGGAGGTGGTAGGGACCCATGCCGCCGCCGCCGCCCGCGTTCGCGACGACGCCGTCGAGCTCGCCGGTCGGCTCGGCCGCCTTCGCCATGATCCGCGCGACGTCCTCCTCGTTCGTGACGTCGCCGCTCGTCAGCTGGATCGAGCCGCCCTTGCCGGTCGCCGCGGCGGCCGCTTCGACCTTCTTCGCGGCGTCCTCGAGCTTCGACTCCGTCCGTCCGCAGATCGTGACCGCCGCGCCGTCCTGGGCGAGGCGCATCGCGCAGGCCGCCCCGATGCCGGTGCCGCC
>JBCCZJ010000258.1:0-7597 GCA_039187915.1 Myxococcota bacterium
GCGCGCCACGACACCCTCGGCGAGCGTCTTGTCGCCGGTGAGCGTCGCGGTCACGAGCTCGGCGTCGTCGCTGGAACCGGGGTCGAGGGTGTCCTCGGCCCAGATGTACTCCACACGACCCGAGATGCCGCAGTCGTCGGACAGCGCGAGGCGACCGGCACCCGAGATGCCGTGCGCGTCGCCGTGGCCCGTCGCGTCCGCGCCGTTCTGGTGGAACCAGTCGTAGTTCACCCAGAGGCTCAGGTTGTCGGTCGGATCCGCGGAGAGCACGACGTCGACGACCGACACGCGGCACTCGTTGTTGCGGCCGCCACCGGTGGTGCCGATGCCGCAGGTGCTGGCATCCGCGTCGCCGATGATACCGCCGACGTTGAGACCGAAGCCCTCGCCCGCGAACTGCAGCTGACCGTAGTAGGCCTTGTCGTTGTCCGCGGAGAAGTTGGTGTCGCTGTAGACGTCGTTCACGATACCGCCGGTGAAACCGAGGGAATCGGAGAGCTGCGTCGTGACCGAAACACCGGTGTGGACGACCGGCTGGAGACCGAAGACCGCACCCTGCGTGATGAAGTAGTTGCCGTTAGTCTGGACGACTTCGGCGCCGAGCGGGGTCGGGATCTTACCGATGTCGACCTGGACGCCGTTGCCGACCGGAGCCAGCCAGCTGGCGTACGCCGAGTAGACACCGACTTCGCCGTCGTTCACGCCGGAGATCTGCGCCTCGGCCGCGACGCCGGACACGAACTCGACGTGGAAACCGCCGCGGCTCTCGTCCGTCGGGGTCTTGTCGAGGATCAGCCAGATCTGGTCGAGCTGGAACGTGTTGGCGTTCGGGTTCTTGAAGAGCGGGTTGCCCCCGGTCGTCTCTTCACCCTCGATGATCCGATGGTTGTAGCTCGCCGCGGCGACACCCGAGACGTCGACCATGTCGAAGAAGCCCGCGCCGGAGCGGAGGCCTTCGTCCTCGTACAGGCCGGAGTCGATCAGCAGGTCCTGCTGCTCGACGACGGTCGCCTGCGCAGCCGCAAGCTCGTCGGAGGTCGCTTGGAGACGATCCTCCATTTCCGCCATCCGCTGCTCCATGAGCTGGAGTTGCTCCTGGACCTGGTCGGCGGCAGCCACGTGCGTCACGAGCAACGTACTCGCGACCGCCGTGACGACGGTGATCAATTTGGAACGCATTGGGAATCTCTCCTACTAGGTTGTCGGACTCTCCACTCGAACCGCGCGAGGTCTCGAAAATCGGGACCTCCCTCCGGCACCGAGGGAATCATGTGGGACGCAGGGTCCCTTGCCTCTGCACTCTCGAGCGCGGAGGAATGGTATTCGGGACGCAACTGTCCCGCATCGGAAGAGCAAGTGCCGTGCCGGAAAGAATCGGCACGAAAATCTGGTGAGACGGCCTTTCCCGGGGTCGACGCGCCGTCAGGGGGTTCCACTGAGAAGCCCGCTGCCCGATCGAACGCCATCGCCTGCGCGTCCGCAAGGCAGGTGCGCAGGTCTCGGCGCAGCACACCGATCCTCACACGCCCATTCGAGCGCGCTTCGGCCGAAGCCGGCTGCAGTTCATTCACTTCGTCGTGGGGCTCGGTACGCAAGCTCGCCACATGCTCCGACGGGGGGTCGATTGCATCCGGTCCCGATTCGACGTTCGGCGCGCTCGGGTCGCAGCGCGCGCTGCTCGGGATCCGGTGGGCTTTCCTGGACGCTTTGCCGCTTCCATTCGTCGACTTCGACGGCGGAAGCGTTGGCTCTCGGTCCACTCGTTAGCGGGGGGTAACGACGGTGCCTGCCGACGGGGGTGATCTATAGCACACCCCTGTGGCGCAAATCGGCAATCGCTTCGACCGTTCGGGGGCAGAGGTCGGACGCTCGTCCGGACGGCAGCGACTCGACCGCCTGGAGATCGTCGACGCCATCGAGATCGAAGGTCGGTTTCGTCTCGTGCACGGCGAGACCCAGATCGGCACAGAGCGAGACGGTTCGATCGATCATGTCGTCGGTCGACATGGGGACCTCGAAGAGACGGGGCTCCGCCGCCTTCTGGCCGACCATCGCGTAGCCACCGCCGCCATCGGGCGTGAGAACGACATCGGTTCCGCCCTCGAGTTGTAGCTTTGCCACCTCGATCTGTGTCTGATCCAGCGCAGGACTGTCACTCCCGCGAAGCAGGGCGAAGGGCGCGCCCGCAGCGACCGCTTCTGCGAACGCGTTCGCCATTCGTTCCGCCAGCCCCAGCCCCTTCTGGACCTGCAGCCGAAACGAGGGCGGGGCGCGTCCGACCATCTCCGCGACGGCGTCCGGCGGATGGACGGCGAGGACGGGCTCGAGGTCGAGCTCGGCGGCGAAGCGCGCGCTCGCGTCCAGCACGTCCGCGAGCATCGCTTCGTAGAGCTCGGCCGCCTGATCGAGCCCGAGCGGCGGCGACATCCTCGTCTTCACGAGCCCGGGTCGCGGGGCCTTCGCGAAGACGATCAGCCAGCCGCGCTTCAAGCGGGCGCCTCGCCGATCCACTCGAAGGGCAGATCCACCACGCGACCCCGACCGCCCTCGAAGGTGATCTCGGTCCCCGGATCGGCGTGCTCGCGCCGCACGTAGCCGAGGGCGATCGTGCCGTGACGGGGCGACTCGGCGACGCTGGTCAGCTCGCCGGTCCTTCGTTCGCCCGCGGTCACCTCCGTGCCTTCGCCCGGGATCCGATCGACCTCGAGCGCGAAGCCGACCAGCAGGTGGTTCACCTGTCCACGCGCGCGCAGGCGCGCCACGATCTCCTGTCCCACGTAGCAGCCCTTGTCCGTCGCGATCGCCCGCTCGAGCCGAGCCTCCGGCGGCAGCACCTCTTCATCGAGCTCACGCCCGAGCGCGGGCACGCCGGCCTCGACGCGCAGGACCTCGAGCGTCGCCAGGTCACCGCGCGCGAGCGTCCCGCCGGCCGCTTCCTCGAGGGCCGCTTCGACCGCGGCGCGTCGGCCATCGGCGCAGCGAAGCTGGAACGCGGCCTCGCCGGTCCAGCCGAACGCGCCGACCAGCACGTCCGCCCCGCCGATCACGAGATCGGCCCAGGCCTCCGGTTCGGGCGGCGCTGCGTTCGCCGCGGCGGCCAGGATGGCCCGCGCCGCACGGCCTTCGAGCCCGAGGGTCGCGAAGTCGCCGCTCCGATCGGTGAGCGTCACGTCGTCGGCGATCAGCAGGCGGTCGAGCGCCGCGATCGTCTTCGGGATCCCGCTCGCGAGGCTCTCGAGGAGGAACGTGTCTCCGCGCTTTCCGACGTGGAGATCCGCGATGATCGCACCCCGATTCGTCAGGAGCGTCGCGTAGCAGCCGGCGCCGTCCCCCGCCTCGTCGAGACGCGTGACGTCGCCCGAGATCATGCCGTCGAGCCAGCGCACGCGGTCCTCGCCGGCCACCTCGACGAGCCCGCGTTCGCCAGTCATGTCGAAGAGCGCGGCGCGCTCGCGGACGGCGGTGATCGCTTCGTTCTCAGGCAACGGGTTCTCCCCCTGGCGCCGCGAGGCGCGGCGGAATCGGTCCGTGGAGCCGCTCGCTCCGTTCGCGCTGCTCGCGGATCCACTCGTCGTACTTCTCGCAGATCGCGTCGTACTCTTCTTCCGTGTCGACGTCGAGCGCGGGGCCCACGCTCTCCGTCACCGCGAACGAGAAGCGCGTATCGAGCAGCTTGCAGATCGTCGTGCGGTTGATCTCGAGGGTCACGAAGCGCGCCAGCAGGCGCGCCAGGCGCGGGCGACCGTTGCGATCCGCGACGCCGGCCATGTGCATCATGCCGAACAGGAACGCGATCTTGAGCCCGCCGACCCGATCGAGCAGGAGCCGCACGGTCAGCGTGAACATGTTCCAGAAGCGCCGCTGGTGGCGCATCTCGTACATCTCTTCGAGACGCTCGCGTCGGCCGATCCGCGCCGGCCGCGCGTAGTGCAGGTTGTTCTGACGGAAGCGCCCGTCGCGCAGGTTGAAGTAGGCGACGGTGATCCCGGTGTCGTCCGGGTTCGCGGGGCGATAGACGTCGAGGGACTCGGCCGGGCACAGGCCGAGGACGTGGTCGTCGCCCTGGAGGCGCGCCTGCTGGATGAACGTGGAGATCTCCTGGGGCGTCGCGAGCGGCAGGTCGCCCGACAGGAAGAGCACCTCCTGGTCGCGATCTGCCTCCGTCTCCGGATCGTGCCCCTTGGTCGGATCGTCGGCGAGGATCCGCCGATAGGTCTCCCAGCAGTTCGCGATCAGATCGCGCTGCTGCTCGACGATGTAGAGCGGCTTGCAGAGCCCCGCCCGAAAGGACTTGCCGCCGAGCGCCGCCTCGAGACGGCCGGGATCGCCGACGACCCAGACCGCGGAGATCTCGGGACAGTCCTGGAGCGTCCGGACGACGTGGGCCACCAGCGGCAGGCCGTCGACCTCGAGGTAGACCTTGCTCTTGCCGTACACGGCCTTCGCGGCCCGGCTGTCGCCTGCAGTCACGATCGCCGGGACGGGCGGGGCGGTCGACGCCGGGCCCGTCATGCTAGGCGCCGTTCCCGGTCGGAGGGGCGGCCTCGTCCGTCTCTTCGAGCAGGAAGATCACCTGGAGCGTGACGCGGTACTCGACGATCTCGCCGTCTTCGACCGCCGCCTTCTCCTCGACGACCTTCATGCCGGTGATCCCGCGCAAGGTCTGCCGCGCGCGCTCGAGGCCGAGCTCGGCGGCTTCCTGCCAGCTGTTGGGCGAGGCGCTCGTGATCGTGGAGACGGAAGCGATGGCCATGGGGGATTCGTCCTCGGGTCGCGCCTACCAGTGCGACTCGATGTGCGGCGCCACGTCGAAGGACAGGCGGAGACGCACGCGGTATTCGGTGACGCCGTCGTGCTCGACCTTCATCCGCTTGTCGAGCACTTCGATCTCGGTGATGCCGCGAAGCGTCCGGTTCGCGCGGGCGACGACGCCGGCCGCGGCCGCTTCGAAGCTCTCGGGGCTCGACCCGATGATCTCGCTGATCTTGCTGACCCACATCCGGTCGGACTCCGTGCGGTCGCCCGCCTGGAAAGCGGACGCGCGACCCGGAATCTAGCGCGAGGGACGCCCCGCGCGCGCTGGGACGACCCCTCCGGCCCCCGAGGCCGCTCTCGATTCGCTGCATGGGGCGCGCCCGCCACCGTTGGCATACTTCGACGGCCGCCCTCGCGATCCCCCGACCCCCCCACCGCCGAGGTCCACGTGACCCTCCCGTCCGGAGCCCACGCCGACGCGCCTTCGACGACGTCGCTCGCCGACCGGCTGGCGTTCTCGCTCTGGATCCCCGCAGCGATCGCGGGCGCGCTCACGACCGCGGTCGGTCGGCTGCTCGACGCCGAGGACCTCGTGCGCTGGGCCGTCATGACCGCCTCGGGCGGCTTCGTCATCTATGGCGTCGATCGGCTCCGCGACCTCGAACGCGATCGCCATACGTCTCCGGACCGAACCGCGTTCATCGAACGAAACCAGACGTCCTTTCGCGTCGCGCTCGGCCTCGCCGCGCTCGTCCTCGTCGCCTCCGCCGTCGGCAGCGCTCCTGCCAGCCTCGCGCTCTGCGCGAGTCTCGGCGCCGTCGGCCTGCTCCACCGCCGCCTCAAGCGCGCACCGGCCTGGAAGAGCATCTACGTCTCGCTCTCGTGGACCGGCATCTGCGTCGGCCTCCCTTGGCTCGCCGCGCCGGACGCGACCGCCGAGAGCGCCGCGGCCCTCGCGCTGGTCCTCTTCCCGACGTTCTGGGCCAACCTCGTCGCCTCGAACCTGCGCGACGACGAAGCCGCCCTTCGCCCCGCACCGGCGCTCCGTTTCGCCCGCGCGGCGCTCGTCTTCGCCCTGGCCGCGGCCTGGCTCGTCCCGACGGACCTCGCCCCGCTCGCCTGGCTCCCCGTCTTCGAGTTCCTCGCCCTGGCCCGCTTTCGCGCCACCGAACACTACGGCCACCTCGCGGTCGACGGCGCGCTCCTCGCCGGCGCTCTCGCCACCCACCTGCAGCTCACCCTCGCCTAACAGTCCCGGAAGCACGCCGAGCCGCCCGATCGGCAGAGCCCCCGCCCCGAGAAACGCGGTCCCGCCTCCTCTCCGGATCAGCAGCACGGCCGCCGCAGGGATTCGCGTAGAACCCTCGACCCGAACGGCGCCGCAGCACCCCCTTCCGCGGAGAAACACGTTCGCCCGCGGGATACGCACGTCACCTTCGCCCCGAACGGCGCCGCTCGGCGCTCCCCCACCCCCCCCCCGACCCAAACTAACGGACCCGCAGGCCGTACCGGCCTGCGGGTCCACTTTGCGCAAAATGGTGGAGCCGAGCGGGATCGAACCGCCGACCTTCGCGTTGCGAACGCGACGCTCTCCCAGCTGAGCTACGGCCCCATGAACGTGGTTTCGTGCGCGTCGCGGGTCGTGGCGTCCGCCCTGGGGAGCGAAGCGACCCCGCGATCGCGGGATTTCGAGCCGCGGACAGTACGGGCACGGCCCCCGAGCGTCAATGGCAGGACGCGCGCAGCCGGGCAGGCCGGGCAGCGCGCGCGCTCGCCCCTCGGGAACCGCGCCGCGCGCGGTCACGAAGACGAAGGCGGCCCGCGCTATTCCCCGCGCGCCTGTTTGCCGAGGGCGCCGGCCGGGTGGCGCGCGGCGTAGTCGTTGCGGTCGAGACCGCGGCGCGACTGCAGCACGGCGCCGAGGGCCGCGATCACGAGGATCTCCGCCGCGACGCTCGCGCGCGGCGCGAGGCCGAGCGGACCGCCTTCCTCTTTCACCCCCGCGTCGAGTGTCACGTCCGCCGCCTCCGCGAGCGGCGAAGCGAGCCCCCCGGTCACCGCGATCAACTTCCCGCCGTAGCCGCGGATCGCCTCGACCGCGAGGAGACACTCCGAGGTCGTGCCGCTGTTGCTGATCGCGATCACGACGTCGCCGGCCACGATCTGGCCGAGGCTCCCGTGCAGCGATTCCGTCGCGTGCAGGAACGTCGCGGGAATCCCCGTCGAGGAGAGCAGGCTCGCGCCGTAGTGGGCCACGTGCTCGGGCTTGCCGACGCCGGTCACGTGCACGCGCCCACCGACGGCCTCGGCCGCCTCGATCAGCTCCGCCGCCGCCTGCAGCGACACGCCGTCGTGTCGCTCCGCCAGCGCGCCGAGCTCCCGCGCGGCCACGTCGAGCACGCGACGCCCGGCCGCCCCGGGCACCGGCTCGGTCGTCGCCGCCGCCGACAGCGCAGCCCAACGCGGATCGGCCGGCGCCGGTCCGTCGTAGAGCGCCATCGCGCGCGCCCGCAGGTCTTCCGCCGCCTCGGGAAAAGCGCCCATCCGTTCGACGCAGGCGGCACCGCACGCATTGCCGAGCCGCGCGGCGTCGTCCACCGAGAGGCCGAGCGCCTGCCCCGCCAGGAATCCGCCGAAGAAGGCGTCGCCGGCCCCCGTCGTATCGACGACGGACGCGGCCGGGTAGGCCGGGATCCAGCGTGCGCCGTCGCCGTCGCAGAGCAGCGCACCCCGCTCGCCGTCGGTGAGGACGACGGTCGCGACGCCGTACTCCGTCCGGATCGTGGCGACGAGCTCTTCTAGGGCCGCGATCTTCGGGAAGAGCTCGCGCGCCGCGAGCGCC
>JBCCZJ010000259.1:0-7585 GCA_039187915.1 Myxococcota bacterium
CACACGTCCGGGCTACCGACGGCCGGTGTGGCCCCAGCCGCCCTCGCCCCGTTCGGTCTCCGAGAGCACTTCGACCTCTACCCAACGCGGCCGCGCGACGGCGGCGATGACGAGCTGGGCGATGCGGTCCCCGCGGCCGACCTCGAAGTCCTCGTGGCCTCCGTTCATCAGGAGGACCTGAAGCTCGCCGCGGTAGTCGGCATCGACCGTCCCCGGCGAGTTCGGGATGAGTATGCCATGACGGAGCGCCAGTCCGCTCCGGGGGCGCACCTGGGCCTCGTAGCCGACCGGCAGCGCGATGCGCAGCCCCGTCGGAATCAACCGCCGTTCTCCCGGGGCCAGGACGACCGGCTCCGCCACCGCGGCGCGCAGGTCGACCCCCGCGGCGGCCTCCGACTCGGCCTGGGGCAGCGGCAGGTCGGCGGCGTGGGCCTCGCGGAGGATCTCGACGCGCACGGGCTGGCCGGCGCGGAAGGCATCGTGGGTCTCGGGCTCGCCCATCCCCGGTTCGTAGCCTCTGGCGCCCGATGGGTCGAGCCCTCATGCGCGTCTTTACGAAGCTGAAACGAAACGCGGGGCCGAGCCTTCCGGCTCGACCCCGCGCGGTCGTTCGATAGGCGACCGGGCCGCCCTGCGAAACCTCGGGCTACTCGCCGTCGGCGTCCTTCGCCGCCTGGTCCGCCAGGGCCTCCTTGCGGGAGAGCCGGATGCGGCCGGAGGGATCGATGTCGATGCACTTCGCGAGCACCTCGTCGCCCTCTTCCAGGATGTCCGTGACCTTGTCGACGCGGCCCTCGGCGAGATGGCTGATGTGGATCAGGCCGTCCGTGCCGGGGAAGATCTCCGCGAACGCGCCGAAGTCGGCGATCCGCTTGACCTTCGCCAGGTAGATCCGACCGATCTCGGCCTCCTGCGTGAGCTCCTCGACCATCGCCATCGCCTGCGCGACGCTGGCGCCGTCCGGCCCGAAGACCGAGACCGCACCGGAGTCCTCGACGTCGATCTTCGCGCCCGTCGTCTCCTGGATCGCGCGGATCACCTTGCCGCCAGGCCCGATGATGTCGCGAATGCGATCGGGCTTGACCTGCAGGGTCTCCATGCGCGGAGCGAACTCGTGGAGGTCTTCACGGCTGTTCAGACCGTTCAGGTCCTCGGCCGTGTCCTTGTCCATGCAGTCCAGGATGTGGAGCCGACCCTGCTTCGCCTGGCCGAGCGCCTTCTCCATGATGTCCCAGTCGATCTCGGTGACCTTGATGTCCATCTGGAGAGCGGTGATGCCCTCCCGGGAACCGGCGACCTTGAAGTCCATGTCGCCGAGATGGTCCTCGTCACCCAGAATGTCCGACAGGATGACCGTGCGCTTGCCGTCCGTGATGAGCCCCATCGCGATGCCCGCGACCGGCGCCTTCAGCGGCACACCGGCATCGAGCAGCGAGAGGGTCGAACCGCAGACCGCCGCCATCGACGACGAGCCGTTCGACTCGAGGGTCTCCGACACGACGCGAATCGTGTACGGGAACTCTTCGTGATCAGGGAGAACCTGCGAAAGAGCACGTTCGGCGAGCGTCCCGTGGCCGACTTCCCGTCTACCCGGTCCTCGGAGGGGCCTTGCCTCTACGACCGAAAACGGCGGGAAGTTGTAGTGGAGCATGAACGTCTTCTTCCAGCGTCCGCCCATCCCGTCGATCGTCTGCTCGTCGAAGCCGGAGCCGAGCGTCGCGGTCACCACCGCCTGCGTCTCGCCGCGCGTGAAGAGCGCGACGCCGTGCGGGCGCGGGAAGGGCCTGACCTCGACCGCGATCGGTCGAATCTGGTCGCTGGCCCGTCCATCGATCCGCTCGCCGGTCGCCATCACGCGCTCGCGCATGAGCTCGCCACCGAAGTCGTGGAGGATGTTGTTGACGTTGCTCTGGAGCTTCTTGAGATCGCCCTGGCGCGCCTCGAAGTCGGCGAGCGTCTTCGCCTCGAAGGGCTCGTTCCGGAACTCCTCGAGGATCTCCTCGCGGACCTCCTTCTCGACGGCCTTGACGGCGCTGCCGCGCGCCTTCTTCTCCTTGATTTGGAAGGCCTCGGAGAGCTTGTCCCCGGCCATCTCCTCGATGCGCTTCTCGAGGGCGGACTTGTCCTCCGCCTCGGGCATCACGAGCTTCTCCTTGCCGACCTTGGCCTGGAGCTCGGCGATCGCCGCGATGATCGGCTGGATCTGCTCGTGCGCGTGCTTGAGCGCGCTCAGGACCTCGTCCTCGGGCAGCTGCTGGGCGCCGCCCTCGACCATCACGATCGACTTCTCGTTGCCGGCGACGATCAGCTCGAGATCACTCTCCTCGAGGTCTTCCGGCACCGGGTTGATCGCCCAGTCGCCGTCGATCCGTCCGATGCGCAGGGCGCCGATCGGACCGAGGAACGGAATCTCCGAGATCGAGAGCGCGGCCGACGCGCCCACGAAGGCGCACATGTCGGCGGGGTACTCGGGGTCGTAGGAGAGGACCGTCGCCGTGACCTGCGTATCGTCGTTGTAGCCGTCCGCGAAGAGCGGGCGGATCGAGCGGTCGATGAAGCGGCTGACGAGGACCTCGCGATCCGCGAGACGCCCTTCGCGCTTGAAGAAGCCGCCCGGGATCTTGCCGGCGGCGGCGAACTTCTCGACGAAGTCGACGGTCAGCGGGAAGAAGTCGATCCCCGGGCGCGGGGACGAGTGGACGGCCGTCACGAGGACGACGGTGTCACCGAAGGTGACGGTGACCGAACCGGCCGCCTGCTTGGCGATCTTGCCGGTCTCGATCTTCATCTCGCGGCCGCCGACATCGACGGACACGGACGTAGGTTCGAACCAATAAGGCATGTTCTTGCTTGCTCACTTACGTATGCACCGGCTCGGACTCCCCTCTTCCTTCTCGAGTTGGAGTGCGCGGGCCCATGCGGTTGAACGCCTCGAGACCCACGCCCTCCCTGGACGTGGAACGAAGCACTACGCATCCTCGGAGGCTTTCCGCGTGAGCGGAAAGGCCCCTGGATACGGGATCACCCATGCGCGAATGGCTTGGGGGGCGGGCCGCGGAGCGGCACCGTTCGCGTATGACCGAGCCCCGCATCACGGGGTGGTCGAATCGCGAAGCGAAGGGATTACCTTCGGAGGCCGAGCTCCTGGATGAGGGCGCGGTAGCGATCCACGTCCTTCTTCCGGAGGTAGTCGAGCAGGCGGCGGCGCTGGCTCACGATCTTGAGCAGACCACGACGCGAGTGATGGTCCTTCGCGTTGGTCTTGAAGTGCTCCTGGAGACCCGTGATCCGCTCCGTGAGGAGGGAGATCTGAACCTCGGGAGAACCGGTGTCGCCTTCGCCGCGCGCATGCTTGGCGATGATTTCGGCCTTCTTCGCTGCAGAGATCAAGTCGAATGACTCCTTGGCACTCGAGCGTTCGTAATCGCTTCGAGTGGTCGACCAGGCGGCACGCGCTTCGACGCGCGTGCGGAGATCGACGGGTTGCGCTTTCCGTGGTTTCGCGGACCGCCTGTCGGTCCGCCGGGAAGCCTTTGTTTTCTCGTCGTTTTTCGGACGGGCGGAGTCTTGCCGATCCCCGCCGGGTTGGCAAGCGGTCGACGCCACGATTCCGGTTTTTCGAGCGGATTCAGGGGGTTTCGCCCCGGCTAGCGCCGCGCGGCGCGGCGGCGGCAGGCCCGGGCCTCGGCGCGCCCGTCGCCGGGCGCGGACTTCGACGCGGCGAGGGCCTCGCAGACGGCGTCGAGATCGATCCGTCCGGCGGCGAGCCGCTCGCTGAATGAGGCGTGCGCGAAACAGTCGAGCCGGCCCTCGCCGAGGATCGGCCCGCTCCCGTCCTCGTACAGGCAGATCGTCGCGAAGATCCCGTCCGGCGTCCCCCGCTCCGCCGCGGTCGCGCTCGACGTGAAGAAGAAGGCCGTGTCCTCCGCGATCGCATCGTTCTCTGGCGCATGCGCGAGGGCGTGGCGGAGCGCCGCGTCCTCGAACTCGCGCAGGGGCTGCGGCTTCGCGTAGATCCACCGCATCTGGTCTCCGCGCGCCTCGCCGTGGAGGACGATCCCCGGACGAAGCGGAGGCGTCCTCTTTCCCTCATGCGCGAAGACGAGTCCCACCAGCAGGAGAGGCAGCGCGAGCGCGAGGGCCCAACGCGGCGTGATCCGGAAGCGCGCGCCCTGGGTCCACAGGAAGGCGAGCAACGCGTCGGTCGTCACGAAGAGCGCGAGGGCATTCCTCTCGACCCGCAACCGGAACGGCACGTCGGTCGTGAGCGCTCGGAAGATCCGCTCGAGATCGACGAGCCCGGCCAGCCCGCAGAGCGACACGCCCAGGAGGACCGGTCCGAGCCAGCCGCCGCGCCCCGTCGCCGGCGTCGCTTCGCGTCCATGCGCGAAGACGACCGCCGTCGCGAGCAGGAAGCTCGGCACATGGAGCACCCCGCCCGCGACCGGAATCGGGATCAGGTAGTCGATCGAGGCGCTGCCGCTGCCCCAGATGCCGTTCCATCCGGCGAGCCCGGCGATCACCGCCGGCGCGGGCCAGGCGACCAGCAGCCAGAGGACCCGCAGCCCCGCGCGCGTTCCGACCTTCGGCAAGCGACCCTCCCCCGACGCCCGCGCGAAGAGCCCCGCACGACGTCGCCCCGGACGGATCGGCGACCCGCCGAGCCGACCTTTGCCCTCGCGCGGCGCCGCGCACGACCGGGGGCCGCGCGCGGCCCCCCGGGCCCCCGCCGCCCGGAGTCGCAGAGACACCGCGTCTCGACCCGTTCGTCGCGTTGCCGTGCAGGGCGAAGCGCGCCTCAGCCGTCCTGGGGCAGCACCCGGAGCGGCCAGAGCCGATGGTCCGCACGGATCTCGCCGACCGCGAGGAAATCCCCGTCCTCCGACAGCACCGAGATCCGGGTGCCGGGCTTGCGGCTGTGGAGCTCGCCGGCGGGGATGTCGCCGCCGTTCACGAGCCGGATCCGAAGCTCGCGATTCAGTCCGAGGACCGGGAAGCCGAGCGCCTCCTCCGGCGACACGAGCAGCGCGGAGAGCGCGTCCTCCTCGAGCGCCGCCTCGATCTGCTCGAAGCGCTTCGCTTCTTCGAGCACGAAGGGGCCCGATCGCGTCCGGCGCAGGCCGCCCAGATGGGCGCCGCACCCGAGCACCCGGCCGAGATCCGCTGCGAGTACGCGCACGTAGGTTCCGGCCGAGCAGAGCACGCGCACGTCGAGCTCCGGCGAATCGAAACGCGTCATCTCGAGGGAATCGATCGTGATCCACTTGGGATCGCGCTCGACCTCCTTGCCCTGCCGGGCGAGCTTGTGGAGCGGGACGCCGTCCTTCTTGACGGCGCTGTACATCGGCGGGACCTGCTGGACGTCACCGAGGAACTCACCCAGGGCCTTCTCGACCGTCGCGCGGTCGGGCAGCACGCCCTCGAAGCGGGCCGTCACCTCGCCTTCATGGTCGAGCGTGTCGGTCTCGGCCCCGAGCACGATCGTGCCGTCATAGCCCTTGGCGCCGCCCTCGATGAACGGGATCAGCTTGGTCGCGTTCCGGATCGCGAGCGGCAGCACGCCGGTCGCCTGCGGGTCGAGCGTCCCGAGGTGACCCACCCGACGGGTCCCGAGCCACTTGCGCGCAGCGTCGACGACGTCGTGAGACGTCATCCCCGACGGCTTGTCGACCACCAGGAAGCCCGACGGGCCCGGCGGCTCGGGGCGTCGTTTGCGGTTGTTTCGTCTGGCCATGGTTTCGATTCAGTCTTCTTCGCCCACGCCCTCGTCGGGCTGGACGTCGAGCTCGCGGATCAGCTCGAGGGTGTGGCTGCCCTCCGCGATCGAGTCGTCGAGCACCCAGCGCAGCTCCGGCGTGTGCCGCAACTTCACGCGCTTCGACAGCGACCGCCGGACGTAGCCGGTCACCTGCTCCATCACCGAGCGCAGCTCTTCGGCGCGCGCCTCGTCGGGGTCCTCGCCGAGCGGACTCCAGAAGACCGTGGCGGCTCCGAGATCGACGGCGAGCTTCACCCGCGTGATCGTGAGCAGGGGAAGCCGCGGATCGCGGACCTCGTCGCGCAGGATCTGCGAGAGCTCTCCGCGGATCTGCTCCGCGACGCGCTGTACCCGGACCTTGTCCGCCAAACCGCTCAGTCCTCTCCTTCGTCCGGGAATCCGCCCAGGTTCTCGTCCCAGGCGCGCGCTTCGTCGCCGCCCACCGGGAGCGGCCCCTCTTCGTCGAGCGGCATGCGCAGCGTCTCGACGTCGCAGTCGATCACCTGCGCGAGATGCAGGTCCTCCACGAAGCCCACGGCCTTCTCGAGCGCCCGCCGGATTCCCGTCTCGTCGCTCCCGGTCATCGAGACCCCGAGCGTCGCCCGCTGCCAGGTGCCCTGCCCGCCGACTTCGCCGACCGACACGTTGAACTTGTTCCGCAGCCGCTGCGAGATCGACCGAACGACACCCCGCTTCGCTTTCAGCGACTGGGCATCTTCGACGTGGATCTCGATGACGGCAACTCCGACGATCATGGGCGCGACCGGAATGGAACCGGCAAAGCGAAGCCGCACCGGAGGAGCGAGCCAGCGTGGCCCGGAGCGCCGGAGAGGCGTTGGCAGAAGCGAAGCGGTCGGCTGGATCGCCGAGTCGAGCCGAGGGCAGGAAACGCGCGCGCGAGCGGACGGACGCTCGAGGCTCGTCAGAGCGTCGCCGGCGTCTCCTCGAGTTCGAAGATCTCGATCACGTCGCCGATCTTCACGTCGTTGTAGGTCGCGACGCCGATGCCGCACTCCATGCCGTTGATCACCTCGCGGACGTCGTCCTTGAAGCGACGCAGCGAACCGACCGTGCCCTGGTAGACCTGCACGCCATCCCGCACCACGCGGCAATGGGCGTGGCGGATCGCCTTGCCTTCGACGATCCGGGAGCCGGCGATCGTGCCGACCTTCGGGATCGTGAAGGTCTCGAGGATCTCCGCGCGACCGACCATGTTCTCGGTCACCACGTTCGGGAGCAGACCAGCCATCGCGGCCTTCACGTCGTCGAGCATTTCCATGATGATCGAGTACGTGCGGATCTCGATGCCCTCTGTGTCGGCGAGTCGTCGCGCCGCCGGATCCGGCCGCACGTTGTACCCGAGGATGATCGTCTCGCTCGCCGAGGCGAGGTTCACGTCGTTCTCGGTGATCGCACCGACGCTCGAGGACAGCACCCGGAGCGTGACCTCTTCGGTCGACAGCTTCTCGAGGGAGTCCTTGGCCGCTTCACAGGTGCCCTGCACGTCGGCCTTGAGGACGACGGTGAGCTCCTTCGCGCCTTCGCCTTCGGCCTGGGCGTAGAACTCGTCGAGCGTCATCTTCGGCTTGGGCGCCGCGACCTGGCCGCGGGCCTGATCCTCGCGGTGATCCACGATCTGCTTCGCGACCCGGTCGTTCTCGACGACGTGGAAGGCCGCCCCTGCCGGCGGGACGCCGCCCAGACCGGTGATCTGGACCGGCGTCGACGGGTCGGCGAGCTTGACGTTCTTCGCGTCGTCGCTCTGCATCTGACGCACACGACCCCACTCGGTCCCGACGACGATCGTGTCGCCCTTCTTGAGCGTGC
>JBCCZJ010000260.1:0-7562 GCA_039187915.1 Myxococcota bacterium
CGCGCCGTGCCCGCTGGCACGGAGGGATGGCGGATGCCCTGGGCGTAGAAGCCGCGGTCGAGCAGGCGTTCGCAGACGGTCATGGTGGTGGCGTCTCGACCGAACCGAGCACGACGCACATCCTGCCGGTCGTGATCGGCGAGAACGCCACCACCATGACCGTCTGCGAACGCCTGCTCGACCGCGGCTTCTACGCCCAGGGCATCCGCCATCCCTCCGTGCCAGCGGGCACGGCGCGGCTGCGGATCACGCCGATGGCGACCCACACGGAAGCGGAGATCGAGGCGCTCGCGACGGCGATCGTCGAGGAGATCCGGGCGGTGGGAGACTAGGACGATGGCCGGCGTCTTCGTGACGGGGACCGACACCGACGTCGGCAAGACCTTCGTGACGCGGCTGATCGCCCGCGGCCTGCGCGAGGCGGGCGTGGACGTCGGTGTGATGAAGCCGGCGGAGACGGGCGTCCCCGCCGAAGGGCCGATGGACGCGCGCGCGCTGATCGCCGCCGCAGGCGTCGACGATCCGGTCGAGCTCGTCTGCCCGCTGCAGTTCGATCTGCCGGCGGCGCCCGAAGCCTCCGCCCGCTTCGAGCAGCGTTCCGTCGAGCTCGCGCCCGTGCTGGCGTCGTGGTCGACGCTCTCCGCGCGCCACGACTTCATGCTGGTCGAGGGCGCCGGCGGTCTGCTCGTGCCCTTCGACGCGAAGACGACGATGGCCGATCTCTCCGCCCGCCTGGACCTGCCGCTCCTGGTCGTCGCCCGCGCGAGCCTCGGCACGATCAACCACACGCTGCTCACCCTCGAGGCCTGCGAGCGCCGCGACCGCCCCGTCGTCGGCGTCGTGATCAGCCATGCGACGGGCGAACTCTCCGACGCGGACGAGCGGAACCTGGTTCTGCTCCGAGAGGCCCTCGGCGAGCGACTGATCGGCGAGGTGCTACCCAGCGACGACCCGTCCACGATCGATCCGCGCTGCGCGGGTCTCGACTCCCTCCTCGCGCTCGCGCGGGGCCCGGCGTGAGCGATCTCCATCCGATCGAGGCGAGCGAGCTGCACGCCCGTCGAGAGCGCGTCTTCCTGGTGCTGGCCGGGCTCTTCCTGGGCTCGATGACGATGCTCAACATCCTGGGCGTCTCGCGCTTCATCGACTTCTCGTTCGACGTCTTCGGGGTGAGGGTCCCGATGGCCCTCGCGGTCGGTGTCCTGCCCTACCCGATCACCTTCCTGTGCACCGACTTCATCTCGGAGCTCTATGGCCAGGCCCGCGCGAACTTCCTGGTCTGGGTCGGGCTCCTCTTGAACCTCTACGTCATCACCTTCCTGTACGTCGGCGGGATCATGCCACCGGCGCCGACCCTCGACGCGGCGACGGGTCTACCGCCGACGGACGCCTACGACTTCGCGTTCTACAAGGTCCGGTTCCTCACCATGGGCGCCGTCGCGGCCTCGATGATCGCCTATCTGACCGCCCAGCTCTGCGACGTGACGCTCTTCCACTTCTGGAAGCGGCTGACGAACGGACGCCATCTCTGGCTGCGCAACAACGGCTCGACCGTCGTCAGCCAGTTCGTCGATTCCTTCGCCGTCATCACGATCACGCACTTCTACGCGGGCGCGCTCCCGGTCGATGCGGGGGAACCGATCTGGCCCCAGCTCTGGGTCTTCATCGGCTCCGGCTACGTCTTCAAGCTGACGGTCGCGCTCCTCGACACGCTGCCCTTCTACGTCGGCGTCCACTACCTGAGCGGCTACCTCGAGATCGATCCCTTCGCCGAACACGCGACCGGGGAGGTCTGACGCGATGGACCTGCCCGGCTGGCGCGCCGCACGACCGTTCCGGGTCGTCTCGGTCTCGAGCAACAAGGGCGGCGTCGGCAAGACGACCGTCGCCGCGAACCTCGCGGTCTACCTGCGAGCGCTCCACGAGGACGACCCGGTCCTGATGGTCGGCTTCGACGACCAGACCAGCCTCGACCGGATGTTCGCGCTCGACCTCGACGCCCCGACCGCGGGCGAAGACCTCGAGGCGGGCCTGCGCATGCGGTCGCTCTCGAAGGTCGTGCGCTTCGGGCAGTACGGCGTCGAGTACGTCCCGTCGAGCCGCGACGTCCCTCGGCTTCGGGCGCTGATCGAGCGACCGACGGCGCTCCAGCAGATCCTGCTCGCCTCCGAGCGCACCGGCACGATCGTGCTCGACACCAAGAGCGATTTCGAGATCCTGACGCAGTCCTCGATCCTCTCGAGCGACCTCGCGGTCGTGGTCGTGAAGGACCAGGCGTCCCTGATCGAGGCGAAGCGCGTCTTCGACCTCCTCGAGGCGAACGACCGCCCGCGGACGGCGGCGCGGGTGCTGCTCTCGCTGGTCGACCTCCGCGTGAAGTATCGCGAGGGGGAGACCGAGGACGTGCTCGGCCACCTGCTCTCGGAGATCCGCCGCCTCGAATACCCGGTCTTCGAGACCTTCATCTCGCGCAGCCCGAAGGTCGAGTCGCTCTATACGAATCCCGAAGGGCGCGCGCACGCGATCCTGCAGGGCGCCGAACAGACGGTCGTCCACCGCCAGATGCGCCAGCTGACGCGCGAAGTCGACGGGGCGCTCGAAGCGCAGGCGCGCGAAGCACCGCTGCCCGCGTACTTCAAGCGCTCTCCCTTCGGCCACTGAAGCGCCCCCCCCCCAACGCACCCGGACGAACGCCCGGGATCCGGAACCGCCATGTCGACCCAAGCCCGCCACCCCGAAGCCCCCGAGTGGTACCGAAACGCCCTCGACGTCCCGCGCACCGCCGAGACGGTCGAGGTCGACGGAGCCGCGATCCACTACCTCGCCTGGGGCGAACGGGGCCGTCGTGGCCTCGTCTTCGTTCACGGTGGCGGTGCCCACAGCCATTGGTGGACCCACGTCGCCGGGCGCTATGCGAACCGTTTTCGCGTGGCCGCGCTCGACCTCTCGGGTCACGGAGACTCCGATCGTCGCGACAAGTACAGCCTCGAGCAGTGGACCGAAGAAGTCATGGCCGTCGTGCGCGACTCGGGCATGGAGGGCCAGCCCGTCGTCGTCGGGCACAGCATGGGCGGCTTCGTCACGATCGCGACCTCGGCGCTCCATCCCGATGCCCTCGCCGGCATCGTCGTCTGCGATTCGCCCGTGAGCGCGCCCGACCCCGAAGTCGACGCCCATCGCATGGGTCAGGCCTTCGGCAAGCCGCGCCACTACGCGTCGCGCGAAGAAGGCCTCTCGCGCTTCCGCACCGTGCCGCCCCAGGACCACTACCTCGACTACGTGATGGCCGACGTCGGCTGGCACTCGCTCAAGGAAGAGCCCGAGGGCTGGCGCTGGAAGTTCGACCACAACGCCTTCAGCGCCTTCGAAGAGAATCCCCGCGTCGCCGCGCGCCCCTATCTCCCCAAGATCACGTGTCGCATGGCGCTCTTCGCGTCCGAGTGCGGCCTCGTGAACAAGGAGATCGGGCAGTACATGTACGACCTGATGGGTCGCGTGAACCCCGTCATCGAGATCCCCCTGGCGGGCCACCACCTCATGCTCGATCAGCCGCTCAACCTGATCTCGGCGCTGAACGCGGTGCTGGCAGACTGGGATCACTCGGAGCCGCTGCGACGGGCGTAGGCAGAACCGAGGCAGCGCGTGCGCAGCACGCGACCTCGGCCGCCTGGTTCGTAGGTGAAACCCATCAAGTGAAACCGGCGGACACCCGATTTCCCACGTCGATGGAAATGGCCCCCCCGACCACCGAAGAAGAGCTGAAGATCCTCGAGGTCCGGCTGACGCAGCTGAAGCTCGAGTACGAGAAGTACTTCCTCGGCTCCCGGCCGACGGAGCCCAGCCAGGCGCGCTCCGAGGTCCAGAAGACGGTGATCCGGTTCTCGAACATGCGGATCACGAACACGGCCCAGCGCTTCAAGTTCAACAGCCTGAACGGCCGCTTCCAGGCGTTCAAGCGCCAATGGGACAACATCCTCCGCCAGATCGAAGCGGGGACCTACAAGCGCCACGTCTTCAAGGCCGATCTGCGCGACCGCGAGCGCGGCATCGACGGGGGCGCCGGCGGCGCGCGTCCGAACGCGGGCGGCGGAGGCGCCGATCGCGGGGATCTCTTCGAGACCTATCGAGACGCCATGATGGCGAACGGCCAGAACACGAAGGGCCTCACCGCCGAGAAGCTCCAGAAGGCAATCGCCAAGCAGGAAGCCGCGATCAAGAAGAAGTACGGCTGCGACGCCGTGGACTTCAAGGTCGTGGTGACCGACGGCAAGGTGAAGCTCAAGGCCGCGGCGGGCTAGGCGGCCCGCAGCCACTTCCGCGCTTGATCCGTCCCGACCGCGCTGGTAGGGATGGACCATGGTGCTGATGCTTCCCACGCGCGCGCTGGCCGCCATCGCCTTCGTCGCGCTCGCCGGACTCGTCTTCCTCGCGACGCAGGAAGACGCGCCGACGCCCGCTCCGCGAGCGGCGCCTCCGACGACGTCCCCCGCTGCGCCCCTCCCCGAAGCGCCGCGCCTGCCGGCGCCGAATCCGCCGAACGGCGTCGCCGACGTCCTTCAGGAACTCTTCGCGCCCGACGACCCGGCCTGGGCCTGGTCACGCGTCGACCTCGACGCGCTTCGGGAGGCGATGCCCGACAACGCGTTCTGGACCCTCGCCGCGCCGACCGACGACCCGGCCGTGCTGGACGCGCGGCGCGCCGCACGAGAAGCACAGAATCGCGCCTGGGGGCGGATCCTCTCGAACGACGCGCCCGAGGCCGACATCCGCGCGTTCTACGCCGACCGTCAGCGAGAGTCGAGCGATCTCGTCAGCTTCACGACGCGCTTGCTCGACGATTACGGTGCGGCCCTGCCCGATCGGGATCGCGGCCTCGTCGAGCTCTCGCGGCGCATGCATCGGCAGCGCCTCGAAGAGCTTCCCCTCCGCTTGCAGGAAGCCCTCGACCGACGCGAGGCCCACGTCGATGCCGTGGCCGCCTGGAAAGCCGACCAGGCGCTCTTCAATGAAGCCGATTCGCGGGACGACGCCGCCGACTAACACGTCTCTTCCGGATCGATGTCGCGCGCCTGGAGGAAAAATCCCGTTCCCCATTCTCCAGATCGGCCGCCTTCGCGACGTCCGTCCGAGGGGATGACCCACGACTCGCGGTCAAACATGTCCGGCGGTCGCAGTGGGTCGTTCATTTCCCGCCCCGTCCGACTCTGGCCTCATGATAGTCTGATTCCGGGTGCAGAACGCGCGCGGGATCGATCACGGGCTCGGCGTTCGTGATCAGGCGCGCGCCGAACTCCGAGGCGAAGACGCATCGTCCTCGGAGCCAGAAAGCGAGGGGGCCGACCATGAAGAACCACCTGGAGGCGCGAAGGATCCTTTCCTTCGCCGGATTCGCGATCGCGACGTTCCTGCTGCTGCCGTCCGCGGCGAGCGCGATCGGGATCGAAGACGTCGTGAACGGCGGCAACGACTACGCCTGGGAGCGGATCGAGATCCCCGGCACCGTCTGCAGCGACGGATCGCAGTACAAATTCTTCGTCCACGACGATCTCTCCTCGAACGATCTGGTCCTCTACTTCGAGGGCGGCGGCGCGTGCTGGGACTACGAGTCCTGCAGCGGGCAGCTCGGGATCCTCGGCGCGGCGAACCCGAACGGAATCCCCGACGACTACGTGACGCAGCTCGCGGCGACCTACGTCTCACCGGTCATGAACGGCAACGACCCCGGTCTGCCGTTCCGCAGCCAGGACATCATCGCCACCAACGGCTGGGACGTCGTCTTCATGCCCTACTGCACGGGCGACGTGCACGTGGGCAACGAGGTCCAGACCTACACGGATCCGGCCGGCCAGAACCCGCCGATCACGTTCCGCCACGCGGGCTTCACGAATACCCAGGCGGCGCTCGCGTACCTCGCGGGCCGCTTCCCGAACATCGACCGCCTGCTCGTCTCCGGCTTCAGCGCCGGCGGCGTCGCCACGGCCGCCGGCTACTACGAAGCGCGCACGACGCTCGACCCGAACGAAGGCTTCATGCTGAACGACTCGGGCCCGCTCTTCCCGGCGGACAGCGCCGGCGACAACTCACGTCCGCTGCACGACACCATCACCGACGCCTGGGGTCTCGAGACGGTCTTCGCCGCCCTGCCGGCGACCTTCGACATCAACGACTACGGCAGCGCCACGGATCTCGTCGCGATCGAGTTCCCCGACGACCAGCTCGCCTACACGGGCTACTCGAGCGACTTCAACTTCTCGCGCTTCTCGTACGAACGCTTCTACCCGAACCTCAGCCAGGCCGACATCCTCGCCCTCTGGCGCGAGGACCAGGCGGAGCTGATCGACGAGATGAACGACCACGCGAACTTCAGCTACTCGATTCCGTGGGCACGGCAGATCAACGACAGCCACTGCTCGACGATCATCACCTTCATCGGCAGCCACTCCTGCCCGAACATCCGCAAGAAGCGGTGGTACGAGCGCTGGCAGTGGCCCTGGAGCCAGAGCTGGAAGTGCCCGGGCGGCGTCGCGCAATACGGGATGGACCGGTTCATCGACCGCTGGATCGAGGATGGCGCCGTGCTCCGCTGGGTGGAGCCGCGGAACGAGTACAACCTGCAGGATCCGGGCATCCAGATCGTCGCGCCGCTGATCGACGCCGCGATCTCCGGGAACTGAACCGGGGGTGAGACGCGCGCGCGCCGCAGCGCCCGCTCTCTTCGCGACGGTCGCCGCCCTGCTCTCGGGTGGGGCAGCGACCGCCGCGGAGCCGGCGACGGACCTGCGTCCGGGGTACGTGAACCGGGCGATGGGGCTCGGCGAGGTCCGCGCGCCCCAGCGATTCACGCGGGAGCAGCGACTCCTCCACGCGGTGCGCACGAACGACCGCGCGACGGTCGAGAAAGCGCTCGAGCTCGGCGTCGACGTCGAGACGCAGGACGATCTCGGTCGAAGCGCGCTGCTCCTGGCGGCCCGCGACGCGCAGGACGTCGCGCTGGTCGCGTTCCTCCACGCACGCGGCGCGGCGGTCGACCGCGCCGACGCGAACGGGCGCACGGCCCTCTCGTGGGCTTCGGCGCGGGGCCGCGTCGACCTGATGACGGCGCTCGCCGAGGCCGGCGCCGAGATCGATTCGATCGACCAGCAGGGTCGCACGCCGCTCTTCTACGCGGCGATCGGGAACCACCCGGACGCGATCCGCTTCCTGGCGGAGCGCGGCGCGTCGATCGAGCGCCGCGACCGCCGGCAGGAGACGCCGCTCATCAGCGCGTGCGCGAAGGCGGGCAACGACGCCGCGGCCGCGCTGCTCGCGCTCGGCGCCGACCCGGACAAGCGGGACCACCGCGGCCGGACTGCGCAGGACCGTGCGCGAGGACGCGCCCCAGCCTGTGTGCTCGTCTCCGCGGAGTCCGCGCCCGATCCGCGATGACCCCTGCTCGGCGCGGCCTCCTCCACGCGGCGCTCGGCGGCGTCGCGTACGGTTTCGCGCACGTCGGCTTCGGCGTCTGGCCGCTCGTCTTCGTCTGTCTCGCGGTCTTCTGGCGGGGACTCGACCCGGGCCAGCCG
>JBCCZJ010000261.1:0-7562 GCA_039187915.1 Myxococcota bacterium
GCCGCAGGTGAGCAGGGCGAGGATCTCGCAGCGGTCGCGCGAGAAGGATTCGTGCTGGAGCTGCTCGTTCAGCACACGCGTGAAGCCGCCAAAGTCCGCGACGAAGCGATCGCGGGCCTCGACCATCGCACCGGGCAGGCCGCAGACGACGTAGCGGATGCGGTCGCGCGTATAGGGGCGGAGCTCGGCGCGGCCGGACGCCCGAGCCGCGTCGACGACCTCGAGCGCGGATACCGGCAGCGCCTGACGCAGGTCTTCCGGGAAGGCCCGCGCGACGAAATCCCCGAACGCCGGAGAGATCTCCGCGACGCGGCGCAGGTGATGGTCGAGGCAGGCCGCGAGCGGCGGGTTCGGACCGCCGGGCTCGCCGACGGGGGGGAGCGAACGCTCGCTGACCGGGGAGAGGGAAGGCTCGGCCGGCGCCGCGGTCCGATCGTCCACCGCCTCGGGCGGGTCCGCAGGCGCTTCGTTCGGCACGTCTGCGTCGGGACTCGCTTCGGACCGGACGGACGCCTGCGCGCCCGACGCCGCGGGCTGCACCTCCGACGCCGCGGGCTGCGCGTGACCCGTCGCGGACCGCGCGTCGTGCGCGGAGGGCGGCGGCGCGTCGGGGAAGAGCTCGGTGGCCTCCTCGTCGGGCGCGGGCACCGGTTCGGAGACGTCCTCGTCCGGGGGTGACGTCACGAGCTCGAGGTTCGGCCGGCCCTTCGGGCGCGTCGCGTCCGACGCGGCATCCAGGGGGTCGGCAGGATCGGCGTTCTCGTGTTCGGTATGCGGCACCGGATCGGACTCGCCGCGCTCGACCGCTTCCAGCGCGGCTCGGGCGCGTTCGACGGCCGTCGTGCTCGGCGGGGCCGGCGGGTCCACCGTCTCGGCGTCCGGCGCCGCGAGTCGCGCGTCGAGATCGACGACCTCCGCCGGGTCGAGGCGCTCGCGCTGTTCGGCGAAGACGATCTCGCCGCCGGGCGCCTCCGCCTCGAGGACGGCTTCCACGCGCGGCGCATCGGCGGCCGGGGGCTCGCCGAAGATCGCGGCCTCGATCGGTGCGGGCGTCGCTTCGGCGGCCGCGTCGTCTCCCTCCACGAGCGTCGACCAGTCGGCGGGCGGGGTCGTCGAGGAGCTCAGATAGACGGTCGCGCCACCGGGGACGTAGCCTTCGACGACGAACATGAGGTCGACGTCGGCGAGCCGGACGTGATCGCCGCCCTTCAGCGGGAAGCGCTCGCCTTCGCGTAGGCGACGATCGGAGAGACGGGTGCCGTTGGTGCTGCGCAGGTCTTCGAGCCAGTAACGCCCGTCGCGGACCTCGATCGCGGCGTGCTCGCTCGAGACCGTGTCGTCGTCGAGCACGACGTCGTTGTTCGGGTCCCGGCCGATCGTCGTGCGGCCCGTCTTGAGGGGCAGGGCGCGACCCGAAGCACCGACCTGACCTCCGAGGTCGAGGAGCTGCGCGGCGGGCAGCTTCCGCGGGGGCCGGACGGGCTTCGTCTCCGTCGTCCGGCGCGCGGCCCAGAGGCCTGCGCCCGCGAGCAGGAGCAGCGCGGGGAACCAGGCGACGAGGCCGCTCGGCGTGTCGTCCTCTTCGGTCGGGAGCGGCGCCGCCGCCACGTCGGGGAGCGGCGCGGGAGCCGGCGTCGGCGGTTCGCTGTAGGCGAGGTCGTAGACCGGGGTCGCGGCGAGCTTCGTGAGGACGTCGTCGACGACCGGGCCGAGCTCGCCAGGGGCGAAGGCGCGGTAGTAGCTGGCGTCCGTCCGCAGGGCGAGGGCCTGCATGAGCTGGTAGTCGGCCGCCTCGGTGAAGGCGATGCCGAAGATACGTACGTCGCCGTCGGCGCTCTCCCCGGCGAGGTCTTCCCGCAGCCAGCGCGCGACCTCGACGTCGTTCTGCGCGTTGCCGGTATCGATCCGGCCGTCGGTGAGGAAGACGATCGCTTTGCGCGCTTCGTCGCGGCCGCGTTGGCGGAGCTCGTAGAGCGCACGTTCGATGCCGGCGGGGCTGTCCGTGCGGGCGCCGGAGTAGTCGAGGGCCGCGAGGGTCGCATCGAGTCGCCGGGTCGACGCGAGATCGCTGGCAGGCATGAGCGCCTGGCCCAGGCGGACGCGACCGTCGAAGAGCACGATCGCGACCCGGCCGTCGAGGGTGTCGTCGGCGGCGAGCGCGTCGACGAAATCCGCGACCGCACGCCGCGTGAGGAACTCCGGGTCGTTGGTCTTCATGCTGCCGGAGTTGTCGAGGACGAAGACGACGTCGACCGGCTGCGTCGTCTGCGCGAGGCCCGCCTGCGCGAAGAACAGGGCGGCGATCGCGAGCACGGAGGCGATGCGTGTGAGGCGGAAGCGATTCTGGGACGGCGCTCGGGAGAGGGACATGCTGGCTCGCTCGCGCGCGGTCGGTCGGGGATCGACGCGCGCCACCATTATACGACGTCGCATGGGGCGAATGGATCTTCGATGCCCCGCGCTGGAACGAAGCCGCCGCCCCATCGCGCAGGCGCGACGCGAGCGGGGCGCATTCGCTCCACTCGTGTGGGTGGTCACGCGGCAGGGAAGGGGACGGCGGCCGGCGTTTTTTCTGCAACTTTTCCGCCGGATGTCGCATTCCGGGGTTCTCGCGATCGGTAGACTCGGGACACGCTTCGGCGAGCGGCACCCCGCCGGCAACCCGCGCGCAGCCGCGTCCCGCGGAGGCCGACCGGCCGCGGCGTCCGCCGACGTGAAGGGACGGAAGGAGAGGGGAATTGGAGGCATTGTTCACCGCCGAGAACGCGATCGCCCTCGCGACGCTGGCGGGGCTCGAGATCGTCCTCGGGATCGACAACATCGTCTTCATCGCGATCCTCACCCAGAAGCTTCCCGTCGAGCGCCAGGCCTTCGCCCGGCGCGTCGGGCTGGTCGGCGCGATGCTCATGCGGATCGCCCTGCTGCTGGCGATCGGCTGGGTGATGGGCCTGACCGCGGAGCTCTTCCGCGTCTTCGACCAGGGCTACTCCGGCCGCGATCTGATCCTGCTGGGCGGCGGGCTCTTCCTGGTCGGGAAGGCGGTGTACGAGATCCACGACAAGCTCGAGGGCGAGCTGATCGAGGGGGCGCCCGCGGCGACCGTGTCGATGGCGAGCGTGATCGCGCAGATCATGATCCTCGACATGGTCTTCTCCCTCGACAGCGTGATCACGGCGGTCGGCATGGCGGACGAGATCCTCGTGATGATCGCGGCGGTGGTGATCGCGGTCGGCGTGATGCTCGTCTTCGCCGAAAAGATCAGCCACTTCATCGAGTCGCATCCGACGATGAAGATCCTCGCGCTCTCGTTCCTGATCCTGATCGGGACGGTGCTGATGCTCGAGGGCTTCGGGAAGCACGTCGAGAAGGGCTACATCTACTTCGCGATGGCCTTCGCGCTCGGCGTCGAGCTGGTCAACGTCGCCGTCCGCAACCGGAACCCGGTCCAGCTGAAGCAGACCTACGTGCGGGCGGACTACTACCGGCCGGAGATTCCGGACGTCGACGTCTCGGGAAGCGCCGACTGACATGGGCGCGCGCCTCGCTCGGATCTTGACGTGGGTCGTCGTCGGCGTGACCGCGCTGGTCGGCCTGGTCTGGGTCGGCGGCTCGGTCCTCATCCAGTACACGCAGATGCCCGACGAGGAGCTCGGCAACATCCTGCCGATCGTCGGGCGCGGCCTCCTCTCGTTCGTCGAGTGCGGCATCACCGGCTGTCCGCCGGAGCTGCTCGCGGGGATGGAGACCGTCGAGTTCGGTGCCGACCTGCTCGAGAGCACGCCGGTCGCGATCGAGATCGACGAGCGGGGTCGGGTCCTCGTCGCCGAGACCCTTCGTCAGAACCGAGGCGCGGAAGACAATCGCAGCCATATGTACTGGTTGACCGACGATCTGGCCTCGCGCTCGGTCGAGGACCGCGTGGCCTACTACCGGAAGTGGATCGACGCGGGCAAATTCGAGGACCCCGACCACTTCACGGCGGCGCCGGATCGGGTCGTGGCCCTCGAGGACCTCGACGGCGACGGGGTCGCGGATCGGCGCACCGTCCTGGTCGAGTGGAACGAGATGGCCTCCGGGCTGGTGGCCGGCATCGAAGCGCGGGAAGGCGAGATCTTCGTGACCTCGATTCCCTCGCTCTATCGCCTCGAGGATCGCGACGCCGACGGTGCGCCCGAGTCGATCGAGACGGTTCATACCGGCTTCGGCGTCAAGACGTCGCTGATCGGTCACGATCTGCACGGGCTCGTCTGGGGCCCCGACGGGAAGCTCTACTTCTCGGTCGGCGACCGGGGCTATCGCGTCGTGACCGCGGAAGGGCGCCTGCTCGAGCCGAAGATGGGGCCCGGGCGCGGCGCGGTCTTCCGGATGGATCCGGACGGCAGCGACCTGGAGGTCTTCGCGACGGGCGTGCGAAATCCGCAGGAGCTCGCCTTCGACGACCACGGCAATCTCTTCACGGGCGACAACAACGGCGACGGCGGCGATCGCGCTCGCCTCGTCTACCTGGTCGAAGGCGGCGAGACCGGCTGGGCCATGCCCTACCAGACCCTCGTCGGCGACTACGTGCGCGGGCCGTGGGTCGCGGAGCGGCTCTGGGAGAAGCAGCATGCGACCCAGCCCGCCTGGGTCCTGCCCCCCGTCGACTACATCGGGAACGGGCCGGCGGGCTTCGTCCATTATCCGGGGCTCGGCCTGCCCGCGCGCTACGACGACGCGTTCTTCCTCTGCGACTACGGGTATACGCCGGGCCGCAGCGGCATCTGGTCCTTCGGCGTCGAGCCGGACGGCGCCGGCATGCGGATGGTCGATCGGCATCCCTTCGCGTGGTCGGTGCTCGCGACGGACGTCGACTTCGGCTGGGACGGCTCGATCTACGCCTCCGTCTTCGACCAGTTCGGCGGCGGCCAGGGCGTGCTTCGCTGGCGGCACGGCCCGTCGCGGGAGGACGCGCGCGTTGCAGAGGTCGCCGCGCTCGCCCCTGGACGGATGGCCGAACGCAGCACGGACGAGCTCGTTGCGCTGCTGTCGTGGCCGGATCAGCGGCTGCGGCTGCGCGCGCAGTACGTGCTCGCCGAGCGCGAGGCCGTGGCGGCGCTCGCGGCGCTCCTGGCCGACGAGGCGGCCGGGCTCGTGCCGCGGCTGCACGCGCTCTGGGGGCTCGGTCAGATCGGGGCCGAGGCCGTCGCGTCCGCGCTGCCGACCGGCCTCGCGGCGCTCGAGCGTGCGCCTCTCGAACTCCGCGCGAAGGCGGCCAGAGTCGCCGGCGACGTCGGTTGGAGTACTGCGCGGGAGATCCTGCTGGCGTGGCTGGCCGACCCCTCGCTGCGGCTGCGCTTCTTCGCCGCCGAGGCGCTCGGCAAGCTCGGTCGCGCCCAGGACGTCGACGCGCTCTTCGCGGTCCTCGAAGAGAACGACGATGCGGACGTGTTCCTGCGGCACGCTGCGGTCTGGGCGATCCACCGGATCACCGCGCGCAGCGGTGCGCTCGATCGGGTTCTCGCGCGTCGGCAGGATGCGTCGCGCGCGGTACGGCTCGGCGCGCTGCTCGTGCTGCGTCACGCCGAGGATCCGCGAATCGCCGACTTCCTCGCCGACGTCGATCCGCTGCTCGTCGTCGAGGCGGCCCGCGCGATCTACGACCTGCCGCTCGACGCGGCGATGCCCGCCCTCGCGGCGCTCGCGCCGACGCTCGAAGCGGCCGGCGCCGACGACCTGCAGGTCGGTCAGGCGCTCCATCGCCGCGTGATCGGGGCGAACGTCCGCCTGCGGACGGAGGCCGGTGCGGCCGCGCTCGCGCGCTATGCGGCGGACGCGTCGCAGCTCGAGGCGCTGCGGTCCATGGCGCTCGAAGCGCTCGGTGGATTCACGGCGCCGCCTTCGCGGGATCTGACGATGGGCTTCCATCGTCCGCTCCCACCGGCGGATCCAGCGATCGTGGCGCGCGTCTTCCGGCTGGAGGGGCGGGCGCTGGTGGCCTCGTCGCTCGGTGGCCGCGCGCTGGAAATCGCCAACGACGTCGGCGAGTTGCCTCTCGAAGTCGAGGAGTTGGTCGAGCTGGCTCGAAGTCCGGATCGACCCGTCCCGGCACGGGTGTCGGCGCTCGGTGCGCTCCGGGCGCGCGATGCGGCGGCGGTCGATCGGGTCGGACTCGCCCGAGATGCGTTGGCCGACGCGGCCCCGGCGATCCGGATCGCGGCGCGCGAACTCCTCCTGGCGGCGGATCCGCCGCGGGGGCTTTCTGGACTGGCCGAGGCGGCGCGATCGGCGCCGACGGCCGGCGAGCGGCAGGCGGCCTGGCAGGCGCTCGGTCGTGCGCGCTCGGACGTCGCGGCGCGAGCGATCGGTGAGGCCCTCGATGCGTGGTCCGCGGGCGGCGGCGATGCGGCGAGCGCCCTCGAACTCTTCGAGGCCGCGGTCGCGACCGGCGGCCCGCTCGCCGCACGGGCGACGCCGTGGCTCACCCCCCCGGTGCGCGGCGAAGTGTCTTCGCTCGTCGACGGACGGCGGTGGGCGCTCGCCGGCGGCGATCCCACGCGCGGCCGCGAGATCTTCCAGACGAACGGGGACTGCATGCGTTGTCACGGCGCGGGCCCGGGACACGGCGGCGGGGTCGGGCCCTCGCTCTCCGGCGTCGCGGCGCGAGGCGCCGAACACGTGCTCGCCTCGATCGTCGCACCGCAGGCGGAGATCGCCGACGGCTTCGCTACGGTCGGCGTGACCCGAACGGACGGCACGCGCGTGAGCGGGCTGCTCGTCGGCGAGGACGCAGCCTCGATCCGGCTCGACGTCGGCGCGGGCGTGGTCGAGACGATCGCGAAAGCGGACGTGGCGACGCGGACGGAGGCGGGATCGGGGATGCCGGCGATGGGGCTGGTGCTCCCGCCGCGTGATCTTCGCGACGTGGTCGCCCACGTCATGTCGATCGACTGATCGTGTCGGTCGATCAATCATTTCGGTCGTCCAATCCTGGCGGGCGTTTAATCCTGTCGGGCGTCTAATCCTGTTGGGCGACTAATCCTGTTGGGCGACTAATCCTGTTGGGCGACCAGGGGAGGCGCGCATGAGCGAGACGATCGGGGGACGCCTGCTCGTCGGGGCTGCGTGGCTCGTCCTGCCCTTTCCGCTCCTGGGCCTCGGCGGCTCCTTCGTGCCGGTCCTCCGCTTCGCGCAGCTGGCGACCGGACTTTCCGCCCTCGGCCTGACCGAAGGCGGAGAGGGCATGGTCGGGCTGCTCGTCGGCCTCTTGTGGGCGCACGCGATCGGATTCGGGCTGCTCGTCTGGGCGGGGGTCGCGCTGGTTCGGCGCGGGCTGCGCTCGGCGCTCGGGTCGGGTCGGGTGGGTCCCGTGCTGGCGGGCCTCGCCCTCGGCGTGCTGCTGGCCGGCTTCGTGTTCGGGGAGTACGAGACCCAGTTCCACCACAGCACGGCGCATGCGACGCTGGCGGAGCTCTACCGATGATCCGACGCTTCGCCGGGCCGCTCTGCCTGCTCGTGTTCGCCGCGGCGCTCGTTGCCGCGGACGATCCGGCGCCCCGTCCGGCGCTCGTTGCCGCGGACGACCC
>JBCCZJ010000262.1:0-7524 GCA_039187915.1 Myxococcota bacterium
GCCGCCAGGAAGGCATCTTCTTCGGCGTCGTGGCGTTCTCGGGCAAGGCCGCGTCCGGGGCCGGCAGCCTGATCGCCGGCCTCGCCCTCGACGTGATCGCCTGGCCCGCCGGCGCCGGGGCCACCGCGATTCCGGCCGAGACGATCCGTGATCTCGGAATCGTCTACGGGCCCCTCGTCGCGGTGTTCGCGGTGCTCGCGCCGATCGCGTACCGCGGCTACAAGCTCGACCGCGCGCGCCACCAGGCCATCCTCGCGGCGCTCGCCGCGCGCAGGTGAGACGGAACGAGCGAGACCCGCAGCGAGGACCGAACGCGCGAGACCCGCAGTGACGTCTGCGCGCGCGCGAGCGGCCGCGACGACCGCAGCGGGCCGCGCTCACGAGCGCGAACCCCGAAACGCGAGCGGCCCCGCCTCCCGAGAGACGGGGCCTTGGAATCGCGCGCGCCCCGCCTAGAGCTCGACGTTGTAGAGCCGGGCCGGCGTGTCCTGCAGGACCTTCCGCGCCACGTCTTCGTCGACGCCGTCGAAGACGTCCTCGACGTAGTCGCGCGGATGGACGGCCGTGCTGTTCGGGCTCGGGTACTGGCTGGTCGGATGGGGATAGTCGGTCTCCCACATCAGATTGTCCGGGAACTCCGAGATCGCCTCGCCGATGCCGTTGCGCTCGAACCAGAAGGAGCCGTAGACCTGGCGCTTGAAGTACTCGCTCGGGAGCAGGTCGTACTCGGGATGTTCCTTGCGGACCTGGCCGTTCACGAACTGCCAGTCGAACATCTCGAGCACGCACTTCAGCCAGCCCACGCCGCTCTCGACCGACACGAAGTCGAGGTCGGGGAAGCGAGCGCAGACGCCGCCGAAGAGGAGCGCCGCGAGGCAGCTCTGGTTGTCGAGCAGCGCGAGCGCTCCGCCCCGGGAGAAATTCGCCTTCACGCCCATCTCGGACTTGTCCTGGGCGATGTCGCTGATGTCGCCCGAGCCGATGTGAAAGCTGACCGGGAGGCCGGCATCGCGGGTGGCGGCCCAGATCGGGTCCCAGTGCTTGTGGGCGAGCGGCGGCATGCCGAACGTCTCGGGCCGGCTGCCGAAGAGGATCGCGCGGTGGCCCTTGGCCGCCGAACGCTCGATCTCCTTCACGCAGAGGTCGACGTCCCAGAACGGAAGCGCCATCACGGGCAGCAGCCGGTTCAGGTCGGCGCTGGCCCAGTCGACAAGGAAGTCGTTGTAGGCCGTGACGCACTCGAGCATGAGCTCGGGCTCGCCGAGCCGGAGGAAGCCGCCCGAGCCGAAGCCGCCCAGGTTCGGATAGAGGACCATGCCGTAGATGTCCTCTTCGTCCATCAGCTTGAGCCGCGCGTCGGCGTCGTAGGAGGCGGCGGGGATCGAGTCGTAGCCGAGCGGCGCGTTCGGGTAGGTGTCGTCGTGCCCGGCGAAGGTGTAGAAGCCGGGGCCGCCGGCGGGCTCGTCGCCGATGAACCAGATGTCGCGGCCTTCCAGGTTCCGGATGTGGGGCACCTTGTTGCCCCATTTGCTCGAAACGCGGTCGGTCCAGACGCCGGCGGGCTCGGTGATGTGGGTGTCGACGTCGATCACCTTGTACTTGCGGAACAGGCGCTCGCTCATGGGTGGGTCTCCTGATGGACGGCGTGGAAGAGATCGTCCGTCCTCATCGCCGCAGGCGCGAAGGGAGACGAACGATCGTTCACGGGAACATAGCCGGGAGCGAAGTCTCCGTCAGAGCCGCGTTCGACGAAGTCGCCCCGAGCTCAGGGCTCGATCCACGCCCCCGGCACGACGTTCATCAACTGCTCGACGACGTCGATCGACGTCCGCGCGACCGGCGCCAGCCGCTCTTTCGCGATCATGTCGATCGTATCCACGGGGTCGTAGAGATAGGGCGGCGCCGAGATGATCTGGTACGCGGGAAGGCCCCAGAAGTAGTACTTCTTGGCCTCTCCGATCAGCGCCATGGCCCCGGGACGGACCATGATCGTATCGGTCATCCCGTTCGCCACGATCGCGCGGCGGGCGATCTCGCGCAGGAAGGCGGGCCGAGGCGCCCAGACGACGTGCGGCTCGACCGCTCCGGTAGGGACATACGCGCCGTCCTCGACCTCGACGCGCTTTGCGATGTGCTCCACGCCGAGCACGGCCCGGGTCCGCGCGAAGAGCTCGGGGTTGTGGTCCCGGAAGATCCCGTTCGACGCCGGGTAGTCCCAGCCGAAGTGGTTCGTCCCGAAGTTGAAGACGAGCGTCTTCTGCCGGTAGATGTCCCCCGGCTGCTGGGCGAAGTAGCGCGCGATCGCGAGCACGACGGCCACGCCGGACGCGTCCTGCACGCCGCCCTCCCAGCCGGTGTCGTGGTGGGTCGTGATCAGCAGCACGTCGTCGGTGTTGCCCGGCAGGACACCCATGACGTTCGCCGTGCGGGCGTCCCGCTCGATCGTGCCCGTGAGGGTGAGCCGCGCTTCGAGGTCCGGCTCGGTTCGCAGGCGCTCGATCAGGCGCTGCCCGTCGAAGCGGCCGACGTAGAGCGCCGGGATCTCGGGCGAGACGATCATGCTCGAGTCGGGATAGAAGGCGGCGGTCCCCGTCTCGAGGGGCAGGATTCCGATGAAGCCGGCGGCGCCCTTGCGGGCGGCGACGTAGTAGGAACCGGGATAGTTGCGCGCGCTGGCGATCAGCCAGATCGGCGGGCCGTCGAAGAGCGTCTGCTCCGGATCGTGGACCCAGTCCGCGAGCTGATCGACCAGCGTCCGGACGGGGACCTTCGGGATGTCGATCGGCATGACGACGATCCGGCCCTCGACGTCGACGTCGTCGCGCAGCACGTCCTCGACGAGGACCATCGGCGCGCGCACGCCGGTGTCCGGCGTGAAGGCCGACTGGCGCAGGAAGAAGCTCGGCACGGTCTCGCCGGCGACCTCGAGCGACCATGCGCCATACGCCCGCCGCTCGAAGACCTGCGGATCCTGCTTCACGGACGACAGGCCGAACGCCCGGAGCCGACGCTCCAGATAGGCCCGCGTCTCGGCTTCGCCGGCGGTGCCGGCGCGACGGTGGGTCTCGGGATGCCGGCGCGTGATCTCGATCAGGTCCTCGACGTAGCCCCAGACTTCGTCCGTCGTGGGGGGGATGGGGTGGTGGGCGATCGACGCGGGCGCGAGCGGCGGCGCGGGGGCCGGCGACGCGGCGGGCTCGGGCGCCGCGCAGGCCAGCAGGCCGGCCGCGCCCCAGGCGATCAGGATCGGCAGGGACATCGGCCTGCAGCAGCGGTTCTCGTTTCGGCGCACGGACAGGCTCCCTCCGAGGGTTCGAGGCCGAACGCTATCGCAGCGAGCCGACCTTCCCGTCCTCCGTCTATACTGCTGGAGCGCGAGCGAGCCTTGCGCGAGGAGGAGCCCCATGCGTCCGCGTCTGCCCCGGATCGACTTCTCGAAGGCCGACGGCCTCTGGATCCCGCGCTGGCCCGAGATGGCCCACCGACTGAACGGCGCTTCGCTCTTCCTGCCCTACCTCGAGCCCTACCTCATCCGGGTCATGAAACAGGCGCGGCCGCTCCTCGAAGCAAAGGCGCCTTCCCTGCTGCCGGAGGTGGACGTGTTCAACCGGCAGGAGGCGAACCACTACAAGGTCCACGCCGCCTACAACCGCATCCTCTTCGCCCAGTACCCCGGGCTCGAGACGTTCGATCGCGAGATCAAGGCCGACTTCGAGCGCTTCCTCGCCGAGGAGTCCCTCGAGTGGAACCTCGCCTATTGCGAAGGCTTCGAGTGCTCGGGGTTGATCTCTTCCGAATTCTACCTGCAGGAAATCGACGACGCGCTCGAGGGCGCCGACCCGGCCGTCCACGAGCTCTGGTCCTGGCACCTCGCCGAAGAGTTCGAACACCGCAGCGTGACCCACGACGTCCTGGCCACGGTCGCCCCGGGCTGGCTGCACCGGCTCCGAGGCTTCAAGGCGTTCGGTGTCCACCTCCAGGCCTTCACGGCGCGCGTCTCGGCCCACCTGATGGAGATCGATCGCGAACGCGGACGGATCGACGACACGAGCGACGCCGACCGCGCGGCGTTCGCCCGACGCGAAGCGCGCTTCTATCGACCACGGATCCTGAAGATCCTGACCCCGTGGTACTCGCCGCATCCGCGGCCGATCCAGACGCCCACGCGGCGCGTCCTCGACGCCTACCCGGACTGAACGCGCCCGCCGCGCATCCTCGACGCCTACCCGGACTGGACGCGCCCGCGGCGCGTCCGGGCGGCGCTCAGAATCGGTCGGGTCGGATCGCGGCGTCCGTCCCGCCGTCGACCCAGAGCATCATGCCCGTGATGTAGGCCGCGGCGTCGCTCAGCATGAAAGCGATCACGCCGGCCATCTCTTCCGACGTCCCCGACCGGCCGAGCGGGATCGGCAGCGTATCCACGAACGGGCCCATCTCGGCATCTTCCCGGATCGCCTGGACCATGGGCGTATCCGTCATGCCGGGCACGATCGCGTTGATCCGCACGCCCTTCGGGCCCCATGCGACGGCGCGGTGGCGCACGGCGCGGGCCAGCGCGTGCTTCGAGTAGCGGTAGGCCGCCCCACGATCGAGCGCGTTGATCCTCGCGCGACACGTCGCCTCGTCGCCTTCGAGCAGCGCGAGGACCATCGGATCGTCGTAGTCGATCCCGAACTGCGACGAGTTCGATACGAGACCCACCGCGCAGGGGTTCGGACGGCCCTCCATGGCCGGCAGGAAGGCGTCGAAGAGCTCGACCGACCCGAAGTAGTTGACGGAGAGGGTCATGTCGGGTGGCGTACTGACGCCGCTCAGCCCGGCGCAGAGCACGAGGGCGTCGATGGCGTTCGACGTCGCGTCGAGCGCCGCGGCGACGGCCGCGACGCGGCCTTCTCGCGTCGACAGGTCCGCCTCGATGTCGGCGTCTCGGAGATCGATGCCGAGGACGCGATCGCCCTGGGATTCGAGCTTCTGCTTCGTGGCGAGACCGATCCCGCTCGCGCTGCCGCTGATCACGACGGTGCCCATGCACGCCTCCTCCGCGGCGCCGGGCGCGCGGTGGTGAGTCACATAGCGATGCTATCTATCTTTCTCCAGCCCACCCGGAGGTCCGACATCCATGTTGACGCCGCTCTTCGGCGCCGTTCGCCAGACCGCGTACCTCGTCCCCGACGTCGACCAGGCGATCGAGGAATGGGGGCGCCAGCTCGAGATCGGCCCCTTCGCGCTGTGTCGCGAGATCACGCCCCTCGCGGGCTCGAAGTACCGCGGCGAGCCCGCGCCGGAGGTCGTGATGAACGTCGCGTTCGCCTATCTCGGCGAGCTTCAGCTCGAACTGATCGAACAGGTGAACGACACGCCGTCGATGTACCGCGAGGCGATCGAGAAGCGCGGCTACGGCCATCATCACTATGGCTTCTGCATCGAGGACTTCGACGGAACGACGGCGCGCGCGCTCGCGGGCGACTTCGACGCCGTCGTCGAGGCGGGCGTGCCCGGCTTCGCACGCATGTCCTACATCGAGTCGAAGACGATCCCGGGCCTCGTCTGTGAAGTGATCGAGTGGAACGACTTCACGCGGCCCTACTTCGACGGCATCCACCGCTTCCTCGGCGACGCGGACGAGAAGCAGCGCGTGCGCGCGCTCGACCTCGCCGCCCTGGTCGCCGGAGACGACGGCGCCGCATGAGCGCCGCGGCGCCCACCCGACAGGGCGGCCGTCCCCCCAGACGGAGCCAGGACCAGCGGCGAGCGGAGACCCGCGCCGCCGTGCTCGACAGCGCCCGGCGGCTCTTCGGCGAGCGCGGCTACGCCGACACGAGTCTCGAGGAGATCGCCCGGGACTGCGCGCTCACGATCGCGCCGATCTACCACTATTTTGGCAGCAAGCGCGGACTCTTCGAAGCCGTCGTCGAGGCGATGAACGCACGGATCCTGGCGACGCTCGACGAATCTGCGTCCGCGCCCTGGCGATCCTTCCTCGACCTGTGTCTCGATCCCGGCTTCCGGCGCATCGTGTTGGTCGACGCGCCGACCGTGCTCGGCCGCGCGCACTGGACGGAGAGTCCGGTCTACGGCGCAGCCAGCCGCCTGCTGGGCCACGACGATCCGAACGATCTCGAGGCGCGGATGCTGCTCGGCGCGCTCGCCGAGGCCGCGCTCACGATCGCCGAGAGCGAAGACCCGCAGGCACTCTCCGAAGAGAGCGAGCGCGCCGTCGCACGACTCCTTCGAGCGTTCCGCCGATGAGGGAGGCCGCTCCGACTTCGGCCCATGCGCTCGAGGTCCCCGCCACCGCGATCCGCTGGCGCTGCGCGTCGGCAGACGCAGCGCGGACGAACGGCGCGACGTCCACGCCCAACCCTTCTGCAGGCGGAACCAGCGCTCTCCGGGCTGACCGTAGACGGCCCGATACGCGAGGAGACGCCCGAACATGAACATCGACTACACCGGAAAGACGATCGCGGTCACCGGCGCCGGCGGCTCGATCGGCCGCGCGAGCGCGCGCCTCTTCGCGGCCTGCGGCGGCTCGGTTCTCGTGACCGACATCGACGAGGTCCGCCTCCAGGAGACGGCCACCGCAATCGAGGACAGCGGCGGGAAAGTCGCCGCTCTCGTCTGCGACGTGACCGATCCAGCGCAGGCCGCGAGCGTGGTCCGCACGACGTGTGAGCGCTTCGGGGGGATCGACGTCCTCTACAACAACGCCGGCGGCGCCTTCCCGACGCCCATGGAGAAGATCGACCGCACCGAACACACCCGGATCCGCGCGCTCAACTTCGACGCGGTCTACCACGCCACGATGGAGGCCCTGCCGATCATGGTCGAAGCCGGGGGCGGCGTCGTCCTGTCGACCACGAGCGGCGCGGGCGCGGGCGCGGTGCCGGGGCTCGCGACGTACGGCGCGGCGAAGGCCGGCGTCAACAGCTTCATGCGGAGCGTCGCGATCGAGTACGGGCCGCGCGGCATCCGCGCGAACGCGATCGCGCCCTCCGCCGCGACGGGTGGCCTGATCGCCTGGTTGGAAACGCTGCCGGGTGGCGTCGAGGGCTTCGCGGCCCGGCAGCCGATGGGCCGGATCGGGACGCCGGAGGACATCGCCCACGTCGCCGCCTTTCTCGCCTCCGACTTCGCGCGCTTCGTGAACGGCGTCGTCCTGCCCGTCGATGGCGGGATCGAGGCCATGCTGGCGGTTCCGGGGGAGTGAGCCCGGGCGGGCGATCCTCTCAGAGCGAGAGCGGAAGCTCTAGGTGCTCGGCGTAGACGAAGTCGCGGTGCGCGAGGAGGATCGGGTCGAGCGCTTCCTGCGAAGCCTCGTCGAGCGCTCCGAACGCCGCGCGCATGGCCTCCGGCATCGGGCACTGTTCGGCCGGGAGCGGCTGGACCAGCGCCATGAAGGCCGCGCCGTACACGTCGAGCGCCGTGAGTGCGTCGCCCAGGTAATAGCGGCTGCCCGCCGCCTTCTGGGCGTGGAGCCGCGCCGCGAAGAGCTCGAGCAGCGCGACCGTGCGCGCGGCATAGCCC
>JBCCZJ010000263.1:0-7520 GCA_039187915.1 Myxococcota bacterium
CGGCGCGCGAACTCGCCGTCCGCGCGCCGCGACTCGTTCCACTTCACGCTCTTCCAGGACGTGGACATCGACGAGAGCGCGGGTCTCTACGGATCGCGAAAGTTCGAGCAGGACCTGCTCGCCGAGCTCGAAGGCGCCTTCGATCGTCTGGATCAGATCCTGGGCCTGCGGCCCGAGGGCAAGCTCGTCGTCTACGTCTGGGATCCGCGTCTCTTCGACGCCGAGTACCGCCATCTCTTCCGATTCCCGGCGGCCGGCTTCTACGGGGGAGCGATCCACATCCGGGGGGACACCCGCATCACTCCCGGCCTCGTGCGCGTCCTGCATCACGAGCTCGTGCATGCGGCCTTCGATGCGGCGGCGCCGCGCCTCACGCTGCCCGCCTGGATGAACGAGGGCATCGCCGAATGGTTCGAAGCCCGTGCCCTCGGCAAGCGCGCGCTCGGGCCCCGCGAGCGCGCCGTCCTCGGCCAGCTCGCCCGCGCCGATCAGCTCTTCTCGCTCGCCGACCTCGGCACCCCGAGCCTCGGCCATCTCGGGCCGGACGCGGCCGCGGTCGCCTACCTCCAGTCGTACGCCTTCATCGACCACCTGGTCGACCGGCACGGCGAGGGGGATCTCGTGCGTTTCTGGAAGGCGGTGATCCGATCGCGGAGCCTGGAGCGCGCCGCCCGGCGGACCTACCGCGCCGACATGGCGGAACTCGAAGCGGGCTTCGCCCGCGCGATCGCGGCGGACTGATTCGCGATCGGGACGGATCGCGTTCGTGGTCTTCCCGCTCGTCGATCCCGTTGCCCGGGAGGGGGCCTTCCTCTAGCTTGCGCGGGTGTCGCTGGACCCGATCGCCACTGCGCTCCCGCCGACCCCGCTGCGCGGGCGCCTTCGCGGCGTGATGCGTCTCCGTCGGGCCGCCCGGGTCGCGGGTCTCGCGCTCCTGCTGAGCGCCCACGCGCGCGTGCCCGCCCTGGCGGCCGAGGCGGGCGCGGCCCGCGACGCGGCGACGCAGACCGCGACCGGCGGGGCCGTGGAGGCGCCGACGGAGGCGGAGCCGCGCCCGAAGAGCGGGCGCTTCGGTCCGCCCCCGCCGCCGATGGGGGCGCGCTTCGCGGAGACCCTCGAAGGGGATCGGATCCGGGTCGGCTACGCCTTCGAGCGGATCCGACTCGCGGGCCTGCGCACCGGCGACGATCACTGGACGCCGGACCAGGCGCGCGCCTTCGGCTTTCCGCAGACGCCGCGCTCGCTCGAGACGACGGTGCACACCTTCTCGGTCGCATGGGCGGCCCATCCGCGCGTGACCCTCGTGCTCGAGATCCCCTTCGCGCAGAGCGAATACACGCGCTTCGACCTGACCTCGGGCCTGCGCGAGCACCAGGCCGAAGGGATCGGAGACGTCGGCTTCGCGGTCGTCATCCCCTTCATCCGGAAGGGTTTCGAGAGCTCACAGGTCCACTTCGGTCTCGATGTGCCGACGGGCTCGATCCGTCGCGGCGCGGAGGGGCGACCCTTGCCCTACGCCGCGCAGCCGGGGAACGGCAGCGTCGACCTCGAATGGGGCTGGACCTACAAGGGGGAACTCGATCGGGTGTCCTGGGGCGGGCAGGTCGCGGCCCGCCATCCGGTCGGGCGCAACGGCCGGGACTGGCGCGAGGGCTCGCGCTTCTCGGGGCGGCTCTGGGGCGTCGTCCGCGTGCTCGGCGGGCTGAGCGCCTCCCTCCGCGCGGACTGGGAAAAACAGAACGAGATCGAAGGGTTCGACCGCAATCTCCAGCCTCCGGTCGATCCTTCCGAGGACCCCGAGCTGCAGGACGGCATCCTGCTCGCCCTCGCGCCCGGGCTCAGCATGGAAGTGCCGGCGCTGGCCGGCCAGCGGCTCGGCGTCGAAGTCGGCATTCCGATCTATCAGGATCTCGACGGTCCGCAGCTCGAGCGGGACTGGACGTTCCGCGCGGGCTGGCAGTGGGTGTATTGATGACGCGGTCCGTCGGCTCCTCCTGGCGTGCGGGCGCGCTCGCCGCGCTCGCCCTGGCCGCGATCCTCGTCGGTTGTTCCGGCGAGGAGGGCGGGCCTGGGGTCTACGCGGCGCGCGGCACCGTGGAGGACGTCGACGTCGAAGGGGCGCAGGTCCTGATCGATCACGAAGACGTGCCCGGGCTCATGCCCGCGATGACGATGAACTTCGCGGTGCCGGATGCGGACGTGCTCGACCGCCTCGCTGCCGGACAGGTGATCGAGTTCGAGATGCGCTTCACCGGGCGCAGCTACGAGGTCGAGTCCTTCGAGGTGATCGGGGAGGCGCCCTTCGAGGACGGCTGGCGGCGCCTCGGCGACGCGCTCGTCCGGACGAGTCCGGTGCCGGCCTTCGATCTGATCGACCAGGCGGGGCGACGCGTGACCGACGCCGACCTCGGCGATCGGATCGGGCTCGTGGACTTCGTCTACACCGAGTGCCCCGGGCCGTGCCCCATCCAGACGTCGAACCTCGTGGCGCTCCAGAAGTCGATTCCCGAGGCGGTGCGCGAACGCATCCGGTTCCTTTCCTTCAGCCTCGATCCGGAGGTCGATCGGCCCGAGGTGCTCGAGCGCTACGCGCGGGAGCGGGGCGCGGACCTCGCCACCTGGTCCTTCCTGACCGGGGAGACCGAGGCCCTCGCGCAGCTGGTCCGCGCCTGGGGCGTGGGCACGCTGCGTCAGCCCGACGGCACGATCGATCACACGCTGATCCTGTTCGCGGTGAAGGACGGGCGCGTGATGGAGCGGTACACGCTCGAAGACCTGCGGAGCGGCGCGCTGCTCGAGGCGCTGGTCACGCTCGCGGAGAGGCCGCCTTTGCCTGCGCCCAGCCCGAGCGAGCCAGCGCCCGGCCCGAGCCCGCCTGCGTCCGCCCCGAGCCCGCCTGCTTCCGCCGGGGCCGGATCCGCGCCCGCCGCCATGGACATGGACGCCGGCCATGCCCACGGAGCCCACGGCGGATGATCGACGACGTCCTCGTCGTCGGCGGCGGGATCATCGGGCTCTCGATCGGCGATGCGCTCGCGCGGGAGGGCCTCAGCGTCCGGGTCCTCGAGTCGGATCGCGTCGCGAGCGGCGCGTCCGGGGCCGCCGCCGGCATGCTGGCCCCGCTCAGCGAAGCCCTCGACCACTCGGATCGCGATCCCGCGACCAGCCCCTGGCTGCGGATCGCGCTCGAGAGCCTCTCGCGCTTCGCTTCCCTCTGTCATCGGCTCCGGGACGAGACGGGGATCGACCCCGAGCTCGAACCGTCGGGCCTCTGGCGGCCCGTCGCCGACGAGCGCGCGCGCCGGGCCGCGCTTGCGGGCATCGCCTCGCTCGGGGCGCACGGCACGGGGATCGCGTGGTGCGACGCGCGCGAGCTCGAGGAGGCGCTGCCGGGACTCGCGTCCACGATTCCAGGTGCTTTCTTCTCGAAGCTCGAGTGCCACGTGAGGCCTCCGTTGCTGGCCCGCGCCCTGGCCGCGGGGCTGCGGTCGCGGGGCGCCGCGATCGAGGAAGGGGTTTCCGTCCATCGCCTGCGGTGCGAAGCGGGCCGCGTGGCGGGCGCGGAGACGAACACCGGCTTCCGACGCGCCGGCCGCGTGGTCGTCGCCGGCGGGCCGTGGTCGCCCGCGCTCCTCGAGCCCATCGTCGGGCGCGAGGCGACGCCGCGGATCGAGCCCGTTCGCGGGCAGATCCTTTCGCTCCAGCCGCCGCTGCCGGCGGTGCGCGAGATCGTCTACGGGCCCGACGTGTACTGCGTGCCGAAGCGGGACGGCTCCTGGATCGTCGGCGCCACCGAGGAGCGGGTCGGCTTCGATCGCCGCGTCACGGCGGAAGGCGTGGCGCAGCTCCTCGATCGGGCGCGCGCGCTCTTTCCGGCGCTCGAGACGGCGAGCTTCGAACGGGCGTGGGCGGGGCTGCGTCCGGTCGACGCCCGCGGCTGGCCCCGCGTCGGTGCCCTCGACGTCGACGATCTCTTCGTGGCCGCCGGCCATGGTCGGAACGGCGTGCTCCTGTCGCCGATCACCGCCGAGCGGATCCGCGACCTGATCACCGGCAAGCGCCCGCGCACCGCGGACGCGCTCGCCGACGCCGATCGTTAGGCCTCGAAGGGGCGACGAAAGTCTTTCGCCTCTCTTTCGTCTGTCGGGCACCCCCGCTAGATTGGCTCTTCCGGTCGACGGAGGGGGGAGCATGGACACGCACGCGAGCGATCCGCAGTTCGTGCCCGCTCCGGAAGCGCCCGGTCGCGAGGTGGCCGCCGACGCGTTGACCGCCTTCCATCCCGTCGTGCGTCGCTGGTTCGAAGCGCGCTTTCCGCAGGGCCCGTCCGCGCCGCAGGCCGCCGGCTGGCCCGCGATCCGGCGCGGCGAGGACACGCTGATCGCCGCGCCGACCGGCACGGGCAAGACCCTCGCGGCGTTCCTGGTCTGCATCGACGGATTTTTCGTTCGCGCCCGGGCGGGCGCGAGGACGGCCCGGAGTGACGGGGACGAGGCTGGATCGGGAGACGGCGGGGCCTTCCGGCTCGACGGGGGGCCGCCGGTGTCGGCGCGCGCGCGGCGGGCGGTCGAGCGGCCGAAGGGGATCGAGGTCCTCTACGTCTCCCCGCTGAAAGCGCTCGCGGCGGACATCCAGCAGAACCTCGAGAAGCCGCTCCAGGAGATCGGTGACGTCGCGCGAGCGATGGGGCAGGGGATAGGGCAGGGGATGCCGGAGATCCGCGTGGGCATGCGCAGCGGGGACACGCCGGCGTCCGCGCGCGCGGCGATGCTCAAGCATCCTCCGCAGATCCTCGTGACGACGCCCGAGTCGCTCTATCTGCTGCTGACCTCGGAGCGCGGGCGCGAGGTCCTGCGGCCGGTCCGGACGGTGATCGTCGACGAGATCCACGCGATGGCCCGCGACAAGCGCGGCTCCCACCTCGCGCTCTCCCTCGAGCGGCTCGACGCGCTCTGTGACGAACGGCCGGCGCGGATCGGTCTGTCGGCGACCCAGAAGCCGATCGAACGCGTGGCGCGGCTGCTCGTCGGCGTCGGGCCGGATCGTGTCCTCGCCGATGGCCGTCCGAAGTGTACGATCGTCGACGAGGGACACGCGCGTGCCCTCGACCTGCAGCTCGTGCTGCCCGGCAGCGAGCTCGAGGCCGTCGCCTCGGGCGAGCAGATGGGCGAGGTCCTCGACTCGATCGCCGAGCAGGTCGAACACCACCAGACGACGCTGGTCTTCGTGAACACCCGGCGCATGGCGGAGCGCCTCGCGCACCAGCTCGCCGATCGGCTGGGGGAGGAGGGCGTCGCCGCCCATCACGGCAGCCTCTCCCGCAATCGACGCCTGCGCGTCGAGACCGCGCTGCGCGAAGGGCGGCTGCGCGCGCTCGTCGCGACGGCGAGCCTCGAGCTCGGGATCGACGTCGGTCCGGTCGAGCTCGTCTGCCAGATCGGCTCGCCGCGTTCGATCGCGACCTTCCTGCAGCGCGTCGGCCGCTCGGGGCATTTCCGCGGCGGGACGCCGAAGGGGCGGCTCTATCCGCTCACGCGGGACGAGCTCGTCGAGTGCGCGGGCCTGATCCGCGGCATCCGCCACGGCCGGCTCGACCGCCTGCTCCCGCCGGTCGCGCCGCTCGACATCCTCGCCCAGCAGATCGTCGCGGCGTGCGCCGCCGAGCCGTGGAAGGAAGAGGATCTCTTCGCGCTCTGCGCCCGCGCGGCGCCCTTCGAGGAACTCACGAGGGAGACCTTCGACGAGGTCGTCGAGCTCGTCTCCGAGGGGATCGAGACGGGGCGCGGCCGGCGCGCGGCCTATGTCCATCGCGATCGGATCGGCGGACAGCTGCGCGCGCGGCGCGGTGCGCGTCTCGCGGCGCTGACCTCGGGCGGCGCGATCCCCGACGTGGCCGACTACCGCGTGATCGCCGATCCCGACGAGACCTTCATCGGGACGGTCGGCGAGGACTTCGCGATCGACAGCCTGCCGGGCGACGTGTTCCTGCTCGGCAGCTCGACCTGGCGCATCCGGCGCGTCGAGGCGGGCAAGCTGCGCGTCGTGGACGCGGAGGGCGCTTCGCCGAACGTGCCGTTCTGGGCCGGCGAAGCGCCGGCGCGCACCGAGGAACTCTCGGACGAGGTGTCGGGGCTGCGCGCGGATCTCGAGCCGGTGCTCGAGGCCGGGGACGAAGCCGCCGCGATCGCCTGGGTCGAGGCCGAGTGTGGGATCGCCGGCGACGCGGCGACGCAGGTCGTCCGCTATCTCGGTGTCGCGCGCGCGGCCCTCGGCGGCCTGCCGACGCGGGACCGGATCGTCCTCGAGCGCTTCTTCGACGATGCCGGCGGAATGCAGCTGGTGATCCACACGCCGCGCGGCGGACGGCTGAATCGCGCGCTCTGCCTCGCCCTGCGCAAGAAGTTCTGCAAGAGCTTCAATTTCGAGCTGCAGGCGGCGGCCAACGACGACGCCATGGTGCTCTCGCTCGGTCCCCACCACAGCTTTCCGCTGTCCGACGTCCCCTTCTTCCTGTCGACGAACGGGATCGAGGAGACGCTCTGCCAGGCGGTGCTCCCACTGCCGATCTTCACGGCGCGCTGGCGCTGGAACCTGAACCGGGCGCTCACGGTCCTGCGCTTCCGCGGCGGCAAGAAGAACCCGCCGCCGATCCAGCGCATGGAGAGCGACGACCTGATGGCCGCCGTCTTTCCCCAGGCGGCAGCCTGCCAGGAGAACGTCGCCGGGCCGATCGACATCCCCGACCACGTGCTCGTGCGCCAGACGCTCCACGACTGCCTGCACGAGGCGATGGACGTCGAGGGGCTGAAGGACCTGATCGAACGCATGCGCGACGGGCGCTGCGAGATCCTGTGCGTCGACACGACCGAGCCTTCGGTCCTCGGTCAAGAGATCCTGAACGGGAAGCCCTTCACCTTCCTCGACGACGCGCCGCTCGAGGAGCGGCGCACGCGCGCGGTCCGCATGCGGCGCGGGCTGCCCGTCGAGGAGCGGGACCTGACGCGGCTCGACGCCGAGGCGATCGCCCGGGTCCGCGAGCACGCGACGCCGGATCCGCGGGACCCGGACGAGCTCCACGATCTGCTGCTCGGCGCCGGGCTCTGGCGAGAGGACGCGCGCTGGGCGCCCTGGTTCCGCGTGCTCGAAGCGACGGGGCGCGCGCTCGCCTTCGACGTGCGCGACCTCGAGGACCGGACCGGCCTGCGGGACGCGGCCGGGCGGAGCGCGCAGATCGCGTCCGGGCCCGTCCGCTTCTGGGCGGCGACCGAGCGCGTGGCCTGGGCCCACGCGCTGCACGGCGAGGCGATCGCTGCGAGCGGCTGCGACGTCGAGGCTGCCCTCGCACGCTCGGGGGAAGGCGCCGTCGACGAGGGGACGGCGATCGCGCACGTCCTGCGCGGCTTGGATTTGGGAGCTGAAGCGTGTGGGTTCAAATCTGCTGGGCGCGGGATGGGAGTCCATCATTGTCTGCAAGTTGTCTCCTCGACGGGCGCAAATCCTTTTATGTAGTATGATGGGAC
>JBCCZJ010000264.1:0-7497 GCA_039187915.1 Myxococcota bacterium
GCCGAACGGCTCGCGCGCATCCTGTCGGCGAAACAGGCAGCGCTGCCCCGCCACACCTGGAACGCGATCTGGCTCGACGAAGAGCTGGAGCGGTATCTCTCCTCCGGCCCCGCGGCCCTGGTCGGCGGGCGTGATCCGCGAGACGGTGCGCGGCAGCTCTTGGCCGCCGCCTCCGCGATCCGGGCGCGAGACGTCGAGGCGCTGGAGGATGCCTTCGAACAGCTTCGGGACGATCCAGCCGCGGGACCGCGTCTCAGGGCCGCGGCGCTCGCCGCGAGCGAGCTCGAGCAGATCGCCTCGCTGGTGCGCGCGGTGCCTGCAGATCGCTGTTCCGCCGCCGCCCGTGAACTCGTGCGTCTCTTCTCCGAGCGCTTCGTTCCGGTTCGCGGCCCGCTCGCGGATCTCGATCGCGACACGCAAGGACTCGCAGAGGGTGTGCGCGCTGCGTTCGCCGCGCTCGAGCCATTCGAGGCGAGCGACTCGATGCAGTTCTATCGCGTAGCGGTCGCGGGCGATGGAGACGACCCGGGCGTCGCGGGGGCGCTGCGCGCGGCGATCGTGGGCCACGCGCGCGCCTGGAGCGGCGTGCTCGGCGCGTGCGACGCACTGCCCGGAACGGGCTGAAGGGCGACGTCCGCGCGACGCCGTGCGGGACGAGTCGGAACTCGGCGCGCAGGGCGCGCCTTCGAAGAGGGAGACGAGGCATGCCGGAGGGGCCGGAGATCGCGCGCGAGGCGGACCAGGTCCGCAAGGCGGTGTTGGACAAACCGGTCGAGCGGGTCCACTTCGGACTGCCTTCGCTGTCGCGGCGCGGACGCGCCTTCGAGGACACGCGGGTCGTCTCGGTGCGGCCGCGCGGCAAGGCCATGCTGATCGGCTTCGACAACGGCCTGACCGTCTACAGCCACAACCAGCTCTACGGCCGGTGGTACGTCCGCAAGGCCGGCTCGCTGCCGAAGACGAATCGCCAGCTGCGCCTCGCGATCGAGACCGCGGATCGCTGGGCGCTTCTCTACAGCGCCTCCGAGATCGACGTGTTGGACGAGGTCGGGCTCGGACTGCATCCCTACCTCACGAAGCTCGGGCCCGATGCGCTCGATCCAGAGCTCGACGCGGAGACGATCACGGCGCGCCTCGAAGACCGACGCTTCATGCGCCGCGGCCTCGGCGCCCTGCTGCTCGACCAGTCCTTCGTCGCGGGTCTCGGCAACTACCTGCGCTCGGAGATCGCTTTCGAGGCGCGCGTCCATCCCGACCAGCGCCCCATGGACCTGACGCCGTCCGATCGGCGGCGCCTCGCGCGGGCCACGCTCAAGATGACCCGTCGCGCCTACGAGACCCGTGGCGTCACGCTGCCGGCGTCCCGCGCGGCCGCGCTCCGGCGGGGCGGCAGCTCCTGGTCACGCGCCCGTCATTGGGTCTTCGCCCGCGCGAAGAGGCCGTGCCGGCGCTGCGACGACACCGTCATGCGATTCGACCTCGCCGGTCGCCGAATCTACGTGTGCCCGACCTGCCAGGTGCTGCGTTAGGCGCATGCGCCGCCGCCGACGCGGGAACGGCCGCCGTTCAGTCGATGCGTTCCGCGCCGATCGCCCCGCCCATCCAACGCGCGAGCCGGCCCCAGAAGATCTCCTGGAGTCGCGACCACGGCGCCTGGATCGACGGTCGCACGTCGCTCGAGAGACGCAGGCGAACGAGCGTGCGCGCCTCGCCTTCGCTCTGCGCCCAGAACTCGAGCCGGGTCGGCCGGATCAGCCGAAGGCTCAGCACGTAGCTCCCGTAGAGGTAGGAGAGCGAGCGGTACCCGCCGCGGTCGGTTTCCTCGATCTTGTCGAGTCGCCCGGGCAGCGAGAGCAGCGGACCATGGTGGATGTTGAGGCCGCCCTCGTAGAAGCCCGCAGGCGACGTCTCGTCTGGCGCCAGGAAGTCGACGCGATAGGGCCAGATCTGCCCCTCCGAGAAGGTCTCCGGCGTTTCGAGCCACGCCCAGACTCGCGACCACGGCGCGGCGAGGCGGAACTCGCTCAGATGCATGTGCTCGACGAAACCCGCTGTCCGCGGGTGGTCGACGGGACGTCCATGGACGGCGAGCGGATCGTCGAGGAAGGAGACAGAGGCCGGATCGGGCTGGGCGCAGGTCATGGAGACTCCGAGTAGCGGGCGTCGGGGGGTCGCCCCGTTTCACAGGGAAGGTCGCGCGGACCGGAAGCGTCGCCGCCTCCTGCCCGGGCCTGGAGGGCTCGGGCAGGAGCGGCGCGAAGTGGGAACGGGAACGGGCCGATCCGGCGGGAAGGGCCTCGCGTCAGTCGTCGTCGCGGCGGGCCAGACGTCGCCGCGCCACGAAGTAGGTGGCGGTGGCCATCGCGGCGGCGGCGACCGCATTGATCGCGAGCAGCCGCGCCGGACCGAGCGTCGTGTCGAGCGGCGCGTCCACCAGCAGCATCATCGTGAGGATCGTGGCGTGCAGGACGGCGAAGAGCAGGGCGGCGCCGCCGAGGCACTGGGTGACCAGCGGAACGCCGCGTTCCGTGAGCGTGTATTCGACGGTGATCGCGCCCGTCGCCGCGACGATGAAGAGCGCCGTATGGAGGAGCGTGTAGCTCACGACGTCGATGGCGGTGATCGGCGTCCCGAGGTCGAAGGCCTCGCCGCGAAACACCGCCGCGCCGAGTGCGTTCGGGGTCGCGAGGGCCTGTCCGGCGATCAGGTCGAGCAGCAGCACGAAGGCCGCGACGGTCGAAGCGCCGACGAGGCCGATCGGGATCGCGACCTCGAGGTAGGGCATCGCCTCGGCGGCCGCCTGCCGACTCGTGAGGGTCGGGGCCGTGGTGGCCCGGGCGCGTGCCTGCTGGCGGTTCGGTCGGTCGTGCATGTCTCGTCCTCCCTGGCGGGGCGCCGGGTGAGGCGCCCTGGCGGGCCGGGCGCTGGACGGACACTGTCTCCTGTCAAAGACACGTCAAGGTTTGTATTGGATAACTTCTCGACAGCCGTCGCGAGTGCGCTCTCAAAGCTTTCCCTTCGGGGAGATCAGGCTCCGGCGATGGTCTCCGACCCCGCTGCCGTCACATCGACGGCGGGATCGTCCTCCTCCGAGGCCGGCTCCGGGGCCGGGTCCGGAACGGCGCGCGGTCTCGGCCGGGGGTTCTCGGCGTGGCGCGGAAGCGCGTCGAGCGCCCGGCGGAGTCCGTCCGCGGAGCGGGTGCCGGAGACCTGGAACCCCAGGTGCACGACGGGGTCGAGCAGGAAGGCCAGGCCGTCGAGCCGGAGGTCGGCGTCGTAGCGGATCAGCGTCCCGTCGGACCGCGGTGTGAGCTCGATCGTGTCGAGCGACCGGAACCAGGGCTCGTCGGCGCGGAAGACGAGCAGCCGCTCGGGCTCGCATCGCTCGAGCGTGTAGACGAGCGGCAGGCTGCGCGAGCCGAGGGCGAGCTCGACGCGAAATCGGGCGCCCGCTTCGATCGGTCCTTCGTCCAGACGGATCGCACGGGGCACGCTCGGATCCCATTCGGCGGCGTTCGAGAAGTCGGCCAAGTAGCGAAAGGCGCTGCCCGGATCCGCGTGGGTCGAGATCGTCGTGTCGAAATAGGCCATGGCTACTCCCGCAGTGACGCCGAACGGCGGCCGCCGGCGCGTGATCGCCGAAGCCTAGGATCGCCGGTGTCGCCTGTCTCGCGGCCGTGGCAGCCCGTAGGCATCCGCCGCCGCGCGACTCTTTTCGCCTCGCCGCCAGGAGTTAGGTTCCGCGCTGCACCCATGGAGACCCTCCGCCGTGACCCATTTCCTCTTCCTCGTGCACGTTGCCGCGACCTGGTATCTCGTCGGGCTGTGCTGGCTGGTGCAGCGGGTCCAGTACCCGCTGATGGCGCAGGTCGGCCGCGAGGGCTTCGCCGCCTATGAGGCGGCGCACGTCGCGAGGATCGGCCCGATCGTCGCGCCGCCGATGTTGATCGAACTCGGGACCGGCATTGCGCTCGCGGCGACTGCCGTCGGCGTCTTCCGCCACCCGGCCTTCCTTCTGTCGCTCGGGCTGCTGGCGGCGATCTGGGCCTCGACCTTCCTGCTCCAGGTTCCGCTTCACGGGAAGCTCGCGGCGGGCTTCGATGCCGACGTCCACGCGTCGCTGGTCGCGACCAACTGGCTCCGGACCCTCGCGTGGACGGCGCGCGGCGTGATCGTGGCGTGGATGGCGTGGACGATCACGACGACGGCGGGGGCGACGGCATGAGCGCCTTCCTCGAACGGCTGCGTTCCATGAACGAAGCGGATCCCGCGGAGGATCGCCGCTGGATCTACGTTCCCTACGATCAGTTGACCGATCGCGTCGGTCCGCTCGCCGAGGAAGCGCCCGAGACGCTCGGCATCGTCCTGGTCGAAACGACCTGGAAGCCGGCCCAGCGTCCCTATCACAAGCAGAAGCTCGCGATGGTCCTCGCGAGCCAGCGTCACTTCGCGCTGGAGCAGGCGGAGCGCGGCGTCGCCGTCCGCTACGTCTTCGGTGAGGACGCCTACGACGCGCTGCTCGCGCCGGTGATCGAGGAGCTCGGCCCGCTCGAGATGATGGAGGCGGCCGAGTACGAGCTCCGGTCGCGACTCGCGCCGCTCGTCGAAGCCGGCGACGTCGAAGTCCTCCCGAACGAGACCTGGCTCACGTCGCGGGAACAGTTCACGGCCTCGATCGGCGACGGCAAGTCGTGGCGAATGGACAAGTTCTACCGCCGCGTGCGCAAGGACACCGGCATCCTGATGGAGGGCGGCAAGCCCGAGGGCGGGAAGTACAGCTACGACGCCGACAATCGGAAGGCCTGGAAGGGCGACCCGCCGGCGCCGAAACCGCCCTGCTTCGACGTCGACGAGATCAAGGCCGAGGTCGCCGAGCTCGTCGAGGCCCGTTTCGGCGATCACCCCGGCGAGCTCGACCTCACGACGATCCCGGCCAGCCGCGCGGAGGCGGAGGCGGTGTGGGCCTGGGCGAAGGCTTCTTGCCTCACGCATTTCGGACCCTACGAGGACGCGATGTCGACGCGCTCGTCCGGTCTCTTCCACACGCGGATCTCGGCGCTGATGAACAACGGACGCCTTCTGCCGCGGGACGTGGTCGACGACGCGCTCGCGCTCGATCTGCCGCTCTCGAGCAAGGAAGGCTTCGTCCGTCAGATCCTCGGCTGGCGCGAGTTCATGCGACACGTGCACGTGGAGACCGAGGGCTTCCGGCGGCTCCCGAAGGGCGCCTCGAGCAACGCCCTCGCCGCGAACGAGCCGCTCCCCGACGCCTACTGGGGAACGCCCTCGGGCCTCGCCTGCCTGGATCACGTCGTGACGGACGTCTGGCGAACCGGCTACGGCCACCACATCACGCGCCTGATGGTGCTCTCGAACATCGCCACGCTGCTCGGTCTCGACCCGCGCGAGCTGAGCGACTGGTTCTGGGTGGCGTACGTCGACGCCTACGACTGGGTCGTCGAGCCGAACGTGATCGGGATGGGCACCTTCGCGCTGGGTGATCTCTTCGTGACGAAGCCCTACGTGTCGGGCGCCGCCTACGTGAATCGCATGTCCGATTACTGCCAGAGCTGCGAGTTCTCGCCGAAGAAGGACTGCCCGCTCACGCCCCTCTACTGGTCTTTCCTCGAACGCAACGAAAAGGCGCTCGAGGGCAACGTTCGGATGGCCATGCCGCTCCGCAGCCTCGCCAAGCGGGACAAGAAGCGCCGCGCCGCGGATCGACGCGTGCGGGCGAAAGTGATCGACGCGCTCCGCAAGGGCGTGCCGATCACGCCGGAAGACGTCGCGTGATGGACGACTACTACTCCCCGCATCCGAGGTTCCTCCTGACCCGGCCGATCGTGATCGGCGGGCAGATCGGCTGCGGCGCCCCGCTGGTCGGCCGGACGCTGTCCGCTCGGACCGGCTTGCCCTTCGTCGAGGTCGATCGTCGGATCGAGCACGAGGCAGGCGCCAGTCTCACGGAGCTGGTCGCGCGCCACAGCGTGGACTCGCTCGCGCGGCGTGCGCGGAACGTCCTGCTCGCCTGCGCGAGCGAACGGCCGGCGCCGGTGATCGTGCTCGACGCGGCCTGGCCGAACCGCGACGCCCACAGCGCTTTCGGCCGCTCGCTCGAGTTCGTGCACCTGGAGCGCCCTCCCGCCTACCTGCTCGACCGGATCGAAAAGGAGATCCATCGCCTCGGCGGCTGGCTGCTCGGGGATCACCCCTTCACGTTCCGGAACGCCGCGGACCTCGAGGCGCTCGCCGAGGATCGCGCGGCCCTGCTCGAGCGCGCGACGGTCCACTATTCGGCGGCGGATCAGCACCCGCTCGAGGTCGTCGATGGGCTGCTCGACTCGATCGAGGCCGTGTTCGGTGCGCGGCAGCTCTGAGCGATGAGCGCCCAGCCCGAAGATCGTTTCTGTCGCCGCTGTGGGCGGCGGATCGAGTGGCGCCGCAAGTGGGCCCGTCAGTGGGACCGGATCGCGTACTGCAGCGACGCATGTCGCCGCCGCCGGCTCGGCAAGCAGGACCGGGCGATCGAAACCGCGCTCGCGGCGCGCGCCGAACGCGCGTCCGCCGGCGCGACCTTCTGCCCCTCGGAAGTCGCACGGTCGCTCGGAGGCGAGGACTGGCGGGACTGGATGGAGCCCGTGCGCGAGGCGGCGCGCCGCCTCGTCGTCCGTGGCGAGCTCGAGATCCTGCAGGGCGGCCACGTGGTCGACGCATCGACCGCGCGGGGTCCGATCCGGCTGCGGCGAATCGAGTCGCCGATCGCCCCCGCCCGCTGATCGCGCCTTCCGGCGCCGTCCGATCGGTCTATGCTCGTCTTTCGCTCGAAGCGGAGGAGGACACGGGTTGGCGCGATCCGGAACGGGGCTTGGGTTCTTCGTCGCGGCGATCGCCGCGCTCTTCGGGCTCGCGGCCTGTCCGCGCGTCGGTTCGCTCTCGGAGGGACCGACGGGCGCGGGAGCGCGGGCCGACTGGGAGTGGCGCGTCTACCTCGGGGACGAAGGTCGTTCCCACTACGCGCCCCTCGATCAGATCTCCCTCGAGAACGTGCACCGCCTCGAACCCGTCTGGACCTACGACACCGGCCCCGTCGAAGGCTCGCTCTCCCAGATCCAGTGCAATCCGATCGTCGTCGACGGGGTGCTCTACGGGACGACGCCGCGCGCCCATCCCTTCGCCCTCGACGCGGCGACCGGCCGCCTGCGCTGGCGCTTCGATCCGACGGCCCACGGCAGCGCGGCGCAGGGCCACAACCGCGGCCTCGTGCATTGGGCGGGTCCGGACGGCGATCGGATCCTCGCGGCGTCGGGTCAGGACCTGTGGATGCTCGACGCGAAGACGGGCAGGCCGGTCGAGGGCTTCGGCGAAGGCGGCCGGATCGATCTGCGCACGGGCCTCGCGCACGGTCTCGAGGCGAGCGACGTGGGATCCCCGACGCCGGGCGTCGTCTTCGAGGACCTGATCATCGTCGGCACCAAGGTCGGCGAGGTCGACGGTGCC
>JBCCZJ010000265.1:0-7493 GCA_039187915.1 Myxococcota bacterium
CGAATACGCCGTCGCGATCGCGCGGTCGTAGTCCTCGTAGAGCTTGATCACGTCGAGGTCGAAGCTGATCTGGAACTCGGAGTTGGGCCGCTGGCTCGCGAAGATCCAGCGCAGCATCTCCGGCTCGTAGACCTGGAGCGCGTCCGCGACCGTGACCGCTTCGCCGGCCGAGCTCGAGATCTTGCCGCCGCGGCCCTTGATCCGGACGAAGTCGTAGGGAACGTACTCGGGAGCCCAGCCGTCGTAGACCGGCCCGACGATTTTCTTCGCCGTGTCGTAGGAGCCGCCGGCAGAGCTGTGGTCCTTGCCGCCGGGCTCGAAACAGACACTCTCGTACGCCCAGCGCATCGGCCAGTCGATCCGCCAGGGCAGCTTGACGTCGCCGCCCTCACGCAGATCGACCCGCGTCTCGGTCCCGCAATCGCGGCACGCCATGTCGACGACCCAGGCGCCGTCCCAGGCGAACTCGATCTCGTCGCGCCCGCACGCCCCGCAGAAACCCGCGAGCGGCAGCCAATCCGAGGCCAGCGGCTCCTTCCGGAATTCGTCGAGAACCCCGCGAATCACGTCTCGGTCCTCGAGCGCCTTCCGGATGCCTTCGGCGTAGGTCCCCGCGCGATAGGCCTTCGACTGACGGATGAACTCCGGTGCGATCCCGAGCGGGGCGAGACTCGACTCGAAACGCGTGATGTGGTGGCTCGCGTAGGAGTCGGCGGGCGCGTCCTTCTCGTCCGCGAAGGGATCGGGTACGTCGGCCACGCTCCGCCGCAGGTTCTCCGCCAGCATCTCCTGCTGGGGCGCGTCCTTCGGGACCTTGCGGAATACGTCGAAGTCGTCCCAGGAATAGATGAAGCGAACCCGGATCCCCTGATCGCGCAACGCGCGCGCGACGAGGTCGACGGTCATGACCTCGCGGAAGTTCCCGATGTGGACGACGCCCGAAGGCGTGATCCCCGCGGCGCAGACGATCGGACGCTCGTCGCCGTCCTCGCGCGGATGGGCGGCCACGACCTTGCGCGCCGCAAGATCCGCCCAGTGCGAGAAATAGGGATCGAAATCCGGCTTGCCCACGCGTCCAGCGCCTCCGAGGGCGGGAGTTAAGCAGGCGCGGGGGGAATGGCAAGAAGCGCGGGGGCTAGCGACGGTGCGTTGCGCCGAGGCCCGCGAGGCCGAGGGCGAAGAGCACGGCGGTTCCGGGCTCGGGGATGATCGCGACCGAGACCGAGGTCGGGAACATCTGGTCGTCGCCGCCGCCATAGACGTCGCCGTACTCGGCGAACGCGCCGATGTCGAACTGCGTGATTCCCTCCGCCACGATCTCGAACTGGATCTGGAAGTGTTCGGGACCGGAGCCCGGCGCAGGGTTCAAGGAGACGCCCTGGAAGAGGTTCAGGCTCCAGCCCGGACGCAGCCCCGGAACGGGCGGCTGCTCGCAGAGGCAGGCCACGTTCGCGATCCCGCCGAAGGGGACGGTCGGCGAGAAGTCGAAGATGCTGTCGGGCGCGATCGTGACGCGCGCGTTCGCGATCATGTTCGGGTCGTAGTTCGCCGCGCGGAGCCCGAGGGCGAAGGCTTCCGGTCCCGACGTGCTGATGTAGATGTCGATCGTGACGGTCTCGTTGAATCCGTAGACCTCGCCACCGGGTGCGGAGGCATTCACGATGAGCGTGGCCGAGGCGGCCTGCGCAAAGGCGAACATCGCAAGACAGGCGAGCAAGGTCGATCGGATCAGTCGAGACATGGCGCGTCCTCCCCTTGATGGCGGCGCCGCGGCGACGTCGCGCCCAGCCCCATCAGCCCGAGACCGAGAAGGAGCGCCGTCCCGGGCTCCGGAATTCCCGGCGCGGTGAAGATCGTGATCGAGGTGTTGTTCACGACATTGTCGCCGCCGCCGTAGGCGTCAGCGTAGGCGGAGAGCGCGCCGACGTTGATCGTCGTGACCCCGACCCCGCCCATGATGAACGTGATCTGGAAGTGTTCGGGACCCGAGCCCGCCGCGGGTGTGCCCGATACGCCCTGGAAGAGGTTGATCGACCAACCGGGGCGCGGGCCGCCAGGAGCTTCCTCCACACCCGAAGCGCTGTTATTGAGACCCCCGAACGGAATCGAGGGGGAGAAGTCGAAGATCGAGCTCGGCACGATCGTCGCGGTCCCGCTCGTGAGGATGCTCGGATCGTAGTCTGCAGCGCGGAGTCCGAGCGCTTGCGCCTCGGGTCCGGTGGTCTCGATGTAGATGTCGATCGTCACCAGATCGCCGGGAAAGTAGCCGAGCTGGGGCGACGAGACGGAAACGTTCAGCGCAGCTTGCGCCGCATGAGAAGCCAGCACGAAAACGAGGGCGAGGAAGAGCGGTTGCAGCGTGCTTCGCATGTTCGAACTCCTGAGGGTCAGACGGGGAAGAAAGCGGTTCCTCTCCAGACCGGCCGGAGTCCACCTCGACTTCACGGTGCCGGCTTCCGCCGACGGATCGTTTCTCGGAAGCCCCGAAGAGGATCGGAATGGAACGCTCCGGAGCAATTAGGCACGATGGCCCGACGAGCGTCAAGGAAAAATCTTTCACGCGTTCGGCGCGACTTCCTCAACGACTCGACGAGCCGGACGAGGAGCGCACGGGACCTGCCCTCGGTGTTTCCGATGCGAAGTCGAACGAGATGCGGCGCGGGACCAGGGGGCCATGCCTGATCCGCGACGAGACGAACGACCTGCGGCGCTACCCCTCCTCGCGCCGTCGGTTCGCGCCAAGGCCGATGAGCCCGAGCCCGAGCAGAACGGCCGTCCCCGGCTCCGGGGTGGCGATCACGATGGAAATCATGGGGTGCGCGGAGGTGTCGCCGACGTAGATGTCGGCGTAGGAGAGGAGCGCGCCGATGTCGACCGTCGTGATCCCGGGCGCGCCCATCACGAACTGGATCTGGAAGGCCTCGGGACCGGAGGTCACCGAGGGCGTGATGCTGATGCCCTGGAAGAGATTGATCGACCAACCCGGCCGCACTCCGCCGGGCGCCTCCTCCTGGCCGGACGCCGAATTCGTCAGGCCTCCGATGATCTGGCCATTGAACGGAGTCCCGAAGATGGCGTCCGGAACGATCGTGGCGGTCCCGTTGGTCAGGATCGTGGGATCGTAGTTGGCGGCGCGCAGACCGAGGGCGAGGGCTTCGGGGCCGGTCGTGGACAGCGTGAAGTCGATCGTCACGACTTCGCCGGGCGCCGCGAGAATGTCGACGGGCGCGGGCGTGTCCTGCGGGCTCGAGATGACCAGCACGGCCGACGCGGCGCTGGCGAAGAGGAACGAAGCGAAGAGCGTGACGAATCCGAAGGCAATCGAGCGAGTCATGTCGGGTCTCCTCGGGAACGACGGTTTCCCGAGGATGAGAACGCCCTTCGCTCTCCGCCCGCGCCGAACCGCTTCCCGGGAGGCATTAGGCCAGGCTCGACCGACGAGGTCAAGCCGCTTCGATTCGACCGAAGCGTCGAGCACCGCCGACCTCTTACGATCGAATAAGACGCTCCGCCCGCGGGAACGCGCGGACGTCCGGCCGGAACGAACGCGCGGCGCCGGGCCTACGCCCGACGCCGCGCGTCGTGGTCGAATCATCGAACGGGTCTGGCAGGCCGAGCGCGCCGTCCGCTCGCGGACGTCGGCACCTTCGCGTCACACCCTCCTCGAAGCACCGCCTCTCGGCGGCGCGCTTCGTTCAGGCGGAAGCGGGCGCACCCAACGGCTTCGCTGAGCGGTCGGCCGAAGCCTGCTCACGGCGCGCGTCGGCCTTCTGATAGAGCACTTCCACGTCGCGGAGCGACTCGAGGAGGCGCGCGTAGATCCGGATCTTGAGCCCTTCGAGCGCGGCGTAGGCGACGAGGGCGAAGACGCTCGACGTGAGCGCGATGGCGAGCGCGCCGAGCTCGAGCGAGTCGTCGGCGAGGTGCATCGACAGGAAGAGGATCAACATGCCGCCCGTCGTCCCGATGAAGCCGATCGGCGGGAGCAGACTCGCGTACATCGTGATGAGCCGCGCGTAGTTGTGCTCATACTCGTTCACGACGTACTGGCGGGTGGCGTCGAAGACGAAGTCCGCGGGCTGCCCCTCGCGTTCGCCGTCGCGGAGCGACTTCTGGAGCACGCGGAGCATCAGGCACGCGAGCGGCTCGGTCTTGCCGTCGTCGACCGGACGGGTCTGGCGGAGCTCCTCGGAGGGCACCCGACGCGTCGCGGCCCAACCGGCGAGAGAGATGCGAATGCCCTGGAAGAAGGGCACGCAGACGGCGGCGAGCGCTACGCCCGTCACCAGGAAGGTCATCGTTTCGTCACCGAGCATTCGGGTTCCCCTTGCGGATGTCGCGGGTCGTCAGGATTCGTTGCGGGGCGAGCGCGATCAGCTCGTCCACTTGCGGTCGCGGAGCATCTGGAGTGCCTCGCCGAGCGGTCGCTGCTCACCGCGCGGATACTCGACGAGCATGCCTTCGCGGCCCAGGAAGCGGTTCTCGATGTCCTCGATCGACTCCTGCACCCGGCGCGTGTAACGCATCTGGGCAAAGAGCTCGGCCTGCAGGAATCGCAGGTTCGCGTCGAGGGCCATCACTTCGGGATGACTGCTCTGCCACTGGGGCGCGAGCAGCGCCGCGAGATGCGTGCCCATGTACTCATCGAGGAAGCCGTCGAGAAGCGCGACGGACCGGCTGTCCCGGCGATCGACCATGCTCTCCATCGTCGCTTCGAAGTGGAGCAAGTCGCGCCAGGCGCGGTCGAGATCCATGCGACGCTGGGCCAGGGCCTCTCCGCCGAGCGGCGCCTCTTCGACGGCGTTCTGCACGTCCATCGCGGCGAAGTCGGGCTCGCTGTTGCCGGCGCAGGCGAGGAAGGGCGCGACCGCCGCGAAGGCGAGCGCGCGAAGTCCATTCGTTCGAATTCGAGTCATCTCGGGTTCCTCGCTTCCTAGCCTTCGTGGTAGAGGCGACGCAGGAGGGTGTGGACGGGATGCTGTCGCTGGCTGCGCAGCTCGGGCGCGAGCTCCTTGCTCTCGACGACCGCCCGGAAGAGCGGAAGCGCGCGGGCGCGCGCCGCGATCTGCTTCTCGAGCTTCGACAGCTGGCGACCGCCGTCTTCGAGCTCGCGGGCGATCCGCCGGGATTCCGCCGTCCCGAAGCGAACGGCATCGCCCTCGCCGCCGGCGCCCATCGCAGCCGGACCGGCGTTGCCGCGCTTGTTCGCGTCACGCCGGGAGGCGAGCTGGTCGAGCTTGGCGCGCAGCTTACCGCGGCGCTGCTTCAGATCGGTCAGGCTCGACTCGAGTTCCGTCAGGCCGGACGCATCCGCGAAGCCCATGTACATGAGCACGAGCTCGTCCCCGAGGCCTTTGCGGAAGGTCGCGACCGTCCGCGATCCCGCGCCGTCCTGGGCGATCCAGGAGGCCGCGTGACGGGATCCGGCGACCGTCTCGGCGATCGGGCGCGCGAGCGCCAGGAAGTCGTTGGCGCGACCGCGGCGCTCGAGCGCCGTCGTGAGCGAAGGCCAGAGCGTGCGGTCGAAGGGGAAGGCGCGCAGAGCGAGCTGGTAGCGCTCGACCGCGAGCTGGATCTCCGCGGGGCCCGGATTCGCGAAGCCGTAGGCCACGAAGGCGTCGCCGTAGCCACGAGCCGCCTCGTAGGCCGCGAAGTAGGCGGAGTCGGGGACGTAGTCCGTCGCGTCCGCCGTGGCATAGCGCTCGAAGTGCGCGAGGTACCGGGCGTAGAGGCGCGCCGCGTTCCGCGTCAGGTCAGAGCTCCGGGCCGGATCCTCGAGGGCGCGAGAGAGGTAGTAGTCGGCGCTGTTGAGCGTCGCCTCCTGGATCTCCTCCCAGAGACCGCGCATCGACTCGAGGTAGCTCTCGTAGCCGCTGGTCCGGAAACCGAGCTTCGCCCAGCCGCCGTCGCGCGCTTCGTGAAGCATGCCGTAGACCTGGAGCGCGCCCTCGATCGTGAAGGGGACCTCGACGTCGGGATCGACGCCGAGACGCTGCTTCGCGGCGAAGACCTCGCCCATCTGGCGCAGCACGCGCGTGTAGACCGCGGCCTGACCGGAGGGCGTCTCCGCGAGATCGATCGCCCGACCGTAGGCGGACGACGCTGCGCGGATCGAGGCGATCGTCTTGTCCGAGAGTCCCTCGCTCGCGAGCAGGCCACGGCTCGCGTCGTGGGCCTTCGTCGCCTCGAAGAGGACGAGCGTGAAGGTGAGGCTGCCGCCGTCGGACTCGGGGCCCTCGAGGCGGTGGATGATGCGTTCGAGATAGTCGCGAACCGACGCCTCGACCGGGATCACGTCGGGATGCGCGCCGACGCGCTGATCGGCGAGGAGCCGCACGATCGAAGCGAGCGGGTCGAGGCCGAAGCCCATGCCCATCTCCTGGCTGCGGAGCAGGCTCAATCGAGCCACGTTCTCGAAGACGTAGGGCAGCGCGGAGACGAAGCCGGAGTTCGCGGACTGCGAGAGCGAGAGCGCCTGCAGCGTCTCGAAGGGCGACTCGAGGGGCACGACGACATCCATCCAGAGCGCGAGGACATGGCGAACGAAATCGGTGTCGCTGCCCCGCTCGAGGGCGCGGTGGGCGTGGATGTAGTGGTACCAGTAGCGGTCTTCGTGCCGGCTGTTCTCGTCGGCGAAGACCTCGATCGTGTCGACGCTCTTGTCGAGGTGGCCCGGCTCGCGGGACGAGAGGTACTGGAGGAGCTGGGCAATCGCGCGACGGCGCGTGACCGACGAATCCTCGCCGCCCTTGGCCTCGCGGTCCTCGATCGTGCGCTTCACGTACGCGTCGAGGGGCAGCCCGATCTCGGCGGCGTAGCCGTCGAGTCGATCCGTCAGCTGCTCCGCGTCGGACGAGCTGAAGACGTAGGCGAAGTCGAGGTAGTCGTCCCAGGTCGGCTGGCCGGCGTTGGCCGCGGCCGTACCGGCGGCGACCAAGAGCGCAGTCATCGCGGCGACGGCGAGGCCGAAGAGACGGGTCGGGTTGGAAATCATCGCGTTTTCCCTCTAACGCGCCGCACGCAGGCCGGCGCTCTCGAGACACTCGAGTGCGTTGCGAAGCTCATCGCAGCGATCGCCCGCTGCGCCCCCGGGCCCCCGATCGATCCACATCAAGAACGCGTTCAGGTTCTTGGTCTCGACGAATCGATAGGTGCCCTTGCGACTTACACACTCCTCCTGCGTCTTTACGGCCGCGACGACCGCCTGCTTGAGGCGATCCTCTTCGCGGTCGCTGACGCAGGCGGCGAGCGAGCCGAGGGGGACTCCGGCCACACCCGGGCGATCACCGGAGGACGGTGCCTGGGTCGGCGCAGAACGCCCCTGACGCGCCGCGAGCTGCGGCGGCGGGGCGACGGGCATGCGGGGCGCGCGAGCGGGCGCGGCGGTCGGGCGCGGAGCGCGGCGCGGGGACGTGGCCTTGGGCGCGGTGCGCTCGGTCCGGCCAGGGGTCGGCATCGACGGACGCGGGGACTCCGGCACGCGCGCCGCGGCC
>JBCCZJ010000266.1:0-7492 GCA_039187915.1 Myxococcota bacterium
ATCGGGCGCCGCAGATCCAGGGCCTCGTCGATGCCGCGCGGCGTGAGATCGAAATGCTTGCGCACGATCTGCTCGAGGCGGCTGCGGTCGAGGTCGCGGGTGCCGAAGGTGTCCACGCGGATCGAGACCGGCTCGGCGACCCCGATGGCGTAGGCCAGCTGGACTTCGGCGCGGCGCGCAGCGCCGGCGGCGACGAGGTTCTTCGCGACGTAGCGGGCGGCGTAGGCCGCGCTCCGGTCGACCTTGGAGGGGTCCTTGCCGGAGAAGGCGCCCCCGCCGTGACGGCCCATGCCGCCGTAGGTGTCGACGATGATCTTGCGGCCGGTGAGGCCGGCGTCGCCCATCGGCCCGCCGACGACGAAGCGCCCGGTCGGGTTCACGTGGAAGGTCGTATCGTCGTCGATCAGCTCGCCGGGCAGCACGGTCCGGATGCACTTCTCGATGATGTCCTTGCGGATCTGGTCGTGGGAGACGTCCGGCGAGTGCTGCGTCGAGAGCACGATCGTGTCGATCCGCTTGGGACGGTCGTCCTCGTCGTACTCGATCGTGACCTGGCTCTTCGCGTCGGGTCGGAGGTAGTCGAGCTCGCCGCTCTCGAGCAGCTCACGGTGGCGCTCGATCAAGCGGTGGGAGAAGCGGATCGGTGCGGGCATCAGCTCGGGCGTCTCGTCGCACGCGTAGCCGAACATCATGCCCTGATCGCCGGCACCCTGCTCCTTGTGGAGGCCTTCGCCTTCGGACACGCCCTGCGAGATGTCCGGGCTCTGCTTGCCCAGCGCGACCTGCACGGCGCAGGTCGACGCGTCGAAGCCCATCTCGGAGCTGGTGTACCCGATGTCGTGGACGACGTTGCGGACGATCGTCGGGATGTCGACCTGTGCCGAGGTGGTGACCTCGCCACACACGAGCACGAGGCCGGTCGTGGTCGCCGTCTCGCAGGCGACGCGGGACCTCGGGTCCTGCGCCAGCATGGCGTCGAGGATCGAGTCGGAAATCTGGTCGCACATCTTGTCCGGGTGTCCCATGGACACGGACTCGGAAGTGAACATCAAGCGCGAAGCCATCGCGGCGTCCCCCTGTTTGAGGGCGGCAGGGTAGGCGGAAAGCCCCCCCGGATCAAACGAAAATCACCGCAAATCGCGGGGTTGCGCCCAACCTCCGCACGCCCCGCACACCCGGAAGCCGTCCGCGCGCCCCGGAGCCCTCAGCGCCAGACGGGCCCACCCCGGGCCCGTCGAGCGGCGCGCAGCGCCGACCGGAAGGGATTCAGTCAGGCGCCTCGATCAGCGCGCCGATCTCCATCACCGCCTGCTCCGCGTCGGCGCCGACGGCGCGGACGCGCAGGGTGGTCCCCTGGGTCGCAGCCAGACACAGGATCGAGAGCACGCTCGAGCCGCTGACCCACTCGTCGCCCCGCCCGAGGCTCACCTCCGCCTCGAACCGCCCCGCGACCGACGCGAGCTTGCCCGCCGGCCGCGCGTGGAGGCCGAGCTCCGAGCGGACGGTGAACTCCTTCTCGACTGTCGACGCGCTCATCCCTCGGCCTCGGGCACGAGCTCGCTGGCGACGGAGATGTTGCGCTGGCCGTAGGCTTTGATGAAGGCGGCGAGCTCGTCGAGCGGCTTCTCCTCCCGCAGCGTCGCCAGCTTGATCAGCATCGGGAGGTTCATCCCCGTGACGACCTCGACCTGGTGCTCGTCGTGGAACGACAGGCTCATGTTGGACGGCGTGCCGCCGAACATGTCCGTCAGGATCAGCACGCCCGCCCCGGCGTCCGCCGTCTTGAGTCCATCCGCGATCTTGCCGCGCACCTCCTCGACCGCCATCGAGGGATCGACCGAAACCGCGCGCCACTCAGGCGCCTCGGGCAGGATCAGGCGGAGGGCCTGCAGGAACTCCTCGCCCAGGCGGTAGTGGGTCACGATCAGGACGCCGACGGATTCGTTCGCGTTTGCTGCAGTCATCTCAGAGCGGCCTCTCCACGTCTCGGTGGGACACGTTGACCTCGCGCCCGGATTCGCGCAACCGGGCGCCGATCGCCTCGGCGACCGCGACCGAGCGGTGGCGGCCGCCCGTGCAGCCGACGCCGATCGTCAGATACGCCTTCCCCTCCTCGTCGTAGAAGGGCAGCAGGTAGTCGACGAAGTGCTCGAGGCGCTGAAAGAACTCGCGGCCGCGGTCACTCGTGAGCACGTACTCTGCGACGGGCGCCTCGAGGCCGGTGCCCTGCCGGAGCCCGGATTCGAAATACGGGTTCGGCAGGAAACGCACGTCGAAGAGCAACTCGACGGCGGCCGGCGTGCCGTGGCGGTACCCGAAGGACACGACGTTCACGACGGTCTGCTTCGGCGCATCGCCCGACACGTGCCGCACGACCGTGTCCTTCAGCTGGTGCACGTTGAGCAGGCTGGTATCGACCTTCAGATCGGCGAGGCTCACGACCTGATCGAGCAGCGTCCGCTCCCGCTCGATGCCTTCGAGCACCGACCCGGACGGCGCCAGGGGGTGGACGCGCCGCGTCTCGCGGTAGCGCCGCTCGAGGACGTCGTTCGAGCAGTCGAGAAAGAGCACCTCGACGCTCGCCCCGCCCTCCCGGAGCTCGGCGACGAGCTCGGGAAAACGCTCGAGGAAGCGCTGCTCGCGCGCATCGAGCGCCAGGGCGATGCGGTCGATGCCCGTCGAAGCGGTCGTGCAGAGCTGGAGGAACTGCGGGACCAGCTGGACCGGCAGATTGTCCACGCAGTAGAACGAGAGATCCTCGAGCGCGGCCATCGCGGTGGTCTTTCCGGACCCCGACAGGCCGCTCACGAATACGATGCGCTGATCGCCCCGCCCGCTCAATCTTCGTCCCCCCCGCCGTCCCCGGCTCGCCCGAGCATGCCACTGGTCGCGCGCAGGCGCTCATTCAGACGCTCGGCGGCGTTCACGCCCTCGAGCCGGAGCTGCCAATCGCGGATCGCGAGCTCGACCAACGTCGCCAGGTTGCTCGCCGCGTGCACCGGCAGCCGGACCATCGGAATCTCGCTGTCGAGCACCCGCTCGCGGTCGCGCTCGAGTCCGATCCGCTCGAACTGGTTGCCGCGACCGAGCGCTTCGAGCCGGACCACGAACCCGACGCGGCACGCGTCGAGCGTCGCCTCCGCACCGAAGAGATCGGCCACGCTCATGAGACCGAGGCCGCGCACCTCGATGAAATGACGGATGTGCGGCGGCGACCAGCCGAGCGGCTGACCCGCCTCGTCCCGCGAGAGACGCACCACGTCGTCCGCCACGAGGCGCTGACCGCGGCGGACGAGCTCGATCACGCACTCGCTCTTGCCGATGCCGGAGGGGCCGAGGATCAGGACGCCGACGCCGGCGACCTCGACGAGCGACCCGTGGATCTGGGCCTCGAAGGCCTCGTCCGCGCCCTCGTCGGGCGGATGCGCCCCCGAGTCCCGGTCCGCCAACGGCGCTCCCCCCCACGGCGGCGAACGACGCCGCCGCGCCTCAGAACTTCGCGTCTTCCTCTTCGATCGCGCGGAAGATCTCGTCGAGGTTGCCGGCTTCGAGCAGCTTTTCGCGGAAGCTGGCGTCACGGAAGAAGCGCGAGATCCGGGCCAGCGCCTTCAGGTGCTGTCCGCCCGACTGCTCCGGAACGACGAGCAGGAAGAAGAGCTGCGTCGGCTGGCCGTCGATCGATTCGAAGTCGACCCCCGCCGTACTGCGCGCGAAGGTCGCGACCAGCCGGTCGAGCCCCCCCATCTTCCCATGGGGGATGGCGACCCCCTCCCCGATTCCCGTGCTCTGGAGCGCCTCGCGCTCGCGCAGCACGGTCAGGAGTGCATCGCGATCGAGCGCGGGCTCTGCCGCCGCGAGGGCGCCGGCCAGCTCTGCGAGCAGATCGTCCTTCCCGGTCGCGACCAGGTCGAGGATCGAGCCCTCGCGCACGAGAATGTCGGTGATCTTCATGCCCGCTCCGCAGTGCGGCCGCACTCTATCCCAGCCCCGAGGCCTCTCGCTATCCCCCGTCCGAGGAATCGCGGCGAAGCCACACCCGTCGCGTCGGGGTGGGCTGCGCCTCGCGTGCGACGCCCGTGCGTGGCGGCCGAAAGCGCCCCTGCCCTGCCGACTCGCCCGTCGCGCGCGGCGAGATAGATCGTCACCGCCTGGCGCGCAGAGCGCCGTGGATCCCGTCCTCGACGAACGGGCGCCCGATCAAACCACCTGCCTTCGCTTCGTCGAAGACAGGATGTTCATCGCCTCCCGGTATTTGGTGACCGTCCGGCGGGCGATGTCGATGTTCCCGGCCTTGAGCATCTCGGCGATCCGCTGGTCCGAGAGCGGGCGTGCAGGATCCTCGGCCTCGATGATCTTCCGGATCTTCTCCTTCACGCTCTCGCTGGCGACGGCCTCGCCTCCGTCCGAGCGCCCGATGCTCGAGTTGAAGAAGTATTTGAGCTCGAAGATGCCCTGGGGCGTGTGGACGTATTTGTTCGTCGTCACGCGGCTGACCGTCGACTCGTGCATCTCGATGTCTTCGGCGACGTCGCGCAGGTTGAGCGGCTTGAGATAGGCGACACCGTGCTCGAAGAAGTCGCGTTGGAAGTGGATGATGCTCTGCATCACCTTGTAGATCGTCCGCTGCCGCTGATGGATCGACTTGATCAGCCACATCGCCGAGCGGACCTTGTCCGTCACGTAGTTCTTCGTGTCGCGCTCGGCGAGCTCCTTCGACGGGGCGGCGTTGCCGCCCGCCTTCGCGCCGCCGCTCGACATGACCTCGCGGTACATCGAGTTGATCTTCAGCTTGGGCAGCCCGTCTTCGTTCAGCAGGACGTGGAAGTCGTCACCGATCTTGTAGACGTAGATGTCCGGGGTGATGTAGACCGGCTCTTCGCCCCCGAAGCCGCGACCGGGGCGCGGCTCGAGCCCGCCGATCACGCGCGCGGCATCCGCCACCTCCTGGAGCGTCGCCCCGGTCATGCGAGACAGGCCGCGGAAGTCGCGCTTCTGGAGCAGGTCGATGTGTTCGTCGACGAGCCGGCGCGCCAGCGCATCCTCGATCTTCAGCGTGTCGATCTGGATCAGGAGGCACTCGCGCAGGTCGCGCGCCGCGACGCCCGTCGGGTCGAGGGACTGGATCGCGGTCAGGACGCGTTCGACGTCGGGCTCGGCCGCGCCGGACTGGCGCGCGATCTCTTCGACCGAGGAGCAGAGGAAGCCGCGCTCGTCGATGTTGCCGATGATCCAGCTCGCGATCTCGAGCTCGGCCTCGTTCAGGTCCGTGACCTGAAGCTGCCACTCGAGATGCTCGGCCAGACTCGGGCGCCGCGTGTAGGTCGCCTCGAGCGAAGGCCGATCGTCTTCCCCGGCGACACCGCCGTGGTCGAGCCCCGTCATGGGATGGCTCTCGAGGTACTGCTCCCACTCGATGTCCGCGATCTTCTCCGCGTCCGTCGGCCCGGGCTCCTCGGCGGCCGCCTCGCTCGGCGTCTCGCCGGCGGTTCCGTCCGCGCTCTCCGGACCGTCGCCGGCGGCCAGGTCGGCGGCGATCTCGAGCTCCGGCGACGCCTCGCCGGTGTCGCCCGCCTCCGCGGCGTCCACGTTCTCGCCGAACTCGTCGGGGGTGGCGTCGTCCCGCTCGGCCTGGGTCTCTTCCTCGCCGTCGGACTCCTCGAGGACCGGGTTCTCCTGCAGCTCCTGCTGGACGAGGTTCACGAGCTCGAGCTGGTTGAGCTGAAGCAGCTTGATCGCCTGCTGCAGCTGGGGCGTCATCACCAGCTGCTGCGAGATCTTCAGTTGCTGCTTCAGTTCGATGGCCATGACCGGCGCGCGTTTCCCTCTCGCTTCGGCGCGTGTGGCGGCGGCCGCCATGCACGCTTCGTTCCAATTGTACTTCGCGTCCTCTTGGCGCGACTTCTTGAGGCCAAGAATCCCCCAGATTCGGCCTCGGGCCGATTCACCGGTCGATTGCCGGCGAATCTCCCGCGGGGCAAGCGCCCCACCCTCATCCGCCGGCCCCTCGCCGGCATCCGCGTCAGTTCAGGCTGAAATTCTTGCCCAGGTAGACCTCGCGGACCTCGGGGTCCTCGGCGATCTCGGCCGGCGTGCCGAGGCGCAGGATCGTGCCGTCCTTGATGATGTAGGCGCGATCGCAGATCGACAGGGTCTCGCGCACGTTGTGATCGGTGATGATCACGCCGATCCCCCGCGCCTTCAGCTGCTCGATGATCTTCTGGATGTCGATCACCGCGATCGGGTCGACGCCCGCGAAGGGCTCGTCGAGCATCATGAACTGGGGATCGAGAACGAGCGCTCTCGTGATCTCCACGCGCCGCCGCTCACCGCCGGAGAGGTCCGCGCCCTTGCGGCTCGCCTTCTCGGTCAGCCCGAGGTCGGCCAGCATCTCCGCCAGCCGCTCCTTGCGACGCGCCCGGTTCGGCTCGACGGTCTCGAGGATCGCCCCGACGTTGTCGGCGACCGTCAGCTTGCGGAAAATCGACGCCTCCTGGGGGAGATAGGTGATCCCCATCCGGGCGCGGCGATACATCGGCAGCTCGGTGATGTCCTCTTCGCCGAGGAACACCTGCCCTTCACTCGGGCGGACGCTGCCGGCCATCATGTTGAAGGTCGTCGTCTTGCCCGCGCCGTTCGGTCCGAGGAGCCCGACGACCTCGGCGCCGCGCACTTCGAGGTCGATCCCCCGGACGGCGGTCTTCTCGCCGTAGCGCTTGACCAGGCCGGTCGCCGAGAGCACGGCCTCGCTCACGACCGCCCCCCCATCTCCTTGCAGCCCGCGCCGGCCTCGCCTTCGGGCCGGATCACGATCGACGCCGCGCCCTGGACCCGCGCCCGGTCGTCGGCGAGCCAGAACTGGATCGAGTCGCCGCGGACGACGTCGCAGCCCTGGACGAGCTCGGCGCGTCCGGAGCAGGTGAGGCGCTGGTCCTTGCGGAGATAGATCGCGCGATCGCAACGCGCGCGCCGTCCGCCCTGATCGACGAGCACGTCTCCGTGGGCGACGAGCTTCTCCGGCTCGGACTCGCCGCGTCGATAGGTCGCCTCGAGGCGCTCGCTTCGCAGGGTCACGTTCGCCTGGGTGACGTGCACGTTGCGTTGGAAGAGCAGCTCGCGCCCGTGATCCCGGCTGACGATCTCGGCCTCGTCGGCCTTGATCTCGATTGGCGCGTCGCCGTCGAAGCCCTCCCGATCGAAGGCGGCGTCGAGGCCCCGCCCGCGATCTTCGGCGGGCCCGGCCGAGTCCGAGGTCACGGGACCCGCGGCGGCCACGGCGCCGGGCGGCGCTTCCGAAGGCATCTCGTAGCCGAGCCCGGTCAGGATCTTCGCGGCCAGTCGTTCGATCACTTCGGGACGGCGAGCGGGTGCCGGCAGGTCGAGCGCGTGACGGGCCCGCTCGGCGCCCGAGTGTCCGGAGCGGACGACCACCACGAGTCGGGCGGGCCGCTCGTCGGTGGCCGGCCAGACGCGTCCCAGAATCAGCGCGTCGACC
>JBCCZJ010000267.1:0-7375 GCA_039187915.1 Myxococcota bacterium
ATGGACCTCATGAGCAACCGACGCGATCAGCGCGGGCTGACCCTGGTCGAGATGATGATCGCGATGATCGTGCTCTCGATCGGACTTCTCGGCGTCGCAGGCCTGCAGACCCGGGCGATCCTCGAAGGATCGAGTGGGCGCCACCTCTCCGAGGCGAGCGCCATGGCGCGGAACCGCGTCGAAGAGCTCGGCCGCCTGGCCTGGGACGATACGGATCTCGACGACTCGGGCGGCGCCTTCGGAACGCCCGCGACGATCAACGGACTCGACAACGTCGCCTATGCCGTCGCCGAGCGGATCGACTGGGACAACGCGGACCCGAACCAGGTGCAGATCAAGTCGATCGAGGTCCGCGTGACCTGGAACGACGAGAAGCGGCAGAACCGGCAGGTCCTGCTCACGAGCGCGCGACTCAGGGAGGTCGACGAATGAGCGCGATCGACGCGACGCGACGCAATCGCCGGGGCGGCTTCACGCTCATCGAGCTCATGCTCGTGGTCACGATGCTCTCCGTCGTGATGTACCTGACCCTCGACAGCGTGCGGACCCAGCAGAAGACCTCGATCGTGACGGAACAGATCGTCGAGGTGCAGAACAACGTGCGCGCGGTGTCCTCGCTCCTCGAGCGCGAGATCCGCATGGCGGGCTTCATGGTCCCGGCCGCGGCCGCCGTCTGCGGCGTCGATTCGACGACCGGCCCCGACGAGCTCTATCTCTCCGAGTCCGAGATGATCGTGCCGGACGATGAACGCGCCGGCACCCTCGGAGCGAGGCTCTCGTCGCTCGCGAGCTGGTCTGCGTCGACCTCCGCAGGCTCGACCATCAACGACCTCGCGCTCGATTCGTCCACCACGGATCTCGACGGCGATGGAACCTTCTTCTACGACAACGACGAGAACGGAACGGCCGAAGCGGATTTTCGCGAAGGCGGCGGCTTCATCCTGGCCGACGCGGCGAACCCCGCGCGCGGCGCGGTGTGTGGCACGGTCGGAGACGACCCGACCTCGACCCTGATCACGCTGAACGTGCTGGGTGGCCAGCTGAACGCCCACTCCGCGAGCGCGGACGCGCCGGAGGAGATCGTGATCGTGCCGGCGGCACGCTACTCGATCACGGATCTGGCGACGGGCCGTCTGGAGCGCAACGGCGACCTGCTCGTGAAGGACGTCGACGACTTCCAGGTGTCGTACTTCTTCGACAACGACGACGACGGCGTGATCGACGGTGGCGAGGAGCTCGGCGTCGGCGGCACGACCTACACCGCGCAGGGCGAGGACAACTCGGCGCTCTCCGAGGTTCGCTTCTCGATCGTGCTGCGCGCCGAGTCGACGGATCCGAACTTCGACGACGGCGAGTTCCAGGAGTTCGAGAATCGCGCGACCGTCGCCGGGAACGACAACTTCCGCCGACGCGTGATGCTCGGCGCCGTCCGTCCCCGCAACGTCGTGATCGACGGGAGCATCTGATGAGCGAGATCCGAACGCACGCCGAACCGACCGGCCGCCGCGGGAACCCCCGCCGCGAGAGCGGCATCGCGCTGGTCCTGTCGATCCTGCTCCTGATCGCGGTCTCGACGCTCGCGCTGTCGACGATGCAGACCGCCGCGAGCGACGGCACCGTCGCCGGCTTCCAGAACCAGGAGCAGATCGCCTTCTACGCGGCGGAGGCGGGGATCGCCGATGCGCGCGCCGTCGTGCGCAACATGGGCGAACGCTCGCAGGTTCCGGACTATCCGGGTGACTTCCCGAACTCGGCGAATCCGGAGACGCTCTCCGCGGCCTCCGAGTTCGTCGGGGACCAGCCCGTGTACTACGCCGACCCGAACCCGCCGACGGCGGCGCCGATCATGTACGTCGGCGAGGGCGCGCCCTGCACGGAGGGCTGCAACATGACTCTCGGCGGCCTCATTTACAATCACACGATGTGGCAGGTGAACGTCGTCGGAGAATCGCCCTCCGGTGACCAGAAGCGACTCGAGGTCGTCGCCACGCGACTCCTGGCCGTCGGCTACTAGCCGGTCGGCTCGGGGAGGGGACACGATGCACGGGTCGATCCTTCGTCGCGCGGCGGCGCGCTGCTTCGTCGCCGGTCTCGCCGCGACGTCCTTCGTCTTCGTCGCCTGCGGACAAGGGGAGGGCAGCGCCGATCGCGCACCCTCCATGCTCGCGCAGGCGCCCGGCGCTGCAGCCTCGGGCGCGCGCGGCGGCCCGCCGGAGATCGACGACGTCAGCTGGCGTCCGCGGAACCCGATGCCGGGTCGTGTGATCGAGGCGACGGCCGACGTGACGGATCCCGACGGTGACCGCACGGAGGTGACCTTCCGCTGGCTCTCCGACGACGGACGCCGGCTGGGCGAGGGCCCGCGCTTCGACACGAAGGGACTCGACGAAGGCTTCGTGATCGAGCTGATCGCGATCGCCAGCGACGGCGCGAACGAGAGCGAGGCGTTCTCGGTCGAGATCGAGCTGGGCGAGCAGTCGGCGGCGATCGATTTCGTCGCGATCGACGGTCCGGAGGAGCCGTTCCCGGGCGCGCTCCTCGAGGCCGTGGTCGAGACGACCGACGAGTCGCAGCCCTTCGAGATCCTCTACGAGTGGCGCGTGGGCCGCGAGGTCGTGGGCGACGACGACGAACTCGACACGTCGGACCTCGCGCCGGGCGTGCCGATCGTGCTCTCCGCGCGCCTCGAGTTCGACGACCGCACCACCGATCCGGTCCGCTCGTTGCCCTACGTGCTGTCCGGCGCGGGCGCTCCGCGGATCGAGAGTGAGCCGCCGACCGAGCTCACGGGCGGCGTCTTCCGATACCAGATCCGCGTCGGCGATCCGGCCCCCGGAGCCGGCGTCCGCTTCGTGCTCGCCGAGGGGCCCGACGGCATGACCGTCGACGCGAGCACGGGCATGGTCCTCTGGCGCCCGACCGGCGCCCAGCGCGGCCGCTTCGACATCGAGCTGCAGGCCCTGGATCGCTGGGGCAGCGGCGCGGCGCAGACCTTCTCGATCCAGGTCGACGACCCGGCGCCGCCCGCCAGCGCGCGCTGATCGGCCGTCGCCCAACCGGCCTCGAGACGGTCATCGCCCCTCGCCCAGGGCGGATCGCTTCACAGGCGTGCGCGGGTCCGTAGAGCGATCCGAGCCTGCGGCCCCGGCTCCCGCTCGCCGGGGCTCGCTGCGGGCCTCGCCCGGCCGTTCTGGGCGTCCCGCGATGCGGAATCACGACTTCCAAACGGTGTTCTTCGACAGAAGCCCGCTGGAAATGTTCCGTTCTTCCGCTTGGCATGGGCCGCGGGATTGGGGTACCTAGTCGGCACCCCCCATTGAGAGACGATTCGGGCCGGCGAGTCAGCCCTCGCCGACCCTGGAGATCCCCGGATCGAGGACGAAACCGACCCTGTCCGATCCCGCCGTCGACGCGTGCGAAAGAACGCGGCAACTGCCTGATCCGACTTCGGTTGTTCGACCTCTTGGCCTGGCTGGCTAGACCGGTTCGACGCGGAAACGCCTAGAATCGGGGGTGAAGAACCACTCTCTACACGCGGAACCGACGAGCGGGCCTGTCGGTCTCGTCGTTCCGGAGAGAGCGGATCGGGATCGCGGCGCATCGGCGACGGTGCGGACAGAAGGGGGGAACACCCCCGGCGTGCGTCCTGATCCTCGCTCTCGGTGAGTAGAGAGCCATTCGATCGAGGGTTGCTTGCGCATCAAGAGTCTCCAGCTCCACGGATTCAAGTCGTTCGTCGACCGCACGGTCTTCAGCTTCGACGACGGCATGACCTGCGTCGTCGGACCGAACGGCTGTGGCAAGTCGAACGTCGTCGACGCCATCAAGTGGGTGATGGGCGAGCAGTCCGCCCGGAAGCTTCGCGGCAAGGGCATGGACGACGTGATCTTCGCGGGCTCCGAGAACCGCCCGCCGATCGGCATGGCCGAGGTCTGCCTGACCTTCGACAACAGCGCGGGGCAGGCGCCCGCCGCTTACGCCGCCTACAGCGAGATCGAAGTCTCGCGGCTCCTCTACCGCTCGGGCGAGTCCGAGTACCTGATGAACAAGGCGCCGGCGCGCCTCAAGGACGTCCACGACTTCTTTCGCGATACGGGCATCGGCCTGCGCGGCTACACGATCGTCGAGCAGGGCAAGGTCGCGGAGATCGTCTCGGCCAAGCCCGAGGACCGGCGCGGCCTGATCGAAGAGGCCGCGGGGATCGGCAAGTACAAAGCGCGGCGCAAAGAGGCCGAGAGCAAGATGCGCTCGACCGAGCAGAACCTCACGCGTGTGAACGACGTGCTCGGCGAGATCAAGCGCCAGATCTCCTCGCTCGAGCGGCAGGCGAAGAAGGCCGCTCGCTACAAGCGTCTGCAGGAAACCCAGCGCGTGCTGGAGCTCTCGCTGGCCGCCGACGAACGCAAGGCGCTGCTCGAGGAGGTCGAGCGCGAGTCCGGCTCCCTCGGCACGCTCAAGGATCAGATGACGGCGCTCGAGGCCAACCTCGCGGAACGCGAGCTCGCCGCGCAGGAGCACCGCATCTCCCTCGCCGAAGCGGAGAAGGCCGTCAGCGCGGGCGCCGAGAAGCTCTACGGACTGCGCAGCGAGATCAAGAACCTCGAAGGCCGGATCGAACTCGCACGCCGCGAGCGGGACAACCTCGAGGAGTCGAGCGCCTCCCGGAAGAGCGAGCTCGAGACGCTGAGCGAGCAGCTGGCCACCGCCGAGCAGGAAGCCCGCACGGCCAAGGAAGAGCTCGAGCAGATCGAGCGCGGCCTGGCGACCGAGCAGGCGGGCATCGAAGATGCCGAACGCGAGGTCCAGGGCGCGCAGGAAACGCTGCGCGAGCGCGAAGCCGAGCGCGACACCAAGAACACCGCACACGTCGAGCTGCTGACGGCGGTCGCGCGGATCGAGGACCGGATCGCCGGCCTCGGCGATCGGCGCGACTCGATCGACCAGCGCATGCGCGGCGTCGACGCGGACGTCGAGGCTCAGCAGACCCAGGCGCTCGAAGCCGGTCGCGAGCAGTCGAACCTCGAGGAGGGACTGCGCAATCTGCTCGCCGACCGCGATCGCCTGCAGGACCAGCTGCGCGACGCGATGCGTGCGCACGAAGAGGCCAAGGAAGGCTTGACCGTCGCGACCGAGGCGGCGCAGGAGGCCGTGAAGGCCGCGCAGACCAGCCAGGCGCGGTACGACTCGCTGCGCGAAGTCGTCGAGGGTCGCCAGGACATCGGCGCCGGCGCCCGGCACCTGCTGTCGGGCGGTCAGGAAGCGGCCGAGCGCTACGGCCTGCGCGGACTCGTCCGGGAGCTGCTCGAGGCCGACCCCGAGGTGGAGCGCGCGGTCGAGGCGGTGCTGGCCGAGCGCGCCGAGGCGATCGTGATCGACGAGAGCCGGGGGGCGCTGCAGGCGCTGGAAGCGCTTCGCCGGGACGAGGCCGGTCGTGGCGCCTTCGTCGTCCAGCGTGCCCAGCCCGAGGTCCCGTCCGGCATCGTGCCGCTCGGCGACCCGTTGCTGAAGCGCGTTCGCCCGCGCGCGGGGAGCGAGAGCGTGGCGCGCTCGCTGCTCGGGGACGTCTACCTGGTCGAGCGACTGGAGCAGGCCTTCGATCATTTCGGGACGGGGCGTCTGCCCGCGACCTTCGTGACGCCGCGCGGCGATCTCGCGACCCCGGACGGCGTCGTGCAGGGCGGCGGGGACTCGTCGGCGAGCGGCATGCTGACCCGCGCGCGCGAGGTCCGGGAGCTCGAGGTCGAGGTCGCCCGGCTCGAGCAGACTGCCGAGAGGAAACGGACGGCGCAGAACGACGCCGAGGAGCACCTCGCGAAGGCGAGCGAAGAGCTCGAGAACCTTCGAAACCGCCACCACACGGCGGCGCTCGCGGTCGCAAACCACGAGAAGGATCTCGAGCGGTCGACGGAGAAGGTGAAGCGGATCGGGGAAGCCCAGCAGACCCGGACCGCGGAGCGCTCCGACCTGCTCGCCGAGCAGGAGGCCGTGGGCGAGGAGCTCGCCAGTCTGACCCAGCAGCTCGGTGACCGACGCCAGGAACGCGAAGCGAGCCAGCGCGCCGTCGACGCGATCGGGCTCCAGATCAGCAGCGCCGGCCGCGAACTCTCGCGACGAGAGAGCCGGGTCGCCGAGCTCCGCGTCGCCTATCGCGCGCGGGACGAGCAGCGCCTGCGCCTGCGCGAGACCGCGACGCGGGCCGAGCAGGCCGAGCGCGAGACGCGGACCTGGATCGAGCGTCGCAACGAAGAGATCGAAACCGCGCGCGTGCGTCGCGAGACCCTGCGCGAGGAGATCGAGCAGGCGGAGGGCGAACTCGCCGGGCGCCTCGAGGCCGAAGAGGTGGCGCGGGTCGAGAGCGATGCGCTCCGCGAAGGCTTCGACGCGATCCAGGCGAAGGTGGCCGAGATCGACGACAGCGCGCGGGAGATGCGCGGTGACCTCGGGGCTGCGCGGGAGAAGACGAGCCAGGCCGAGCTCAAGCTGTCGGAGGCGCGGATGCGACTCGATCACCAGGCGTCGAGCGTGCGTGAGCGCTGGAGCGTGGAGATCGAGCACTGGAAGCTGCCGACGATCGAGGAGCTCGAAGCCGGCGCGGAGCTCGACACGGCTCCGAACGCGGAGACCGAGGCGACCGCGCCGGCCGAGGAAGGCGCCGCGGGCGCCGAGGGCGAGGCGGCGGCCGCGCCGACGAGTCCGGACGCCCCGCGGAACGAGGAGGGCACCTCGGTCGAAGACGACGACGAGGATACCGCCATGAGCCCGGCGGCGGCGCTCCGCGAGGCGAAGCGGAACGTCGAGCTGGCGATGCTCCCGACCGCGGAGCGCAAGCGCGAAGCAGAGAAGGTCCGCAAGTCGCTCCAGTCCCTCGGTGACGTCAATCTGGGCGCGATCGAGGAGCACGAGGAGCTGGCCGAGCGCTTCCGCTTCCTCTCCGAGCAGAAGGAAGATCTCGAGGGCACGATCCAGAACCTGCGCGAAGCCATCAACCGGATCAATCGGACGAGTCGCAAACGCTTCCGCGAGACCTTCGAGCTCGTGAGCAAGCACTTCTCGGAGAACTTCCCGAGGCTCTTCGGTGGCGGCAAGGCGAGTCTCGAGCTGACGGAGACCGAGGACGTCCTCGAGGCGGGCGTCGACATCATGGCGCAGCCGCCCGGCAAGCGGCTGCAGAACGTGAACCTGCTCTCGGGCGGCGAGAAGACGATGACCGCGCTCGCGCTGCTGGTGGCGGTCTTCCAGGTCCGGCCGAGTCCCTTCTTCCTGCTCGACGAGGTCGATGCGGCTCTCGACGACGCGAACGTCGGCCGCTTCAACCAGCTGATCGTCGAGATGGCGCAGCAGAGCCAGTTCCTCGTCATCACGCACAACAAGCGGA
>JBCCZJ010000268.1:0-7343 GCA_039187915.1 Myxococcota bacterium
CAGCGACCCGGCGCCGCCGCGTCCCGACCGACTGGATCGGTGACGCGACGCGGCCGGCGACGCCCGCGATCCCGCCTCGCAGGCCGCGGACGTGCGCGCTCAGTCGATCGCCCAGAGCTCTCCCACGACGCCCTGCCGGCTCGACACCCAGGTGTGTCGCACCGGTCCGGCGCCGAGATCCCGACCCAACGGAGCGGCGGCCGTCTCGCGGTGCGGGGCGCCGCCCTCGGACGGCGCGACGGCGTCGCCGGAAATGAGCTTCTTCTCGATCGCGGCCAGCCGATCCGGTGGACGCTTCGTTTTCCCGTCGATGGGAAAACCCTGCTCTCGTGCCGCGAGCCGCGCGATTTCGAGGACCAGGCTTTCGTCGAGGTCCGAACGAAAGCGCCAGACGACGCCTTCCCGGGCACGCCCCAACACGAAGCGGGGCGTTCCCCCTTCGGATGCGTCGCGGCACCCGGCAATTCTACCTAGTGCGTCGTGGTCGTATCGCCTAGCAAGCTCGGCGAGAACGCAATCGAGGCCGACACCCTGTCGTGTTAACTCGGACACGGCAGGATCTTATGCGAACGAGGCAAAATCTTCCCCGAATTGTCCAACGCGCGGTTATAGTGAAAACGCGCCTTCATTCGACGAACCGTCAGGAACGACTTCAGAGACCCGCGACGCATCCTCCATCCGACCGATTGCCGAACAAGCCGCCCCCGAGCCATCGTCGCAATACCTGGAAGGGTTCCAGGTCGGTCCGAGTCGTTTCCACGAAGTCGTCGAAGCCAGGATGAGATGATGATCGAGCACCCCAACTCGCTCCTCCTTCACCACTGTCTGCAGGCCGCCAGCGCCGGGGATCGACAGACCCTCCGCGCCCTCTGGGCCGATGACATCGTCTGGCACGTCATGGGGACCGACGAAACCCAGGGCGAGCTCAAGGGTGCAGACGAGATCTTCGAATACCTCGCCGACCTCGGCGAGCTGGGCGGCATCGGCCTCGAGACGGAAGTCGAGGACATCCTGATCAGCCACCGCCGCGCCGCGGTGGTCTGCCGATCCCAGGCGACGCGCGGAGACCTCGACCTCGACGCGCGCTTCCTGATCGTCGCGACGATCGAAGACCGCCGGATCCAGCGGCTCATGAGCTTGCCGATGGACCCCGCGCCGGTCGAGGCATTCTGGACGAACGACGCCGCGTAGCCGTCGCGAGCGCCTCCTCGACCCGAACGGCCGCGATCAAGCGGACGTGGCTTCGCTCCGCTCGAGGGCCGCGAGCAGACGCTCCCAGATCCCGCCGAACGCGCCGTTGCTCATCACGAGCACCACGTCGCCCGACTCGCGGCCGGCGACCACCCACTCGACGATGTCGTCGATCTCGGCGAAGGCGGCGGCGTCCCGGCCGCGCGCTCGGAGCTCCGCCGCGACCGCGCCGGCGGAGAGCGTCTCGCTGACCTCGCCGGTCAGGCTGTAGATCGGCTCGTCGCCGACCTCGGCGATGGCCGCGCGGTCGGCCGCGAGGAGCGCGTCGACGTAGTCGTCCTGGAAGAGCTTTCGCCGACTGGTATTCGTGCGGGGCTCGAGGAGTGCGATCACGCGGCTCCCGGCGTGGCGCTGCGCGATCGCCTCGATCGTGCCCTTCACGGCGGTCGGGTGATGCGCGAAGTCGTCGATCACCGTCACGCCCGCGGCGCGGCCGCGGATCTCCTGGCGGCGTTTCACGCCCCGGTGCCCGCGCAGCGCCTCCGCCAGGGCCTCGACCGGTACGCCCTGCCCCGCCAGCGCCGCGAACACCCCGGCCACGTTCTCGGCGTTGTGGGAACCGAAGAGCGGACTCTCGATCGCGAAGCGCTGATCGGTCTCGCGATCGGTCAGCGTGAAGCGGAGCCCCTCGGCCGCCGGCGCGAGATCGGAGGCCCACCAGACGACACCGTCGGGAACGGCCTCGCCCCGCGTCCGCTCCACGCCGTAGCCGACGACGCGGCAGGGCGCCTGCGACACGACGTCGCGCACGCCGGCGTGCGCGAGCGCCGCCACGAGGGTCGCCCCGGGCGAGAGGCTCGCGACGAGCGCCCGGAACGCCTCCTTCACGTGATCGAGGTCGCGGTAGATGTCCGCGTGATCGAACTCGACCGACGTGAGGATCAGCGTGTCCGGCTTGTAGTGGAGGAACTTGGGCGTCTTGTCGAAGAAGGCCGTGTCGTACTCGTCGCCCTCGACGACGAAGTGCTCGCCCGCGCCCTCGCGGAACGAGCCGTCGAAGTCGAGGCTGATGCCGCCGACGAGCAGCGACGGCTCGCGCCCGGTCGCGAGCAGCAGATGGGCCGCGAGGTTCGTCGTCGTCGTCTTGCCGTGGGTGCCGCTCACGGTGATGCAGTGGCGCTGCGCGATCGCGAGCTCGTAGAGCGCGTCGGAGAACGAGCGGTAGGGCACGCCGGACTCGATCGCGGCGACCGCCTCCGGGTTGTCCGCGCGGACGGCGTTGCCGATCACGACCAGGTCCGGCGCGCGCCCGCTCTCGCCCGGGGCCAGATGGGCCGGATCGAAGCCTTCCTCCGGCGTGATCCCCCAGTTCGCGAGGGCCGTGGACATCGGCGGGTAGAGCTTCTTGTCCGAGCCCGTGACCTCGATCCCCCGCGCCTTCACGAGGCCCGCGAGGGAGCCCATGCCCGTTCCGCCGATCGCGACGAAATGGACACGTCGGAGTGCGTCGGCGTCGAAGGGCCGCTGATGACCGGCGGCTTCGTCCGGAGGATTCATCCGACGCTCCTCGGCTTGCCGCTCACGAGGCCGTGAAGGCGTCGACGATCGCGTCGTGGACCTTCGGGCGGAGCGCGAACTTGCTGCGCTTCACGACCTGATGGATCCGATTCGTGAGCATCACCACGATCAGCTCGCGCTCGAGGTCGATCCAGAGAGACGTGCCCGTGAAGCCGGTGTGGCCGACGGACTTGTCGCTGAAGAGCTCGCCCGAGGTCGAGACGCCCCGGGTCGGCGTATCCCAACCGATCGCCCAGTCCGAAGACTCGGGCAGGAACTGCTTCTCGCAGAATTCGCGCACGCGGTCCGGCGGCAGCGACTCGTTCCGTCCGTGATAGGCATCGAGGAAGAGCTGACCGAAGCGCATGACGTCGTCGGCGGTCGAGAAGAGCCCCGCGTGGCCCGCGACGCCGCCCATCGCCGAGCAGTTCGGATCATGGGCCTCGCCCCAGACGATGCGTTCGCGCCAGGCGCAGTTCTCGGTCGCGGCGACGCGACGCCGGACCGTGTCGGGGGCGGCCTGGGAGCCGTCGACGGGGATCGGGAAGAAGCGCGTCTCGACGAGCCCGAGGCGCGTGAAGATCCGCGACTCGCAGAACTCGTCGAAGGGCTGCTTCGAGACCTCCTCGACCAGGGCCGAGAGCGTGATGAAGTTCAGGTCGCCGTAGACCGCCGCGGCGCCGGGCTCGTGGACCGGCGCGCTGCGCAGCACGCGATCGACGATCCAGGCCTTGCCCTCCGGCGTGCCGATCAGGCGCTCGCCGGTCTTGCGCTCCTTCTGGATCAGCAGCTCGTGGAACTCGCGGACGGGCTTCAGCCCCGCGGAGTGGGTCAGGAGGTGGCGGATCGTGACCGCTTCCTTCCCGCGCTCGGCGAAGGTCGGGAGCACCTTCGCGACCGGATCGTCGAGCGCGATCCCGCCCTCTTCGACGAGCATCATGATCGCCGAGGTCGTGGCGATCGGCTTCGTGAGCGAAGCGAGATCGAAGATCGTGTCGCGACGCATCGGCAACCGCTCGGGCCGCGCCGCCGCGAGCCCGCGGACCCAGGCGTACTCGAGGACCTCGCCCTCCCGCGGCATGCGGGCGAGGACGACGGCCCCCGCGGTCTCCTGCTTCTCGATCGCCTTGTCGAGTGCGGTCTCGACCTTACCGAGCTTGCGCTCGATCAGACTCCGCTTCATGCGTGCCAACCCCCCCGGTTGTGGCGGACCCTACCGCGAACTGACGGCCGCTTCCAGAAGCTCGAGTTCGCCCCGGGCGCCGTCGAGGGCAGCGCGTCCGGCGAAGGGCCACGGCCGGTTCTCGGCCCCGTGGCCGAAGGGCAGCCCCGCCACGACGGGCACCCCGAGCGGACCGAAGACCTCGTCGCAGAGTCGTTCGACCGTCCACTCCGGCGCGCGCTCGTCGTCGCAATCCGTGAAGCTGCCGAGCGCGACGCCGACGACCCGGTCGAGCTTCCCGGCCGCCTTGAGCTGCTGGAGCATGCGATCGACGCGGTAGGGCAGCTCGGTCACGTCCTCGAGCATCAGGATCGCGTCGCGCGTGTCGATCTCCCAGGGCGTACCCAGGCTCGCGACGCAGACCGTGAGCGATCCCCCGACGAGGCGCCCCTCGGCCCAGCCCTGCGTGACCGCCTTGCCCTCGTAGCGCGGCAGCGGTCCCGTTCCCTGGAGCGCGCGGACGAGCGCGGAGCCCGCCTCGCCGGCGAGGGTCCCGGGCTTCTCGCACATCGGCCCGTGGATCCCGAGGAGCCCCGCCTTCTTTTTCTGCCAGAGGAGAAGCGTCGTGATGTCGCTGTAGCCGACCAGCGGTTTCGCGGCCTTGCGGAAGGCGCCGGCGTCGAGCTGGTCGACGATCCGATGGCAGCCGTAGCCACCACGCGCGCAGACGATCGCATCGACGCCCGGGTCGTTCACGAACTCCATCAGCTCGGCCGCGCGACGCGCATCGGTGCCGGCCAGGTAGCCGTCGCGTTCGATCACGTCGTCGCGGGTGACGACTTCGAAGCCGAGGCCTTCGAGGCGCGTGCGACCGCTCTCGAGCGCGGCGGCATCGACGGGCCCGGCCGGCGCGGCCAGGGCGATGCGCGCACCCGGACGGATCGCGCGGGGTCTGCGCAGACTCGGCATCTAGAAGCCGCCCGGATCCGTATCCGGGCCGAAGCCGCCGTCGCCGCCACCGAAGACGTCCGGGCCGCCGTAGCCGCCGTCGTCCGGGAGCGGCGGCGGACCGTCGCCCATGAAGTCGCCGCCCGGGGCGTCTTCGTAGGGGTTGTCGGAGAGCGGCCAGTCGCGGAACTGCGCGAATCGACCCTCGAACTCGAGCTTCACGGTGCCGGTCGGGCCGTTGCGCTGCTTGGCGATGATCAGCTCGGCGAGGTTCTCGAACTCCGTCTCCTTGTTGTAGACGATGTCCCGGTAGATGAAGGCGATCACGTCCGCGTCCTGTTCGATCGCACCGGACTCTCGCAGGTCGGCCAGCATCGGCCGCTTGTCGTCCTTGCGCGTCTCGGGACCGCGGTTCAGCTGGGAGAGCGCGATCACCGGCAGGTCGAGCTCCTTCGCGAGCCCCTTCAGGCCGCGCGAGATCTCCGAGATCTCCTGCTCGCGGCTCTGGACGTTGCGGTCGCCGCGCGCGAGCTGGAGGTAGTCGACGATCACGCAGTCGAGGCCGCTCATCGAGTGGAGCCGCCGACACTTCGCGCGCATCTCGAGCACGGACGCGGCGCCCGTGTCGTCGATCCAGATCCCGGCCTCCGCGAGGCGCCCCGCCGCGGCCATCAGGCGCGAGTGCGCCTCGGTCGAGATCAGGCCGCTGCGGAAGAGTCCGAAGTCGACCTGGGAGTCGGTGGACAGCATGCGCATGACGAGCGAACGGGTCGTCATCTCCAGCGAGAAGATCGCGACCTTCTTGCCGTGGTCGATCGCCATGTTGCGACCGACGTTGAGCGCGAAGGCCGTCTTGCCCATGGAGGGCCGCGCCGCGAGGATGAAGAGATCCCCGCCCTGCAGGCCCCCCGTCATCTCGTCGAGCTTCTCGTAGCCCGTCGAGAGGCCGGTCAGCTCCCCCGAGCGGTTCATCAGCATGTCGATGTGATTGACCGCGTCGTGCATCTCGACGGACATGGGCGAGAGGCTGGAGCTCGCCTTCTCCTTCGAGAGCGCGAAGATCTTGCTCTCCGCTTCGTCGAGGAGCGCGTTCGCCTGCTCCCCGTGCTCGTAGCCGAGGGCCACGATTTCCGAGGCGGTCGAGATGAGGTGACGCTTGATCGCGCACTCGCGCACGATCTTCGCGTAGTGGACGATGTTCGCCGGGGTCGCTTCATAGTCGGCGATCTCGGCCAGGGCGACCGGGCCGCCGACGCTGTCGAGGAGCGATTCGCCCTTCAGATAGGCGGCGAGGGTCGTGAGGTCGACCGGCTCGTTGTCGTCTCGCAGTCGCGCCATCGAGCGGTAGAGCATCTGGTGGGACGGGTGATAGAAGTCGTCCTCGCCGACCTCGGTCACGATCGCGTGGATCGCGTCGTTGTCGAGCAGGATCGCCGACAGCACGGCCTTCTCCGCCTCGATGTCGTGGGGCGGCACGCGCCCGACGACCTCGTCCATCCCGACGCCGTCGCCCCGGCCACGACGGTCGTCTCCGCCGCGAAAGCCGCCCCGTCCCTCTCGATCGCCTCGATTGCCGTCGTCGCCGAAAGCGGCCAATGGAACTCCCCTGCTCGTTCCGTGGGTCGCCTGCCCGAGCGCGGCACGACCCGATCCAGCGCGGTCGCTCCGACGCGATGACAAAGGGCGGCGTGGGAGGCGGCGCGAAGCCCGATCATACCATTCGCCCAAGGGGGCGGGAGCGGTCCGACGCGGGGAATCCGGGCCGGGCGAGCGCGGTCCGCGGCGCGCCGAACGACGTTTCGCGGGGCCCGCGCGGCAGGCACGAACGAAAACGCCCGCCCCGCTCTCGCGGGACGGGCGTTCGATCGTTCGGCGCTTCCGAGGAGCGCGAGGAAGAGCGATCAGTCTTCGCGCGTCGCCTCGTCGTCTCCGTCCTCGGCGGTCGAGGCCTCCGAGGATTCGTCGGCCGGCGCCTCGGGCTCGGCGCCCAGGCTGCCGGAAGCGCCTTCGTCGACGACCTCCGCCGAGGGCGGCGGAGCGCTGGCGGCGATGACCGTGACCTTGAAGTCGGCCATGACGTCGCTGCGCAGACGGACGTTGACCGTGTGCTCGCCGATCGACTTGATCGGCTCGGTGAGCTGGATCTTGCGCTTGTCGATCTCGAGCCCCTGCTCGGCGATCAGCTCGGCGAGGTTCGCCGCCGTGACCGAGCCGAAGAGCTTGCCCTCTTCGCCGGCCTGGGCGACCGCTTCGAGCTTCATGCCGTGCAGCTTCGCCTTGACCGCGTTCAGATCGGAGAGCTCCTTGGCGAGCTTCTCGTTGATGACCCGCTTCTGGTGCTCGACCTCGTTCACGCGCTCGGCGGTGGCGACCATCGCCTTGCCCTGCGGAATGAGATAGTTGCGCGCGTAGCCCGGCTTGACCGAAACGATCTCGCCGGCGTCCCCGAGCGCATGCACGTCTTCACTGAGGATGACCTGGACCA
>JBCCZJ010000269.1:0-7330 GCA_039187915.1 Myxococcota bacterium
CGCGCGTTCCGTCGTCCGTCGTCTTCGCCCTGTTGACCGCCCTTCGGCTGCCGCTGGTCGGCTGCGGCGGGGGCGAAGAGCGCTTCGAGTCCGAAGAGACCCGGGCGATCCGCGAGAAGGTCCGCGCCGACATGAAGCGGGAGCGGCTCGAGCGGATCGGCCAGCGCCTTTCCGGGCTGAACGAGAACCTCGCCAACTCGCCGAACGCCTTCGCGCTCTCCGCGGGAACGGCCGACGCGGCGGAAGAAGAAGAGCTGCTCGTCGCGGGCATCAGCCTCGAGACCGGGGAGTCGGTCTACACCGCCAACTGCTCCGGCTGCCACGGCGCCCGCGGCCAGGGCGACGGCCCGCTGTCCGCCGGCCTCCAGCCCACCCCCGCCAAGCACGCCGACGGCGTCTACATGAACGCGCTCTCGAACGACCACATCTACAAGGTGATCGCCGAGGGCGGCGCCGCGGTCGGCAAGTCCTCGATGATGGCGCCCTGGGGCACGAGCCTCTCGGACGACGAGATCAACAGCCTGATCGTCTTCATCCGCACGCTCGCCGAGCCGGCCTACGCGGGCCCCGTCCCCGGCAACTCCTGACCAACGCCTGGGCCCCGGGATGCTTCGGCCGGACGCCTAGGGTCGGCGCGGAATCGGACGGGCACCGACCGGATCGAGGAGCGGCGCGCGTCGCAGGCGTTCGACCTCCTCGGCGCGGAACGCTTCGAACTCCTCGACGCCGGCCAGCTCCGCCAGCACGTAGTTGAGGAGCCGGGCCAGCGACGCGCTCCCGACCGGTGCCTGCGCGACGCCCGGCACCCGGACCAGGTATTCGCGTCCGCCCTGCGTCGCCACGAGCGGGGCGAGCGCGCGCAGGTCCGGCACGAAGCCGGCGCGACCGCGGCCATCGGAACCGTGGCACCCCGAGCAGTGGAGCTGGAAGGCTTCGCGGACCGGGATCTCGGCTCGCACCGCTCCCCCTGCGAGCAGGACCCCGAGCGCGATCGAAGTCGCGCACGCGGCCGAGCGTCTCCCCGCGCATCGCCTCACTGCTCCGGCTGCGCTTCCGTCGCTCGACCCACGACCAGGGCGACCGAGCAGTGATAGGCCTGGGACTTCGCTCCGGCACACCAGTTGATGTCGTTGCTCCGATACCAGTGATACTCCGGCCGATCGCCCTCGTTGCGGTTGCAGCCGCAGCGACCACAGAACCCCTTGCCGCAGCAATCGTTGTACGAGATCACGTAGTCCTTGCCGTCCGCCGGGTTCTGGCAGGTCCCGATCCACGTCACCGGCGACATCTCGGTGCCCGGCGGGCAGGCGGTCGCGCTCCCGCCGCAGCAGGCGCAGAGGAACCCGTCGATCGCACAGTGGCGCCAGTACTCGCACTTCGTCGGGTCGCCGGCGTCGCCCGGGACGTCCTCGACCGGCGCGGGCACGCGTGGGGCGTCGGACGGCGCGGGCGGCGTCTCGCCCGAAGCGCGCGCGACCGGCAGGAGCGGGACGGACGCCGCGCCGACCAGGAGCGCGCCGAAGCGCGAGAGCAGGGATCTCCGGCTCGTCCTACGCGCCAGGCCGCGGGTCAGGCGCTCGAAGCCCTCGTCGAATCCGCTCATGCGTCGCTCCTCTGGATCTCCAGCTCGACGGGAGCCTGGGAGAGAAAGTCCTGGATCGAGCCGACCCGCATCCGCTCGGCCTCGAAGAGGCTCTCGACGTGCTCGCGGGTGTTCACGATGCCCTGGCCGCGGACGATGCCCGCGCCGTCCATCAGGACGGCATAGGGCAGCTTCGCGATGCCGTACCGGACCGAGAGCTCCGCGGAAAGGAAGTAGTCCGAAGGCGCGAGGTCGTACTCGCGGGCGAGCCCGGCGTGGTCCTCGTCGACGCCGTCGCTCGCGATCACCAGCTTCGACGCGTTCTCGCGCGCGACGCGCTGGACGGTCGGGAGCAGGCTCTTGCAGACGGGACATCGCGGCGACACGAAGAACAGCAGGCGCGCCCGATCGTCGGCGTCGGGCTCGCCGATCCGTTGGAGGGTGCCGTCCAGGGACTCCGCCGCGACGGCCGGGGCAGCCTCCCCGACCCGCGGCCCGTCGGACAGCGCGAGCGCGCCGGCCGGCGCGATCCGTTCGTGGAGGACCCCCACCTGCCGCGCGAGCGCGAACACGATCCCCGCCAGCACGAGCACGACGATCCAGAGCGCGACGACCGAGACGACGAGGGCCTGCGTCATGCCGTCTCCCCGTCTGCCGACGTTCCGCCGACCGCCGCGAGACGCCCGCCGGCCGATCCGAGCAGCGCCAACGCGCCGAGACCCGCCGCGACCGTGACGAGGTCGAGCGCCCCGAGCGCGCGCGACGCCGCCGGCGCCGCCGCGAAGAGACAGACGCCGACGAGCAGCGCGTTGCGGAGCAGGAGCCGCGGACGCAGTCGCTCCCCCGGCCCGCCGCAGCCACATTCGATCTCGCCCCGACCACGGGCGAGATTCACGCCGATCGCGAGGCCGTAGGCCGAGAGCACGAGCGCCGCGGCGATCGCGGCCGCGGGCGCCGTCCACGGCGCCACGAGCCCCGCGACGAGCGCGATCTCGAGCGCGACGAGCCCGCGCGCGAGGACGGCGGAGGCGCGCGCCGGTGCGAGCCGGTAGTTCGCGACGATTCCCTCGAAACGCAGCGGGTCGGCGAGCTTGTGCCGCACGGCGCCGACGAAGAGCAGCACGAGCACGCCTCGCGCGAGCAGCGGAAAGACCGGATCGAGGGATTGCATCACGGCAACGGCACCCCGAGCGACGGCCCCGAGAGCCCGGCTTCGGAGAGGGTCCGGACGTGCTCGCCGGTCGAGGCGTCGAGCACGCCGACGACGCCGAAGTCGCCGCTGCGCGTGAAGAGCAGCGGCGCCGCGTCCTGGCTGACGACCAGGGAGTGGGCGCCCTCGTTCGGTACGACCCAGCCGAGCATCGAGAAACCGAGGCTCCCGGGGGCGAGGCCGAACATCGGACCGAGGAACTCGACGGCCAGGTTCGGCACCGCGAAACGGTCGACCCGCTCACGGCGCTCGGCGTCGTACACCCAGATCTCCGGGCTCGCGTCCTTGTGGCTGCCCGCTTCGCCCTCGTGCATGAGCACGAAGAGTCGATTCGAAGCGACGTGCAGCGTGTGGGGCTGGAGGCCGCCCGGACGCCAGCCGGCTTCCCGCTCCGAAGCCGAGACGAGTGACCAGGCCGGGCGGGCGATCGGCCTGGCCTCCGCGTAGTCGACCGCGTGGACCTCGCCGAGGAAGCTCACGAAGAGCCAGGTCGAGCCGCTGCGTACACCGACCATCGAGACCGGATCTTCGATCACGTCGAAGAAGCCCGCACTCCGCTCGATCGACGCGACGCGACCGGCCTCGGTCAGCGTGACGTGAACGCTGGTCCCGTCTCCGCAGAGCGTGGCGAGACTGCGCGGACCGGTGGCGTAGAGGCCGGCACATCCGGCGATCGGCGCGGTCTCGACGACCGTGCGCGTCTCGAGGTCGAGGATCATCGCGACCGTATCGGGGAACTGGCTGAAGACCGCGAGGAAGCGGTCGCCGTCGAGGAGCGTCGCATGGTTCAGGCTCGTGTTGCTCGACGACACCGGATTCGGGAGCAGGATGTCGGTCTGGACGTCGAGGGTCCGGGCGTCGTAGACCGTCGCGTAGTCGGTGCGCTCGCCGCGATTGCCGCGGGAGTAGTCGACGTCGACCGAGTAGATCTCGCCGCGCGTTCGCGAGATCAGTGGCAGCTTCGGCGTGATCGCACCGGGGCTCGGAATCGTGCCGAGCATCTCCCCCGAGTCGCCGTCGAAGACGAAGCTGTGCTGGAAGAGCCGATCCGTCACGAAGACCCAGTGATCGGAGATCGGGGGCATCGTCGCGATCTGCCCGCCCGGGTCGATCTCGACGGCCTTCGCCGACGGCGTCGCGAGCGCCGCGGACAGCGCCAATCCGAACGCCGCGACGAAGGATCCGCTCCGCATGCGGACGTCCGTCGCCCGCCCGCTTCGCTGCACTCCCCTCACGGCGCTCCTCCCGGGCGGCCCGCCCGCCTTCACGAACGATCGAGGGTACAACCCGAGACGGCCGCGGGCAGCATCACCGAGTCGCGAGCGCGCGGCGGGGTTCAGGCCGGCGCGAGGCCGTCGACCCGGGCGTGCCAGGCCCGGATCGGCGCGCTGGCGTCGAAGCGCTCCTTGGCCTCGCGGGCTGATCAGGCGGCCTTCAGTCGGACCGGCAGGTTCCCGAGCGAGAGCAGGATCGGGTTTCCGATGCCGAGCACGCTCCAGGTCGCGTCGCCGACGAGCTCGATCCCGGCGGTGCGGGCGAGCAGCTCCTCGAACAGGATCATGATCTCGCGGCGGGCGAGATGGGCCCCGAGGCAGAAATGGGGACCGCCGCCGCCGAAGGCGACGTGCTCGTTCTTCTTGCGGCGGACGTCGAAGCGGAAGGGATCCTCGATCACCCGCTCGTCGCGATTCGCCGAGGGGTACCAGAGGGTGATGCGCTCGCCCTCCTTCAGCTCGATGCCTCCGATCTCCGTGTCCCGCGCGACCATGCGCTTGAAGTAGGCGACCGGGGAGGACCAGCGAATGATCTCTTCGGTCGCGCCCTTCATCAGCGAGGGATCGTCGCGCAGCGCCTGGAGCTGCTCCGGCTCGGCGAGGAGCTTCAGTAGCCCGCTCGAGATCGCGTTCCGGGTCGTCTCGCTGCCGGCCACGGTGAGCAGCATGAAGAAGGACTCGAGCTCGAGGTCGTTCAGCGGGCCCTGGTCGTCGGAGATGGTCGCCAGCAGCGAGAGCACGTCGTCCGTCGCGTCGTCGCGCTTGCGGCCGAGGATCTGGTGGCCGTAGCCGAAGATCTGCGCAGCGAGGCCTTCGCGCTCCGTCTCCGGAACGGGGTACTCGGGATCGATGCAGAGCAGCATGTCGTTGGTCATCTTGAAGAGCCAATCGCGCTCTTCGAGGGGAATGCCGAGGATGTCCGCGATCATGTGCATCGGCAGCTGATAGGCGACCTCCTGGACGAACTCGACCGTCTCCTTCTCGATCGCCTGGTCGACGATCTTCGCGGCCCACGCCCGCGCCTGCCACTCGAGCCGGCGGGTCATGCGCGGCGTGAAGCCGGCGCTGATCAGCTTGCGCTGGCGGAGATGGGCCGTGCCGTCCATGTCGGTCAGCATCAGCCCGTTGCCTTCGTATCCGAGCCCCGGGCCCTTGCAGGAGAGGAACGTCTCGGGATCGCGGTTGGCGGCCTGGATGTCCGCGTAACGGGAGAGGACGGTGAAGCCCATGCCGCCGGTCTCGGAGAGTCCGTCCGTCTCCGGATGGCGCCAGACCGGCGCTTCGTCGCGCAGGCGCCGGAAGACGTCGTGCGGGAAGCCCTGCCGATAGAGCGTGGAGTCGGTCAGGTCGAGTTCGTCGAGCGACGGGGTCATGGCGAAGTTCCTCGGGCGCGGTTCGTGGTCGAACGCGTGCAGTCTAGCCCGATGGCTCCGCGCGACGATGCCCGATCGGAGGTGGACAAGGTCGACGCGCGACAGGCAAGGGTGCCGCGGAACGGAGCGGGGCCCAGCACGCTCGCCGTCGCGCCGCTTCGGCGAGCGCAGGGACGACGACGGGAGACGCGGGCTAGCATCGGCGCGAAAGGGAAACGATGGACACGGATCTGAAGCCCTTCCTTCATGCGCTGAAGCTCGGCACGATCGCGAACCTGGGATTCGCGGCGCACGCGCTCGGTCTTCCCGCCACGGGGCGCGACCCCCACCTCGTGATCCCGGCCACGATCCTCTTCGCGGTTTCGGCGTGGCGCTGCTTCTTCCCCAACCGGTACGAAGGAAACCGCGTCCTCCACGACACGGTCCTCTCCTCCGCGTTCGTGACGCGGGTCCTCGCCACCTTCTCCGAGATCGCGTACGTCTACTTCTTCGCGTGGACGCTCACCCGACTCGACCCGGTCGGGCGCCCGGGCATCCAGGCGATCGCGATCGGCATGGTCGCCGCCGCCGCGATTTCCCAGGGCTTCGTGTGGACGGCGATCCTGACCGGCCGCTATCGCCTCTACGTCTACGAGGAGATCGGCTGGTTCCTCCTCTTTCTGGGGAACACCGTCGGCGCGGCCTGGCTCTTCGCCGCCGGTTCCGCCGACGACGGCGCGCGCACGCTGCTCCTGCTCGCACTGGTCTTCGGTGCGGCCTACCTGCCCTGGCAGGTCTTCCATCTGCGGTTCCTGGTGCGCAACGCCGTGGCCCAGGAGGCCGGCCCTCCGGTCGCGGACGCGTCGATCGGCGACCGCGTGCGCGCCGCGCTCTTCGATCGGGAGCGGGCGACCTCGGCCGAGGCCTGGGGCGGCTTCATCGGCGTGACCTGGATGGCCTGCTACTGGGTGCTCGTCATCCCGGTCTGGATGCACGGGATCCTGCGCGTCCTGCACGCCGCCTGATCGGCCACGGGTCAGACACGGCCCTACGACCGACCGCCCGCGCTCATTCGCTCCGGCTCATGCCTTCGCTCGTCATCTGGAACCCCTCCTTCGGAGCCACGAAGAGCTCCTTCGCCTCGGCGACCACGACGTCGCCGTCCCGAAGCACGCCGTCCGCGAAGATCTTCCGTCCGTCGACGCGATCGGTCAGGATCTCGTAGTCGAGTTCCTTCTGGAGCGGCGTGAGCTTCTTGTACACGACCTCGAGGCGATGGGTCGGACCCCCGATCTGCTGCGCGACGACGTGATGACCGAAGGCCTGATCGAAGAACCAGGCGACGTGTCCACCGTGCGCGCAGCCGGGCGGTCCCTCGTGGATCAGGTCGAAGCGCACGCGCCCACGCCGTCCGTTCGGGACTTCCTCCGCGGTCATCCATGGATGCGCCACGTGGACGCGCGGCGCGAGCGCGCCGGGGAAGTAGTAGGGGCGCGACTCCGCCGACGGCACCGCGTCGACGGCGCGGGGTGAATCGTGGCGACTCGCGATCGCGTCGAGCCTGCCCTTGATGGCGTCGAGGCTCGCGCGCGCCTCGACCACGCGCGGGTCGTCGCCGTCGTGGATGCGGAGCATCTCGTTCGCGACGGCCCGCACGCTGTCCGCGAGCGCGACGAGTTCCTCTGCCGGGTCCTGTCCGATCTTCACCGTATTCATGGCGCCGGGAGGATGACCGATCGAGCGGGACCCCGCCGTGGGGCGGCGGCGCGACGGGCGCCGCGGCGGACCCCTCTTTCTCGCGCAGAACGTCATCCAAGTCGCTCGAAAGGCTCAAGAAATCCGGATCGCCGCCGAAACGGGAGTCAGCGGCGCGCACCCGATCCCGGCGCGCCGGAGGAGATTTCGAGATGGC
>JBCCZJ010000270.1:0-7323 GCA_039187915.1 Myxococcota bacterium
CCAGCCCCGGGCCCCCGGCCGCCCCGCAAATGAAAAAGAGGCCCCGGCAGCTGCCGGGACCTCTCGATCGCGTATCGGAGAGATTGAACCGACTACTTGGGGTCGGTCGTCTCCTCCATCATCTTCTCTTCAGTCTCTTCGAAGTCCTTGCTCAGAACGTCATCCGGGAAGATGTCGTTCCAGTCGTTCTCGAGACGGGCGCGGTAGTCGCGCATCGCATCCTTGATCGAGGCATCGATATCCTCGGAGCTCTGGATGATGCGCGGCGTCATGAAGACGATCAGGTTCTGCATCGAAGTGTTCTTCTCCTTGACGGTGAAGAGCCACTTGAGGACGGGGATCTTGCGGATGCCCGGCAGACCGCGCTCGACCTCGGAGGTCGTCTTGGTGAGCAGGCCACCCAGGACCGCCGTCTCGCCCGACTTCACGATCATGTGCGTCACGATCGTCGAGGCGCTGACGCGCGGCAGGAGGATGCTGACCTGGTTCGCACCCTGGCCCGAGGAGAACTCGTCGAAGCCCTCGAGCGTGGTCGAGGTACCCGTGAGCTGCTCCGCCTCGGGGATGACGGTCATCATGACCTTGTCGGTGCCGGGAATGACGTGCGGAATGACCAGCAGCTGGAAACCCTGCTGCACCGGCGAGTTCGGCGCCTCCTGGATGGAGAACGTCAGACCACCGGACTGGTTGCTCGCCGAGCTCGTCTCCGCATAGCGGACGGTCTCACCGACGAAGATGGTCGCTTCCTGGTTGTCGAGGGCGACCAGCTTGGGCGCCTGGACGACCTGGGTCTCGCTGTCCTCGGCGAAGAGGCGCAGCGTCAGGCTCACGCCCGTGAAGTCGAGCGTACCGTAGGTGGTCGGGCCCGCGGGCGTCGCCAGCGGATCACCGGACGGGTTCAGGCCGTCGAGCTCGCTCCACACACCGAAGGGCAGGCGGCTCGGGGTCGCACCCAGACTGCTGGAGATCGTCCAGCCGTTCTCACCGGGGTCGACACCGACGTCCAGCAGGTCCTGGTTGCGGGTCGTGATGAGCTTGATGTCGAAGAAGATCTGCGCGGGCTCGATGTCGATCTGCTGAACGAGGTTCACCAGGTTGTCGAGCGCGGGCTTGGTGCCGCGAGCGATGACCGAGTTGGTCACGCGGTCGTACTCGATCGTGCCGCCCTCGATCTCAACCGCCGAACGCAGCGCGGCGAGGATCGGGAACTCGGTCTCGGGCTTCGCGGAGTTCGGGGCCTCGATGGACTCCTTGGTGTACTCCGAAGCGAGATAGGCGCGATACGGGCTCGGGGGACGAATGTACTTGAGGCGCAGGACGCGCGTCTCGAGCTGCTGCTTGAGGTCCTCCAGCGGGATGATGCGGAGAATACCGCGATCCTCCTCGACGACCGCGTAGCCGAGCGTCTTGACGATCTGCTCGAGCGCGTCGCGCCAGGGGATGTTCTTCAGGCTCGTCGTGACCGAACCGTTGACCGCCGGGGAGACGACGATGTTCGCGCCCGAGTAGGTCGCGATCACGTTGATGACGTTCTTGATGTCCTCGTTCTTGAAGGAGAACGTCACGCGCTCCGGACGGCTCACGTAGACGAGCGTCGGGCTGCGACGCTCCAGAATGCACTCGCCGCGCTCCGCGACGAGCTCGAGGGCGACGAGCCAAGGCTGGTTGGTCACCTTCAGGGTGATCGGGACCTCTTCCGCGTCCTTGTCGACGACGATGTCGACACGGGTCTTGTTGCGGATCAGGTCGACGACATCGCGCAACGCGCGGCCGCGGACGTCGAACCGCACCCGGCCATCACCGATGTCAAGTTGGGCCATGTTGGCCTCGGTCGGCTTCCCCTGTGCATACACGGGGGCCGTCGAGGCGACCAGCAGGGCGACAGCGAGCCAGCGGCCGGCCTTGCCAAGCTTCCGTACGATGTTCATGGATTACTCCTCTCCTTACGCTTTCCCGCGGGATCTCGACCGCGGTTTGATCAATCCTCTGTCGACAATCCCCTACTCGCCCTTGAGCTTTTTGATCTCGACACCTTCGGTTTCGAAGATCACGTAGTCCTCGCCGATCTCGGCGATCACGACGCGGCCGTCCGCGTCCAGAGCATCCCCTTCGCTCTTCGTCTTGCCGTTGATGATGGCGAGCGAGAGCGCGTTCGGGTTGTAGATGACGGTGGAGATGTCGATGTCGCGCTTCTCGAACTTCTGGATGACGCGACTGCGGCGCAGCAGGTCGGTGATCTTGGCGACCACCGGACGCGCCTCCTCGACGACCTTGTTGCCGTCGCGGGTGAGCGTCATGAAGCCGCTGACCTTCTTGCGGACCTCTTCCCAGTTGCGCTCGTCGAAGTCCTTGGCGATCAGCTCGTAGCGCTTCTGCACCTCTTCGCGCGACATGTCCGGCGCACCGTCGCTGGCCGACTGGATGCGCTTGGCGATGGCTTCGAACGGCTCCACCACCTCTCCGCGGAAGCGGGTGCCGAGCTCGGGGTCGCCGATGAGCTTCTCACGGCGCAGGGCGTCGATGTCGCGGCCGAGCGTCGTGAGGTTCTCGCGGTTCTCCTTCACCTGGCGGGCCAGGCGGAAGATGTCCTTGCGCTTGCGCAGCGTGTCCTCGAGGTCCACGTCGTCGCTGAGCGAGCGGATGCGCTCGATCAGCGCTTCCATGAGCGCCTCGATCTGCTTGCGGTCGCCGGCATCCTCGGGAGCCGAGACCTCGATGCGGCGGCGCGCGCTGATGAAGGGGTCGCGGCGGCCGAGCGAGGTGCGCAGCGCGTACGACTCCTTGTCCTGGATCTTGATCTTCGAGCGCCAGCTGGCGACCGCCGGATCCTGCTTCTTCTGGTCGTAGTTCGGGATCGAGACGATCGTGTTGGCGATCTTCTTGCTGTACGTGAAGGTCGTCAACGCGAGTCGGATGCCGTGACGGATCCGGGTCGGATCGTCGGGCGACGGCTCGTTGCCGGCCGTGATGTCGTACTCGACCACGTTGATGATGCGGTCGTGGTTCTCGACGAGGTTGATGAACCGCAGGAACTCGTCCGTCGTGCCGCGCACGCTCAGGAGCTGCGGCACCGCCTTGATCGGGCCCTTGCCGCCGCGACCCGCGTTGGACGAGGCGATCTCGGAAATCTCGATCTCCGCTTCCTTGGCGAACTGCTCGAGGATCTCCCAGAACGTCTCGATGTCGTCCTCGGCCGGGAGGATCTCGACCTCGCGGTCGGCGATCTCACGGTTGGCGATGACGCGGAATTCGCGGTTCTCGATCTTGTTGATCTCGGTCTGCGCTTCCTTGATCTGCCCCTTCAGCTGGGCGATCGTCTCCTCCTCCTTCTCGATGGCCTGCAGGTCGCTCCAGATGAGCCAACCGAGACCGCCGCAGAGGAGCAGCGTGATGCCGATGGTGACGAGAAGAAGCTGCTTTTCGCTGAGCCTGCTCACGGTGTGTCCTCTACTTCTTCTTGCGGGAGGCGGCCTGGCGCCAGCCCAGCGACTTGAGGGTCATCGAGTAGTTGAAGGCGCCCGCCGAGCTCGGCGTCATCTCGTCGTCCCAACGGACCGCCTTGAAGTTCGGCCAGGTGATGCTCAGGAAGTCCTCGAAGAAGGCGTCCTGGCGGATGGCATCGCGCAGGTTGGTCACGCGGGAGAAGTCGGTCGTCTCGGCGAAGCCGGAGAACGCCCAGGAGCCGCCGGGGACGGGGCCCTTCTTCTTGCCGCGGCGACGCCCGGCGTTGCGCGAGGGCTTGACCGAAAGGTTGTTGAGCCAGACGTAGAAGCGCTCGCGGTTGCCGCCGTCGTGGATGACGTCGAGGAACTCGTCGAGCTTGCGCGACTGCAGGATGCGCGCGCCGGCGACCTGCTGGATCGCCTTGCGACGCGTCTCGTACGCGTTGATCTCCGCCTGCAGGTTCTGCGAGATCTGCGCCCGGGCCTTCTTGTTGGCGAACTCCTCCTCGACGGCGGCGCGCACCTCGCGAATGCCCTTCAGCTCGCTGTAATGGATGTAGCCGTAGGTGACGAGGCCGCTGGTCACCAGCACGGCACCGATCACGATGGCCAGGAACCGCCCGACGGGCGTCGCCTCGGCCTTCCGGTACTCGTGGGGTAGCAGGTTGACGCTGATCACGACTTAGAGCTCCTGCACGCGGGAAGCGAGCCCGATGGCGACCGCGAGCTGTCCGGCGTTCGCGCGGACGATCTCGGGGTCGACGGTGCCCTCGTGGATGTCGATTCCCTCGGACGGATCCCAGCGGTGGATCGGGCGGTTGAGCGTGCGCTCGAGCGCCTCGTCGATCCCCGTCATGCGGGCGCCGCCGCCACTGAGGTAGATCTCTTCGACCTCGCGGTCGAACTGGTTCTCGAAGTAGTCGAACGAGAGAAGGATCTCGTTCGCGAGGTCGTCGAAGGACGGCATGACCGCCTCCATGACCTCCTCCGGGTGGTCGCCCGGCTCGCGCTTGCGCATCTCGGCCGTATCGAGGTCGAGGCCGAGGCGCTTGGCGATGGCGTGCGTGAAGTCGTCGCCCGCCAGGTAGACCTCGCGGGTGAAGTACGACGTGCCGCCGTAGAAGATGTTGATGTTGGTCTTGTTCGCGCCGATGTCGAGCAGCGCGATCGCGCGGTCCGAATCCTCCTCGTAGAAGGCGCCGCCGCGAGCGAGCTCGAAGGCGTTGCCGACCGCGAAGGAGTCGACGTCGATGATCGTCGGCTGCAGGCCGAGACCGTGCAGCAGACCGACGTGGTCCTCGATGAGCGCGCGCTTCACCGCAACGAGCAGGACACGCATCTCGTTCTCGTCGGCCTCGATCACGCCGTCCTCGGCGAACGGCTGCGAGTCCATGACGACGTCCTCGACGTCGAACGGGATGTACTTGTCCGCCTCGTAGCGGATGGCGTTGCGGAGGTCTTCCTCCGGCATCCGCATCATCGAGAGATAACGCACGATCACGGACTTGCCGTAGACCGCCGTCGTCACCCGCTTGGTGTGGAAGGCGTTGTCGCGCAGAACCTCGAGGATCGCGTCGGGACGCTGCTCCTCGCTCTGGACTTCCGCCTGTCCGTAGCCGGTCATGGTGAAGCCGTGGCCCTCGCGGGTCAGCTCCACTGCTTTGATCGATCGGGAACCAATGTCCAGCCCGATCAGGGACTTGATCTTTCGCCTCAACATGCGTCCGTGATCCCTCCGCTTTCCCGCCTCATTTCGGGAAGCTGGAACCCCATCGGACTTTCGGACGCTCGGACTTGACCGGCTGGCGCGGAAAACTCGGGGTGGGCTAGGGGCTAGGGGCGAGGGGCCAGGGGCGTGTTGGGAAGCTGTGCGCCCAACACCCCCCCAACGCACCCGAACCAGGGCCACGCCAAGCCCTTGGCTCCTCGCCCCCGGCCCCTCGCGGTAGGGCTTTGCTCGCCCGAACTACTCCCGAACAAGCCGATCGGCTTCCTCGAAGAGGTAGTCATCCACCTCTTCGGGCGTCGCGAGCGTGAGCGCACGCAGCGCGACCTTCTCCGCCTCGTGCCGGGTGACCGCGCGGACGACCCGCTTCACCTCGGGCACGGCGCCGGGCGCGACGGAAAAGTGGCGCACCCCCAGTCCCAGCAGGATGAGGGTATAAGGACGCTCGGCCGCCATCTCGCCGCAGACGCTGACGCGGAGGCCGGCGCGCACGCCTTCCCGGACGGCGTGCCTCAACAGACGCAGAACACCGGGGTTGCCGGGCCGGAAGAGGCTCGCCACCCGCTCGTTGGTGCGGTCGACCGCGATCGTGTACTGCGTCAGGTCGTTGGTCCCGATGGAAAAGAAGTCCGCCTCCTGGGCGAGATGGTCGGCCGCGACCGCCATGCTCGGGATCTCCACCATCGCGCCGACGTTCAGCCGGGCGTCGAAGGGCATGTTGGAGGTGCGCAGCTCCTCCTGGACCTGCGCCAGGATGGTGCGGGCACGCCGCATCTCGGTGACCGACGAGATCATCGGGAACATGACCGAAATGCGCCCCTCGGCCGAGGCGCGCAGGATCGCGCGCAGCTGGGTCCGAAAGAGCTCCGGCCGCGCGAAGCAGTAGCGGATCGACCGGCAGCCGAGAAACGGGTTCGACTCCCCGCCCAGCCCGACGTCGGTGGCGAACTTGTCCGCGCCGAAGTCGAAGGTGCGAATCGTCAGCGTGCGCCCCTTGAGGTTCTCGAGCGCCTCGCGGTAGGCGGCGAGATGCGTCTCCTCGTCGGGCATGCCGGTCACGGTGTCGTAGAGGAACTCGGTCCGGTAGAGCCCGATGCCGTCGGCCCCCGCCTCGACCGCCTCCTTCACCTCGAAGGGGAATTCGATGTTGGCAAACACCCCCACCGGCCAGCCGTCGATCGTCTGGGCGGGCAGGCTGGCCATGCGGCGCAGCACGCGCGTCCGGCGCTGCAGGCGCTCCTTGCGCTTGCGGTAGTGCTCCAGCGTCGCCGGATCCGGCTCGAGGATGAGCAGGCCCGCCTCGCCGTCGACGATCACGGTCATGCCGGGATCGACCACGTCGAGCGCGCCGCCGAGGCCGCAAACCGCGGGAATCGAGAGGGATTTCGCCACGATCGCGGTGTGGCTCGTCGCGCCGCCGAACTCCGTCGCGAAGGCGAGGATGCTGCTGCGATCCAGCTCGGCGGTCTCGCTCGGCGTGAGGTCCTGGGCCAGCAGCACGGCGGGGTGGTCGGCGGACGGCTTTTCCCGCGGATCGGACTCGACGAGGTGGCGCAGCACGCGCCGCTTGAGATCGACCAGGTCCACGTAGCGCTGGCGGAAGAACTCGTCGTCGAGCCCCTTGAAGATCTCGACCCAGCGGTTGAAGACGCTGGCCACGGCCCAGTCGGCCGTCGTGGGGCCGTTCTCGATCGCGGTCTCGATCTCGCGAATGAGCGTCGGGTCGGCCAGAAACTCGCGGTGGCTCCGAGCGATCGAGGTGACCGCCTCGCCCAGCCCGGACGACTCCGAGACCGTATCCAGCTCGCCGCGCGCCGCCTCCAGGGCGTCGCGGTAGCGCGTCTGCTCGCCCTCGACGTCCCGCCGCGCGATCCGCCGTCGGACCGGCATCGTCTCCGCCGTGCGCAGCACGAACGCCGGCGCGATGGCGACGCCGGGAGAGACGGGGATGCCTTTGAGAGTCCGCACGAGGGCCTGAGCTTATGGGCCAGGGCGCGGATCAGGAAGAATGAGCCGGGCCGGGAACTGGGGGCCGGGATCTGGGGGGCCGGGGGGCGTTGGTGGTAAAGCCCCCCGCAACCGGCCCCCCCCCCCCCCCCCGCCTGAGATTGAGGTCGGAAAGACGTTGGGACAGGTCGGGCGGAGCGGGGGGGG
>JBCCZJ010000271.1:0-7312 GCA_039187915.1 Myxococcota bacterium
CGCGCGACGGCCTCCACGCGGGCGCGGTAGTACGCCGTCAGGTCGGCCTCCGGGAACGGCGGGAGCGCGAGACCGTCTGCGCTCGGCGCGCGGACCCTGCGATCATCGAGGACGGAAACACCGGAGAGCCGTGCCCCAAGGCGAGACGCGAGTCCCATCGCGGTCTGCTCCGCGGCACTCGCATCATCCGAGCCGTCAGTGGCCACCAGAATCGTCTCGATCATGTCGTCATCGCTCCGGGGAAGGATCGCTCGAATCCGAGGGATCCCTCGTGGGAAGGGGTTACCCGCAGGATCGGCCGATTCGCCCCGAAGGTGAAGTCCTTCGGGGAACGGCTGACGGAGTCGAAGGGTAGGGAATCCCCGAGGGTGCAGCAAATCGGAGAAACCGGGCCGGATCGGACCGCGTTGGATGGAACGGTGGTTGATCCTGATCGCGCCAGGCGGCCTCGAGACGTCGCTTTCTCGCCCCCCCGAGCCGGGATACCGTCCGGCGCGTGTCCAGCGACGTCGTCTCCGCAGCCCCCTCCGATCTGGCGCGCGCTCGTCGGGCCTGGGGGCTCGAGCAGCCGGCCCTCGGCCTCTCCCTGGGCGGGACCCACGCCCTCGATCAGGCCGCGTCCCACCGGGACTGGGTCGATCTGGCCGAGTCCCTCGGCCTCCACTCGGTCTGGTTGCCCGAGATGCACTTCCAGCCCGGCGTCTGCCCGGCGCCCCTGATCGAGCTCGCCGGCTATGCCGCCCGGACCGAGCGGCTCCGCTTCGGGACGACCTCGCTCCTGCTCCCGCTCCACCCGCCCGAGGAGATCGCCGCCGAGATCGCCAGCCTCGACCAGCTCTCCCGCGGCCGGCTGCTGATCGGACTGGGCCGGGGCTTCCAGAAACCGATGCTCGAGGCCTTCGGCGTGCCGCCGGCGGAAAAGCGCGATCGCTTCGACGACGCCCTCGATCGGATCCTCGCGCTCTGGCAGGACCACAACGCGCGCGACGATCGAACGCCGCTGCAGACCTGCCAGCGCCCGCATCCCCCGCTGGCCGTCGCCGCCTTCGGACCGAAGGGGCTCGCGCAGGCCGCACGACGCGCCCTCCCGTACCTGGCCTCGCCGGTCGAGACCTTCGACCAGATCGCCGCCAACCACGCGCGCCACCGCGAGGGCCTGCCCGAACCCGGGATCGAGGTCCTGCGACTCGCCCTCCGGACGGTCTTCGTCCACGACGATCCGAACGTCGTCGAGGCGGCACGCGCCTCCCTCCAGACGGAGATGGCCGGACGCCGAAAGGGCATGCCGAAGGCGGTCCACGAGGCGATGGACGCGCCCCTCGATGCGCGCGCGATCCTCGGCAGCCCCGACGTCGTCCGCGAGCGCCTGCACGCGATCCAGGCCCAGCTCGGCCTCGACCTGCTGGTGGCCCGCCCGCAGCTCGCGAAGATCGATCGCGCCGACGCCGAGCGCTCGCTGCGCCTGCTCGCGGAAGACGTCTGGCCCGCGGTGGCCGCCGCGCCGCCGCGCTAGTCGTCGTCTTCTTCGCGCGTGAAGGTCACGAAGGCCATGCTCGGCCGCTTCGACGCGTCGCGCATGGCGAATTGCATCGTGTCGAAGGTCCAGCCCTCGCCGGTCCACTCGTTCAGCGTCTTCTCGATCTCTTCGTCGGTGACCGTGCCGATCTCGACGACCTTGTAGCGAAGCGACACCCCATCCCCCCGAAATCGAGCCGGTCCGGGCCGCGCGGGGCCCGCGGCGCTCAGAGCTTCTCCGCGATCTCCGCGGCGGCGTAGGTCAGGATCAGATCCGCCCCGGCGCGCTTCATCGCGATCAGGGCCTCGGTCATCGCGGCGTCCGCGTCGAGCCAGCCCCGCTCGCCCGCCGCCTTGATCATCGAGTACTCGCCGGACACGTGATAGGCCGCGAGCGGAACGTCGAAGCTCCGCTTGGCGTCCGCCAGGATGTCGAGATAGGCCATCGCCGGCTTGACCATCAGCATGTCTGCGCCCTCCTCGAGATCGAGGCGCATCTCGCGCAGCGCTTCGCGCCGGTTGGGCGGATCCATCTGGTACGCGCGCCGATCCCCGAAGGCCGGCGTGCTCTCCGCTGCATCCCGGAACGGTCCGTAGAAGGCGCTCGCATACTTGGCGGCGTAGGAGAGGATCGCGACCTGGTCGAAGCCCTCCGCGTCGAGCGCGGTTCGAATCGCCGCGACGCGGCCGTCCATCATGTCGGAGGGCGCGACGATCGAGGCGCCGGCGCGCGCGTGGGAGACCGCCGTCGCCGCGAGCCGCTCGACGGACGGGTCGTTCTCGACCTCCTCGCCGTCGAGGAGCCCGCAGTGGCCGTGGTCGGTGTACTCGCAGAGACAGACGTCCGTGACGACGGCCAGCTCGGGCACGGCGTCCGCGATGGCGCGGGTGGCCCGCTGGATGATCCCGTCCTCGGCATCCGCGCCGGAACCGCGCGCATCCTTCTCCGCCGGAATCCCGAAGAGGATCACGCCCGGGATACCGAGATCGGCGACGCGCTTCGCCTCGAGCACCACCTGGTCGACGGAGAAGCGATCCACCCCCGGCATCGATGCGATCGATTCGCGGACGCCGCTGCCTTCGACCACGAAGAGGGGCAGGATCAGGTCCTCCCGGGCGAGACGGTGCTCGCGGACCATCCCCCGGATCGTCTCGTTCCGTCGCAGTCGGCGCATGCGCGTCACGGGGTGGGCCATCGGGCTTCCTCTTCCTGGTTTCCAGCGTGGGCTGCGGTTCGGGACGTCAGGCGCGGCCGGATCGCGCCTTCACGGCGGCTTCGACGAGCGCATCCGCCATCGCGCCGGCCTCGGGCCGCGCTGCGACGGCGGTCGCCGGCAACCCGACCTTCTCGAGGTGCCGCGCGGTCGTCCGCCCGATCGCCGCGATCATAACCCGACCCGCCGCCTCCCGGCTCTCCGCGTCGAGCCCGGCCAGGAAATGGTCGACGGTCGAGGGACTCGAGAAGGTGAGCGCGTCGATCTCGCCGCCGACCAGCGCGGCCCGCAGCCCCGCGTCGTCCACCTGGGGTCGCCGGTTCTCGTAGAACGCGATCGAGTCGACGGCGACCCCTTCCGCGCCGAGTCCGTCGGCGATCACCGTGCGCCCGATCCGCGAGCGCGGAATCAGCGCGCGCTCGTCGGGTCCGTCCAGCGCGCGGAGCAGCCGCGCGAGCAGCGCCTCGGCGTCGCTGCGCCCGCTCGCCACCAGATGGACCGGCATCCCGGCGTCGAGCGCCGCGCGTGCGGTCGTGTCGCCGACGCAGAACACGCGCGTCCGGGGGCCGACGGGCGGGGGCGAGACCTCCGGTCCGGGCACGCCGCCGCACGCCTCGACGAAGAAGCGGACGGCGTTCGAACTCGTGAAGACGAGCGCCGTGTAGTGGGCCAGGTTCGTCACGGCGCGTTCGATCGCCGCGCGCTCCTCGCGACCCTCGACCGGCGAGAGCGCGATCATCGGCTCGACGACCGGGATCGCCCCGCGCGCCCGGAGCGCCGCGCAGAGCTCTGCCGCCTGCTCCTTCGCGCGCGTGACGAGCACGCGGCGCCCGAAGAGCGGCTGCTGCTCCCACCAGGAGAGGCCCGCGCGCAGCCCGACGACGTCCCCCACGATCACCGCCACCGGCGCCCGAAGCCCCGCCGCCTTCACCGCGTCGCAGATCCCGTCGAGGGTCGAGGTCACCGTCCGCTGCTGCGGCAGCGTCCCCTGCATGACCGCCGCGACCGGCGTGTCCGGCGACTTGCCGCCGGCGATCAGCTCCGCGACGAGCTTCGGCAGGTTCCGCATCCCCATCAGGATCACGAGCGTGTCGACCGCCGCGCCGAGCTCGCGCCATCGCGTCTGCTCTGCGGGCTTCGACGGGTCCTTGTGACCCGTGACGACGGCGAAGGACGCGGCGTGGCGCCGGTCGGTGACCGGGATGCCGGCGTAGGCCGCCGCGGCGATCGACGACGAGACGCCCGGCACGATCTCGAAGGCAATGCCCGCCTCCGCGCAGGCGCTCACCTCTTCCCCACCGCGGCCGAACACGAAGGGATCGCCGCCCTTCAGGCGCACGACCGTCCGGCCCGCCCGCGCGTGTTCGACGATCAGGGCGTTGATCTCCTCCTGGGTCCGGGTCGGCTCCTCGTGGCCGCGCTTGCCGACGTTGATGCGCTCGGCGCGGGCCGGGGCGAGGTCCAGCAGGTCGTCGGTCGCGAGCTGGTCGAAGAGCACGACGTCCGCCGTCGCGAGCGCGCGAGCGCCGCGGACGGTGATCAGATCGGGATCCCCGGGGCCGGCGCCGATGAGCACGACGCGCCCGAATTCACTCATCGTCCGCCTGCTCGGCGAGGGCGTCGAGGATCTTGCGCCCGCCGTCCGCCAGCACGCGTTCCGCGACGTCCGTCCCGATCGCGGCCGCAGAGCTCTCGGCGCCGGTGGCTTCGGCGCGCACGACCTCGCCTCCGTCGAGGCTCGACACGAGCCCGCGGAAGCGGAGCGTCCCCGCCTGGCCGCGCTCGGCGAACCCTGCCAGCGGCACGCTGCAGTCGCCGCCGAGCGTCGTCTGGAACGCGCGCTCCGCCGCGGAGACCGCCGAAACCTCTTCGGGCTCGAGCGCCGCGATCCGCGCGTGCCACGGATCGTCGTCGCGGGTCTCGAGCGCGAGGACCCCCTGGCCGACCGCCGGCAGCATCACGTCCGGCGAAATGCGTTCGTCGATCACCTCGGAGAGGCCGAGCCGGTCGAGCCCCGCCGCCGCGAGGACGACCGCGTCGAGCCCCTCCTTCTCGAGCTTGCCGAGGCGCGTGGGCACGTTGCCGCGGAGCGGCACGATCTCGAGATCCGGTCGGTAGGCGCGGAGGAGCGCGGTCCGACGCGTGCTGCCCGTCCCGACCCGCGCGCCCTCCGGCAGCGCGGCGAGGGTCAGACCACGCTCGCGACAGCAGAGCGCGTCGCGCGGATCCTCGCGTTCGGGATGCGCCGCGATCACGCAGCCGGAGGCGATCTTCGCGGGCACGTCCTTCGCGCTGTGGACCGCGACGTCCGCGCGGTCGTCGAGGAGGGCCTCCTCGATCTCCTTCACGAAGAGCCCCTTGCCGCCGATCTTGGCGAGGGAGCGGTCCTGGATCCGGTCGCCGGTCGTGCGCAACACCACGAGCTCGGTCTCGACGTCGAGGGCCGAGGCGATCCGGGCGGCGATGTGTCGGGTCTGGGTCAGGGCCAGGTCGCTACCCCGCGTGGCTATGCGCAGCGGGCGTTCGGGTGCGGTCATCGGGCGGGTCTCTCGCGTTCGCTCGCGGTCATTCTACGCGACCTTCGCCGTCCTCGTCGTCATCGAGCCCGAATAACGCCCGCGCCTCCTCCAGCCGCATGAGACCGGCCTCGCGGTCGGTCTCGTCGCGCAGACGCGAGATCGGCTCGTGCATCAGCTTGTTCACGATCGAGTTCGTGAGCTGCTCGAGCGTCTCGGCCTGCGCGTCGGAGAGCCCGAGCCGGTGGGCGAAACGATCGATCTCGCCGCGGCGGATGTTCTCGGCCCGATCGCGCAGGTCGCGGATCGTCGGCACCGCCTGCAGTGCCACCATCCAGCCCTCGAAATGCTCGCGCTCTTCGTAGACGATCCGCTCGGCCCGCTCGGATTCGCGATGCCGCTCCTCTTCGTTGGCGGCGGCGGTCTGCTGCAGGTCGTCGAGATCGTAGAGGTAGGCGCTGTCGAGCTCGTGGACCGCGGGATCGACGTTCCGGGGCACCGCGATGTCGATCAGGAAGAGCGGGCGGCCGCGGCGCGACTTGAGGACCCTGGCCACGCGGTCGCGGGTCAGGATCGGCTCGTCCCCGCCCACGCAGGTGAGCACGACGTCGCTGTCCGGCAGCAGCCGGTCGAGCTCGTCGAGCGCATGCGCGCTCGCGCCGAAGCGATCCGCCAGGGCCTGGGCGTTCTCGACGGTCCGATTGACGACCTGGCGCTCGCCCAGCCCCTGATCGTCGAGCGCGACGAGCGCGGCCTCGATCATCTCGCCGGCGCCGATCAGGAGCGCGCGCTTGTCGTCGAGCCGCTCGAAGATCTGCTTGGCGAGGTCGACCGCCACCCGGGCCACCGAAACCGGGCGCTGGGAGACGCCGGTCTCGTTCTTGACGCGCTTGGCCGTCGCGAAGGCCCGCTGGAAGAGCCGCGCCAGCACGGGGCCACAGACGCCCGCGTCCGTCGCCTCGCGATAGGCATCCTTCACCTGCCCCAGGATCTGCGGCTCCCCCACGACCATCGAGTCGATCGCGGAGGCGACCCGGAAGACGTGCTCGACGGCCTGGCGCCCCTCGTAGAGGTAGGTCAGGTCCTCGAGCGCTCCAGCCTTGGGGCCCTCGCCGTCGGCGAGCTCCCGGGAAAAGAAGTCGTAGAGGACATGCTGGGCGGCGTCGCGATTCTCGGTCGTCACGACGAGCTCGACGCGATTGCAGGTCGAGATCAGCGTCGCCTCCGCGATCTCCGGGCGATCGACGAGCTTGACCAGCGCGGGCCCGGTCGGGTCGACCGCGAACTGCTCGCGGACCTCGACCGGCGCGGTCCGGTGATTCATCCCGAGGACGAGGATCTTCATGCGCCTCCCCTCACGAGATCACCCCGGCGCCGAGCAGCGCGAAGAAGAGGAAGGCGAAGCCCGCCAGGGCGCTGCCCGCGGCCTGTCGCGCGCCCTGGCCGCCCACGAAGCGACGCATCGCGAGCCCGAAGTAGATGAGCCACGCGACCATCATCCAGATCTCGTGGAGGCTGCCGCTGAAGTAGTCGCCGGCGCGCGCGTGGAGCCAGAGCGCACCGGTCACGACGCCGAGCGTGAGCAGGGGGAAGCCGACCGCGAGGGTCACGCGATTGACGCGGTCGAGCGCCTCGAGCGACGGGACCGGGAGACGGCGGGCGATGTTGCGGCGCTGCTTCAGGGCGCGGTGTTCGAGCAGGAAGAAGAAGCCGGCGAGGCCCGCCAGGCCGAGCGCCGCGAGACCCGCACTCGCGAGCAGGACGTGCGCGTGGGGCAGCGTCGCGCCCACGTCCGAGACCGCCGCCTCCGGACGACGCAGCGTCACGCCGAAGGTCGCGACGAACGCCACGAAGGCCACCGGCGGCACGAACCCGGGCAGCCGGATCCGCACGGCGAGGAAGAGCGTCACCCATACGGTCAACCACGCCATCAGCGCGAGCGCGTAGCCGAGATCCGTCAGCGACGGCGTCGGCACCACGCGATGCATCGTCGCGAACGCGCCGGTCTGCACCGCCGCCCCGAGCACCAGCCCGAAGCGCGCCCCCCGCAGCATCTTCGGCGCCGGC
>JBCCZJ010000272.1:0-7293 GCA_039187915.1 Myxococcota bacterium
CTGCGCGACGCCCTCGCGCGGCGCGGCGCCGAGGCGCCGGAAGACGAGGTCGCCGTCGTCGCGGCGATCCTCGACGAAGCGGCGCGCACCCGGCGGGACCTGCTCGAGACCCGGCGGCAGCTGGGCCGACGGCTGCAGGGACGGCCGGTCGACTTCCACGAAATCGCCGAACGCGCCGACGAGATCGACGGCCTCGACGGACTGATCCGCATCGGCGACGAGCTCGGCGGCGCGGCCGCATGAGCGACGACGTCGATCGAGCGATCGCCCGCGCCCGCGTCCACGTCGGCAACGCCGCCCGCGAATCGCTCGCCGCAATCGCCGCTCTCCTCGAAGCCGGCGGGCGAGCGAGCGGGCTCGACCCGGCACAGACCGAGCGCCTCGCCGCGGAGATGGCACGCCGCTTCGAAGCGCAGATGGGGCGGCTGCGAGAGGGCGCCCTGTTTCCGTCGGGACTCGCCGGCCCACTCGAAGAAGCCCTCGCGCGGGAGATCGAACGCTGGGAGGCGCGCTCCGCCCACGACGCGGATGCCCGCGCGGTGCTGCGCGCGTTCCTCGGTCTGCGAGAGCTCCTCTGGGAGCTCGGTCTGCGGAGCGAGCCGGGCGCCGATCGGCCCGGCGCGGCGGCGCACGCGCCGCCCGGCGGCGCGTCCCGGCCGCCTCGCGTTCAGCGATTCGACGTCGAAGACTGAAGCGGAGCCGCCTTTCGCAGGCGATCGCGCGCTAGACTCGGCGCATGGCGATCCTGATCAAGCGGTATGCCAACCGCAAGCTCTACAACACCGAGACGAGTCGCTACATCACGTTGAAGGGGATCGCGAAGCTCCTCGACGAGGGCGAGGAAGTCACCGTCGTCGACAAGGAGACCGGGGAGGACATCACCCAGGTCGCGCTGTCCCAGATCCTCGTCGGCAACCAGCGCGCCAAAGAGGATCCGTCGGACACGCTGCTGACGCAGATCCTCTCGCGTGGGGGCGACGCGCTCTACGGCGCGATCAAGAAGAGCGTCGACGACGCGACGGACGGGATCGGCGAGTTCCAGGATCGCTTCAAGGAGTTCGTCGACGCGTCGCCCGGACTGGGCAAGCGCGGGCGCGGCTTCGGCTGGGATGCGCGCGACGGACACGAGCGCCGCTCGCCCTTCGCTCGCGACGAGGATCCGACGGCGTCGAATCCCGAAGCGGCCGGCGAAGACGGCAGTGAGAGCGGACGCTGGCCCCGGATGGGCGGCTTGCCGGACCTCCGCGAGTCGATCCAATCGGCGATCGCCAGCGCGGTCGAACGCAGCGATCTCCGCAACCTGGCCGACATCCCGCGCAAGAGCGATCTCGACGCGCTCAACGAGAACCTGACGCGCGTCGCCGACGCGATCGAACGACTCGAAGCCGCCTTGCGCGAGCGCGACTGAGGCGTCGCCCGCCCCCGTCGCGGAGCCACCCGAACCCGCCCGGGCGAGCGCGCCCTTCGAGGTCCCCATGTCCGACGCCCTCCCGGATCGCTCCACCGCCGCACCGCGCGTCGAGGTCGTCGAGGACGCGCGCTACCGCAGCCACGCCGGCCCCGACGGCCACCCGGAGCGGCCCGAGCGCCTCGTCGCGCTCGGCGAGGCCCTCGATCCGTTCCGCGACCGCATCGACGTCGTCACGCCCCGCGCCGCCGATCCGGACGAGATCGTCCGGGCCCACGATCCGCGGATGCTCGACGCCCTCTCGAAGACGCGCGAGATGCCGCCTGGACGCATCGACGCGGACACCTATCACACCCCCTCGAGCTTCGACGTCGCGCTCCTCGCGGCGGGCGGCACGATCGATCTCGCGCGGCGCGTGTTAGGCGGCGAAGTCGTGCGCGGCCTGGCCGCCGTGCGTCCCCCCGGCCACCACGCGGAGGCGACGCGCTCGATGGGCTTCTGCCTCTTCAACAACGTGGCGGTCGCCGTGCGCGCGCTCCAGGAGGAGCAGCCGGACCTGCGCGTCTTCGTCTTCGACTGGGACGTCCACCACGGCAACGGCACGCAGCACATCTTCGAAGACGACCCGCGCGTCCTCTACGCATCGACGCACCAGTTCCCGTTCTATCCGGGCACGGGCGACTTCAGCGAGGACGGCGAGGGACGGGGCCTCGGGACGACGCTGAACGTGCCGATGCCCGCAGGCTGCGGGGATGTCGAGTACGTCGGCGTCGTCGAACGCCTGATCGTGCCCGCAGCGATGGGCTTCGCGCCGGATCTGATCGTCGTGTCCTGCGGCTTCGATGCCCACCGCGACGATCCGCTCGCTTCGATGGAAGTGAGCCTCGAGGGGTACCGCGCGATGTCGCGCGTGCTGCGCGCGTTGGCGGACACGCTCTGCGACGGTCGGATCGTGCACGTGCTCGAAGGGGGCTACGCCCTCTCCGGCGTGCGGGAAGGCACGACCGCAGTCCTCGAGTCGCTGCTCGCGGACGAAACGCGACTCGCGTACGGCACCGAAGACGGACGCCACAATCTCGAGGCCGGATCGGCCCTCAAGTCGATCGTGGACAACGTCTTCGAGGTCCACGGGCGCCGCATCCCGAACCTCGGCGCACGTTAGGCAGAGCCGGCGGATCGCGGCCGCGTTCGCCGAACGCCGCCCGCAGCGCGACCGTCCCGGCGGACGCCGCTTCGCGGGATGCGAATACGGCCCGCCGCGCCGACGCCCGGTCCCGCGCGTGACGGCGTGCACGACGGGGCGCACGTCCGGGTCAAACGGGGCTCCGGGGGTCGCCCGAGGTCGCGCCTCCGACCTCGTCCGGAGGTGGGTGGGGCGACTTCCCTGATCGCGCGGGGCTCCTTTCGCCGCGTGTTCGATCCATCGCGACAAGCCCGGGCCGGAAATGTGCGCAGCGCAAAAAAAAACGCGCGCGCGCGAGTTTTCGCCTTGCGCGGGTGGGGCGAAGTGGGATAGAAAGACATCCGAGTGGGGCGCGGTGGGATGAAACGCCGCCCAAGTGGAGCCGGGAGCCCCTCTTCGAGAGCGATCCCGGCACCGACCGAGCGGACGATTCCACCGAACCTGACCAGAGCGTAGCTGCCCTGGTCATCGAGGCCGACAGCGAGGCAGTTGTAGAACGATGTTTCGCGGACGCCACGACCATACGATCGACGCCAAGGGGCGACTCAGCATTCCGCGAGTGTTCCGAGGCGAGCTGGTAGGTGCGGGGGACAGTCCACCGATGCTGGTCAACGAAAAGGATCACCTGGCGCTCTTCCCCGCGGAAACGTGGGCCGCCGAAGAGCAGCGACTGATGGACATGTCGAGCCTCGATCCCGATGCCCAGCGACTCCGCCGCTTCTATGCCACCGGCTCCGTGCCCTGCCCGGTCGATTCACAGGGCCGCATCCTCGTCCCCGGCTTTCTCCGCGATCACGCCGGGCTCGAGAAGAACGTCATCGTCGCGGGGGTCCTCGAGCGGATCGAGATCTGGAGCCCCTCGCGTTATGAATCGGGCCTGACCGAGACGGTCATGGGCCTGGAAGACATCAAACGATCCCTGAACCAGGGAACTTCGGGGTCGTAGCTTTTTGGGGGGACTGGCGAGCCTTCCTCACGGATGGGTTCGCCAGGAGAGAGGTTGGGGTGTTCCCGGGGCACATAGGGTCTCCGGCGCGGTTACTGGGGGGTACGTGCCGTAGATACGTGTCCCGGGACGCCCCAACATCTTCTCGAACGCAGCACTCGCCCTCGCACCGGAAGGTGCGGTCTTCACCTCGGGCGGGTCGCGCTCCTTCTTCTCTCCACCCTTCGCTCCCGAAGGCAGGCGAGACGAACCGAGGAGACCTGACGGTCCACATCGACGAGAGGCACCCGCAGTGGTGACCACGGCCTACCACGAACCCGTCCTTCTCGCCGAAACCCTCGGATTCCTCGACCTCCAGCCTGGTGCCGTCATCCTCGACGGCACCCTCGGCGGCGGCGGCCACGCCCACGCGATCCTCGACCGCACCGGTCCCGATGGCCTGCTGATCGGCCTCGATCTCGACGCAGAGGCGATTCGAGAAGCCGGTGGGCGCCTCGACGCGGCGGGCTTCGGCGAACGCGTTCGCCTGATCCAGTCCTCCTTCCGGCGACTCGACGACGTCGCGGCGGATCTCGCGCCCCTCGAGATCGACGGCATCGTCCTCGATCTCGGCGTCTCCTCCCACCAGCTCGACGAGGCGGGCCGCGGCTTCCGCTTCGGGGACGCGCCGGCCGAGAGCCCCCTCGACATGCGCATGGACGGTGAAGGCGACCGCCCCCCCGCGAGCGCCCTACTCGCGAGCCTCGACACGGAAGCGCTCGAGCGGATCTTTTCCGACTACGGACAGCTCCCGGGCTCCCGCCGCCTCGCGAAGGCCATCGTCGCGCGGCGCGAGCAGATGCCCCTCGAGACCGCTTCGGATCTCGTGTCGCTGATCGGCGAGCTCGGCATCGGACGCGGCCGGCGACACAACCCGGCGACCCTCGTGTTCCAGGCGCTCCGCATCGCCGTGAACGACGAGCTCGCGGCCCTCGAAGAAGGGCTGCAAGCCGCGATCCGGGTGCTGCGACCGGGCGGCCGGCTGGCGGTGATCGCCTATCACAGTCTCGAAGACCGCCTCGTGAAGCAGACCTTCCGCAGCGAGGCCAAGGGCTGTGACTGCCCGCCCTCCTTTCCCGTGTGCCGCTGCGGCCGCGCCCCGACCGTCGAGGTCCTGACGCGCAAGCCGGTCCTGCCCTCGGATGACGAGATCGCGCGAAACCCGCGCGCGCGCTCGGCGCGCCTGCGGGCCGCCCGGCGACTGGAGGCCGCATGAGCGCGGGCACCCTCGAACCCCGGAAGCGCGCCCGCGCCCGCGCGGACCGCGCGCTGCGTCGCGCGGCCGCGCGTCGCGGCGAAGCGCCGACGGACGAGGGGGAACCCGCCGAGGCCCCGCGCCGCTCCTGGATCGGCGTCGACCTCGCGCACGTCACGCGGACGCCACGCTCCGGAACGTTCGTCCCGCTGATCGCCGTCGCGCTGGTCGCTGCGCTCGGCGTCGCCGCGCTTCGCATCGACCTGATCCGCACGCGCTACGCGATGGCGGCGCACCTCGCGCAGGAGCAGACGCTGCTCGAGGAGCAGCGCGCCCTGATCGTTCGCCTGCGCGGCCTGCGCGACCCTTCCACCCTCGCGGCGCTGGCGCGCGAGCGAGGCTTCCGGCCCGCCGAGCGGGTGGTCGTGCTGACCGATCCGATGCCCGGGCCCCTCCCGACGACGGACCCGACCGGCGCGCTGCCCGGCGCCTCCGGCTTCGCAGCGGACCTGCGCGCGCTCCCCGCCGTCTCCGCCGGCCCGCCGCCCCCGTCCGAGGGCGATGGAGCGACGCCGTGAGGTCGCAGGCGCTCGACCGCGCCTCCGGCCGCATCGTCTGGATCCGTTTCGCGGGGCTCGCCGTCGTCCTGCTGCTGGCCGGCCGCGCCGCCCACCTGACGGTCGCGCACACCCGCGCGAAGGATCTCTACGAACGACAGATCCAGACCGAACAGCGGCTCTCCGCCGCGCGCGGGACGATCTTCGATCGCAACGGGCGCGAGCTCGCGATCACGACCGAAGCGGCGTCGGTCTACGCCCTCCCCCGCGAGATGGAGGACCGCGCGGCCACCGCCCACGCGCTGGCCGAGGTCCTCGACCTCGACCTCACGGCGATCGCCCGACGCCTCGCGAACCGCGAGGGCTTCACGTACATCGAGCGCTGGGTGACCGAGACGCAGGCGGAGCGCCTCCGCGCCCTCGACCTCCCGGGCATCGGCATCGATCGCGAACCACGCCGCTCGTACCCCGCCGGCACCTTCGCCGCGCCGCTCCTCGGCTTCGCGAACATCGACGGCGAAGGCGTGCGCGGCATCGAGCAGCTCGAGAACGACTGGCTGACGGGCCGGCCGCGCCGCGTGCGCGTCGAGCGCGACGCCAAGGGACGCGCCCTGGCCCTCCACTCGACGGACCTCTCCGACGTGGCGGGCGGCGACGTCGCGCTCACCCTCGATGCGGCCATGCAGGGGGCGGCGGAAGCCGCGCTGCAGGAAGTCGTCGCTCGCACCGAAGCGGAAGGCGGTCTCGTCCTGACGATGGACCCGCGCAACGGCGACATCCTCGCGCTCGCCGAAGCGCCGGGCTTCGACCCGAACCGGTTCCGGACCCTCGACTACCGCGAGACGCGCGCGCGCACGTTCACCGACGCCGTCGAGGCCGGATCGACCATGAAGGCCTTCCTCGTGGCCTCCGCGATCGACGCGCGTGCGATCGACCCGGCGCAGACCTTCGAGACCGGCGAGGACGGATCGCTCCGCGTGCGCGGGAAGACGATCCGCGATCGCCGTCCCTTCGGACCGCTCGCGCCCGCCGACGTGCTGCGCGTGTCGAGCAACGTCGGCGCCGTCTTGATCGCCCAGGCGCTGGGGCCCGAAGCCCAGCATGCGGGGCTCGAGCGCTTCGGTTTCGGGGCGCGCACGCGCTCCCGCTTCCCCTTCGAATCCGCCGGCATCCTGCGCGCATGGAGCGGCTGGCAGCCCGTCGACCAGGCGGCGATCTCCTACGGGCAGGGGCTCTCGGTCACCGGCATCCAACTCGCCTCGGCGCTCGCCGCCCTCGCGAACGACGGCATGCGCATGGAGCCGCGGATCGTCCTCGCGCGCCGGCGCGCCGACCAGGGCTGGCAGACGACCGAGGTGCGATCCCACGGTCGCGCGGTCTCGCCCCGTGCCGCACGCCTGACCCTCGACATGATGCAGACCGTCGTCGCAGCCGACGGCACGGGACGGCTCGCCGCGCTCGAGGGCGTGCGCGTCGCCGGCAAGACCGGCACGGCCCAGAAGCTCGACGTCGAAGAGGGGCGCTACTCGAAGTCCCGCTACATCGCGTGGTTCATGGGCGTCGTCCCGGCGGACGATCCCGAGATCGCGATCGTCGTCGCGGTCGACGAGCCGAAGGGACCGATCCACAGCGGCGGCGGCATCGCCGCCCCGCTCTTCGCGCAGGTCGCCGCGGCCCAGCTCGCACGCCGCGGCATCGTGACGCGCCCGGCGCCGATCCCCGCGGCACCCGTGCCGACCCTGATCGCCGATCGCGAAGCGGACGGCGAGAGCGCGGATCAGGTGACCGGCGACGCGCCCGTGATCGACGTCGCGTCGGGCCCGGCGACGCGGGCCGAGATGGCCCCCGCCCGATCGAAGACGCCGGTGCGCGCGAAGCGCCGAAGCTTTCTAAGCGCAAGGCGGATGGCGCGTGTCCCAATCTCCCGGCTGTCGTCGAGGTCTTTGAACTCGCGGCGGTCCCAGA
>JBCCZJ010000273.1:0-7284 GCA_039187915.1 Myxococcota bacterium
CGACCGCGACGGGAGCGGCAAGGCGATCTCGCTCCTCGGAGGTGCGCAGTAATGGATTTCCGACTCGGCGAGAAGGCGGACGAGGTCAAGCGGGAGATCCGCGCGTTCCTGGAAGAGAACTTCACCGAAGCGGATCGCAAGGAAGCGGCCGAAGACGGTGGCGGCCACAACTGGGAGCTCTATCGCAAGCTCGCCGCCGCGGGCTGGGTCTCGGCCGGCTGGCCGAAGGAGTACGGCGGCGGCGGACGCGATCCCTACGAGATCCTGACCCTGTACTGGGAGCTCTGCAAGGCGGGCTTTCCGTGGATCGGCCTCCTCAACAACGGCTTCATCGGTCACACGCTGATGGTCATGGGGACCGATTACCATCGCGAGCACTTCGTCCCGAAGATCGCGAACGGCGAGATCGCCTTCGCGCTCGGTTACTCCGAGCCGGGCTCGGGTTCGGACGTGGCGGGCGCGCGCACATTGGCGACGCGCGACGGTGACGACTGGCTGATCACCGGCGAGAAGATGTGGACGACCACCGCACACACCGCGCAGTACATCTTCATGCTCACCCGCACGAGCACGCAGGACCGGCCCCATCGCGGACTCACGATCTTCCTCGTGCCGACCGACGTCGAAGGCGTCGAGATCGCGCCGATCCATACGATGGGCGGCGAGCGCAGCAATGGCGTGTCGCTCACCGACGTCCGCGTCCCCGACGTGAACCGCGTCGGCGAGGTCGACAAGGGCTGGTCCGTCGTCCGATTCGCGCTCGGGCTCGAGCAGGCCATGGGCTACGCGGATCTCCAGGAGCGCTTCATCCAGCACGCCGGCGCCTGGTCTCTCGAGAAAGGCCCCGACGGAGGGCGTCCCTTCGACGACCCGCGCATCCGGGAGCAGCTCGGGCAGACGGCGGTCCATGCCGAAGTCTCGCGTCTGCTGCGCCATCGCTCGACCTGGCTGGCCGCCGAGGGCAAGGACCTCGGCAGCAAGGGCGCCATGACGAAGTCGTTCTCGGGAACCTCCTACCTGGAAGACGCCCAGCACTGGATGGACCTCGTCGGACCGGCCGGACTCCTCAAGGAAGACGAGGACGGCGCGCTCGCGGGCGGCAACTTCGACGAGGCCTTCCGACAGACGCCGGTCAACACGATCTACGGCGGCACCGTCGAGATCCTGCGCAGCCTCGTCGCCGAGGTCGACCTTCGATTACCGAAGAGCCGCTGACGCGGGGCCTGCCGAGGCGCCCCGCGCGCGGAGCGGGGCGCGCGCCCTCGACCGGCCGGCGATCGATCCTCCAGCCGCGAGCGCGAGGCCACCGAGCGCGAGGCCCAGGCCCACACCGGGCTCGGGCGCGGCCGAGGCGTCCTCGAGCACGGCGCATTCGAGAGCGGTCGCGCCGGACGCACACAGGTCGGCCCGCCCGTCGCCGTCGACGTCCGCCATCCGGAAGGTCGTCGCACGCTCGACCGGCAGGAAGCCCGCCGCGTCTCCGTAGGCGTCGGTCAACAGGTGGTTCGGGGCCGAAAAGCGCCCGTCCATCGAGTAGAGGCAGAGCACGCCGGCGCCGCCCCGGCCGCAGAGGTCCGCCTGGCCGTCCCCCGAGAAGTCGCCGAGTCGGAGCGTGCCCCAGTAGCCCTCGGCCCCCGACCAGCCGAGCGCGTCCGCGTACTCTCCCTGCGATCGCATCGCACGATCGCGGAACCGGTTCGCCGCCGGATCGGCCAGGGCGCACCAGACGCCCCCGGCCCCGCGCTCGCAGAGATCCGCTGCACCGTCTCCGTCGACGTCGCCCAGCATCATCGTCCGCCCCGCCTGGGCAGCCGGTAGTCCGAGGGCCGCCTCCCAGGCCGACGTCTCCCAGGCGACCGCCGCCTCGAAGGTCACGCCGTTGCTCCGCAGACAGTGGACGGCGCCGGCCCGATGACCGCAGAGATCCGCGTCACCGTCCCCGTCGATGTCCCCGAGCTGGAGCGACCCCCAGGTCTGCGGCGCCGTGCCGCCGTCCGCATCGGAGAAGGTCGAGGTCCAGAGTCGGAAGTCGAAGAAGTCGAGACCGCTCGATCGCGCGCAATAGACTCCGAGGTTTCCACGACCGCAGACGTCGGCGCGTCCGTCACCGTCGATGTCCGCGAGCCGGAGGGTCGTCCCGTGCTCCGGTGGCTCCCAGCTGTCGTCGTCGCCGAAATCCGGATGCCACGGCTGCGCGGGCTCGAAGCGCCCGTCGCCGATCGCGCGAGCACAGTCGATCCCGACCGCCGTCCGCGCACACACGTCGTCCCGGCCGTCGGCGTCGAGGTCGCCGAAGGAGAGGCTCCGGTAGCGCGAAGGGTCGGTTCCGAACGCGGCCGCCGAGAACGCCGTGCCGCTGCCCGCGGCGAAGCCCGGCAGCGCCGCGACCTCCCAGATCCGACTTCCCCCGTCGCAGGGTTCGAGACCGAGCGCGCCGCCCGTCGGAACCACGCAGAGGCCTCCGGGGCCGCGGATGTGGCCGTCCGTGAAGAAGGTCCAGGTCTGGCCGGCGCCGACGCCGCATGGCGCGAAGCCGACGCTCCCGGGCGAGCCGCTCCGGGCCGGCGAGACCAGGCAGTGGTCACCGTGGCGCAGGTCCCGCTCGGTCAGCAGGAACGACTGCGCGGCGACGTCCGCGCAGGCAGCGAACCCGATCGTCTCGCCCGGGCCGCCCGCGTCGCCCACCTCGAGGCAGCGGCCGCTCTCGCTCCCCGCCATCGGGATCAGGACCGCGTGGGTTCCGTCGACGTCCGCGAGCGGAATCTCGCGCTGGTTCCATCCGGTCGGTCCCACGCCCGGATCGAAGACGCCATAGGTCGTGATGATCGCGTTCGACTCCGCGATCTCCCCGGCCGACAGGTTCACCGGCTGCCCGTCGATGTTGTACGCGCGGTAGGCGCGCAGACGGTGACGGTTGCCGCTCGCGAGGTGGGCCTCGAAGCCGAAGCGGCCGGCGTGGAAATGATCCGAATGATCGCTGCCGTGATAGGCAGTCATGTCCTGGATCCGCAGCACGTCGGGGTCGAATGCCCGGACGATCGCGTCGAGGGTCGCGATCAGCTCGGCCCGCGTGTAGGTGTCGGCCCCGTCGACGCTCGAGATCGTGGCGATCGAACCTTCCCAGAGATACCGGAGGCTCTCGTTGCCGGTCACGCCGTAGCCCGTGCCGCCCGGGTTCCCGTCGGGCAGACGCAGGAACACGACGCGGACGTGGGGCGCCCCGTCGAGGGTGAACGCCGGGATCAGGCGCCCTCCCACGTCGACCGGGGCCGCGGTCCAGAGATCGAGCGCACCCATCATGGCGGCGTAGGCGGCCCGGATGCCGAGCTCCCGCGACTGCCAGTGGCCGTCGGTGCGGCCGGCGTCGCCGGCGGTCAAGAAGACGGTCCAGCTCGGCCGTCCGGTCGCGAGTCCGTCCGGCACGGCGGGCGTCATGAAGTAGAGGTCGTCGTCCTCGTGGGCGACGATCTGGAGCTGCCCGTCCGCGACCGCGGAGGTCGCCGCCGCGAAGACCGCGCAAGCGAGGTAGACCGCGAAGCGCCTCCGACGCCGCTCTCCGCCTTGCATGTCACGTCCCCTTCGACCGCTCGGTCCCGGTCGCGCTCCCCCGCGCGTCACGGTAATCGAAGTGGCCCGACCGGCAACGACACACGACTTGCCGACGCGTTGCGCACGGCGAGGGGCCGGACGCGGAGAAGGTCCGGCCCGCCTCTGATAGGATCCGCGCCTCACCGCGAGGAGACCCCATGCCCGACCGCTTCGACCTCACCGACCGCGTCTCCCTCGTGACCGGGGCGACCAAAGGCCTCGGCCGGGCGATGGCCCAGGGACTCGCGGAAGCGGGCAGCGACGTCGTCGTGGTCAGCCGGAAGCAGGACCTGTGCGACGCCGTGGCGGCGGAGATCGCGTCGTCGACCGGCCGCCGCGCGGTGCCCCTCGCTTGTCACGTCGGGGAGTGGGACGCCCTTCCCGACCTCGTGGACCGCGTCTACGACGCGTTCGGCCGGCTCGACGTGCTGGTCAACAACGCCGGGATCAACCCGGCCATGACGCCGATCACCGGGATCAGCGAGGCCTACTTCGACAAGCTCTGTGACGTGAACCTGAAGGGGCCGATCCGGCTCGCCGCCCTGTGCGCGCCCCGCATGGGCGAGGCCGGCGGCGGCAGCATCATCAACGTGGCGACCCTCGGTGCCTACGCGGCGGGCCCCGGCGTGGGCACCTACACGGGGCTCAAAGCGGCGCTCCTCAACTTCACGAAGACGATGGCCGCGGAGTGGGTCTCGCTGGGCGTGCGGGTGAACGCGATCTCGCCGGGCCCCTTCCTGACCGAGATGATGAAGGGAACGGCGAAGACCGACGACGGCTTCATCGACCGCTCCGCCGAGGCGACGCTCATGAAGCGCATCGCCGACCCCGACGAGATCGTCGGGCTCACGCTCTTCCTCGCGAGCGACGCGTCCTCCTACGTGACCGGCGAGGACTACGCGATCGCGGGCGGGATGCGGAGCCACTGACCGGTCCGGCGCACGCGGCGAGCGGCGCGGGGTTCGCCGGTCGAGACTAGACCGCGCCCTGCGGCGCGAGGACGATGCCCACCATCAAGAGCGAGAAGAGCACGATGAAGGCAGCGGCCGTCAGCTGGGGAGGCGTGAGGCCACGCGGGCCCTCGGTGGGATTCGAACGACGCATGCGGCTCCGGGACACGACGGGCCGGGGGCGCGCGGCGGCGCGGACCGGACCGTGGGATGCGGGGGATGGGCTCGACGGGTAGGTACCCGCCGGGACCGTTTCGGGCCCGCCGAATCGACCGCGGCCGGGAAGATTTCGGACCCGGGCGCTCGGACGCTTGCGCGCCTCAGGCGCCTTCGATCCCCGGCGGCCCCTCGACCCCGTGCGCCGCGACCCGATCGCCGTCGAAGTGGGCGACCTCGTGCAGCGTCCGCACCTTCGCCGTCCCGTCCGCGACGAGCAGGCGCGAGACCGAGGCGAAGGGGGTCGAGTCGAAGACCTGGTGGGTGCTGGCCCCGACCAGGTGGGAGAGGATCACGCCGATCGTGCCGCCATGACAGGCGACGAGGACGCGCTCTCCACGGGGCCGAACGAGCAGGTCGTCCCACGCGCGGAGGACCCGCTCCCGGAACGCGTCGAAGGAATCCCAGCCGATCTTCTCGAACTCGCCCGCCTGCATGGCCGCGTAGTAGTCGGGGAAGCGTTCTTCGAGGACCGCTGGCGCCGCGTAGATCCGCGCGTTCCGATCGATCTCCGCGAGATCCGCCATGATCTCCGTCTCGAGGCCGAGGCGGGTCGCCGCCGGAGAGGCGGTCTGGATGGCGCGCAGCTTGTTCGAAGCGACGACGTGGTCGATCGCCTCGTGGGCCAGCCACGCGCCCAGCTGCTCGGCCTGCCACTGCCCACGCTCCGTCAGGTGCGGGTCGACCGGCCCCTCCTCGCTGACGAGCGTGACGGGCTCGCCGTGTCGGACGAGCAGGATCTCCACGGCTAGCGCCCGTGGCTGCGCATCTGGTAGCGGTTGGTGGTGACCGCCACGACATTGCCTTCGACGTCCTTCAGCTCGGATCGCCACTCGTAATCGGCCTTGCCGTCGGCCTCCGCCTTCGCGGCGATCGCCGCGGCGTCCTCTTCGGAGAGGCGGACCTCGACCGTGATGTCGGTCGTCGCCGGCTTCACGTACTTGATGTCCATGCTCTTCACGATCGGGTAGAACTTCTTGGCGTCGAAGGTCGAGACGAAGATCGCGCCGCCGGGCATCTCCGCCAACGTGAAGAGCGCCCCGGCGTACATCGTCCCGACGTGGTTCCGGTTCGGCTCGAACGGCATCCGCATCTTCACGTAGCCGACCTCGATCTCCTCCACCTGGATCTCCGAGCGCCCCACGAAGGGGATCGTCTCCTCGAGGGATCGACTCATGGCGGCACGGGCGTTGTCGGAGAGCGGCATCGGGATCCTTCCTCTGGGGTCCGCGCCGGACGCTAGCCATGGGCGATCGGCGCGCAACGAACCGGCCGTTCTCGCCGGAAACCGGTACCCTCGAGCGGCACCGCGTCGACGAGCGGCGCAGGAGGAGGAGATCCCATGAGCATGACGGGTGGCTGCTACTGCAAGAAGATCCGGTACGAGATCGAAGGCGACATGGCCATGAAGGCCCAGTGCTTCTGCCGCGAGTGCCAGTACATCACGGGCGGCGACTCGCTCCTGACCTTCGCCGTCCCGGAGACCGCTTTCCGGATCACGAGCGGCGAGCTCAAGGACTTCTCCCGCGACGACCTCGAAAACCCGGTGATCCGTCGCTTCTGCCCCGACTGCGGCACCCACATCGCATCGATCGCGATGCCGGGGATGGTCCTGATCAAGGTCGGGACCCTGGACGACCGCACGCAGTTCAGCGGCCCGGACATGGCGATCTTCACGTGCGATGCCCAGGACTACCACGACGTCCCCAGCGAGATTCCGACGTTCGAACGCGTGCCCGGATAGCGCCGGCCTCCGACACATCCGAGGCCGCCTGTACCTCGGGCGCCTCCGACGCCGCCGAACCCGTCCGCCGCCGCGCGGATGCGCTGTCCGACGCTGGGTCGCCCCGTCGGTCGTCCGTGCGCGAGCGTGCGCGGACGACTAGGCGCTGGAAGGCGGCGGCAGCTCTTCCGGCGCGCCCGGGGCGTCGGCCACGTGGAAGATCGGGTAGTCCGGACGACGCTCCAGGCCGAGTTCGGCGCGGACCTCCTCGAGGGGGCGCGCGAGATGGGGCGCCCAGTCCACCGCCAGAAGCTGGGGCGAGCGGCGCCCGTAGCGGTAGCCCTGCCACGCCGTCCTCAGGACGTCGGGTCGACCGCGCGAAGTGCACATCAAGGCGTTCAGCACCGCGAGCAGCAGATACGCCTTGTTGCGCATCATCCCGTAGGTCCAGGCGATGATCCCGGCCTCGCCCGCCATGTCGATCCCGTAGCCCGTGAGCACGTGCCAGAAATCGTGGCTGTCGCGCGTGCGGTTGTAGATGAAACGATGCTCCGCCGTCGCGGGGATCTCGGCGGCGACCTTCTCGCTCTCCTCGGAGATCACCTTCGGGTCGAGATCGTTGTGGCGACAGTGCTCGTAGTAGGCGCGCCCGAGGCTGCCTTCGGGCAACGTCGCGAGGCGTTCGGGTTCGAGGAGCCCGGGCGGCAGCGGTCGCCGCTCTCGCAGGATCGCAGCCCCGGTCGGATGGGCGCGCATCGCGCGCAGGATCCAGCCATCGTCGCGACCCCCGAACCCGAAGAAGATGAG
>JBCCZJ010000274.1:0-7284 GCA_039187915.1 Myxococcota bacterium
GAACGTCCCGGCCTGCCTCGCGTAGGCCGGGACCTTCGCAGAAAACGGGTTCGGCTCTCCTGAGTCCCTCAGGAGCGACCGATCGAAAAACGAACGGCCGGTGATCTTCGGATCACCGGCCGTTTCGGTTTCCGGGCCAGCCTCCACGCTCCAGCGTGGACCGAGCCCCCGGGCGAGAAGCGCCCGCGGCCCCAAGGGCGCCGAAGCCCCCGCCCAGCCGAAAGCAGATCGCGCCCGCGAGGAGGCGACTAGAGCCCGGTCAGGTCCTTGCCCACGCGGCGGACGAAGACGTACTCGTAGGGCTCGACCACGTAACGGTCCCAGTCCTCGGCGAAGACGTCGGGTTGCTGCCCGACCGGCAGCATGACCAGGTTGAGGGTCGAGGAGAAGGGCATCCCGACCACGGCGCCCAGCGCGAGACGCCCGGCCCCGAGCGGACGCAGCAGGGCAATGTCCACCAGACCGGTCCAGACGGTGCCGACGGTCTCGAGGGTATCGGCGAGGACGGTGTTGTCCTGGGCGGAGGCCGGAGCGGCGGCCAGCGCGATCGAGGTCGCGAGAGCGGCGGCGAAGTGTCGGGGGCGCGTCATGGGGCTTCTACCTTCTATATACCGGTCCGCGTCCAGTCGGAAGCGGGTCTGGGGCTGGCGTGCGCACGGCGGCGAACGCGGAAGCGCGTTGCATGATACCTCATCCACTGCCGGAGATGGGGCGAACCGCGGTCCGGTCCGGACCGATCGGGAAACGCCGTGGAGACGGACGGCGAGGCTATCGTTGCGATCCTCGGCGTCCGGAGCGCGTGAGGCCCCCTCCCCTCCCCCGGTCGCGGAAGGAGCAGGTCCTTGAGCGACATCGGTCTCTACGAAGCGATGAGCACCCTACGCGCCGTCAGACGCCTGCGGCCCGACCCGGTCGCGGACGACGTGCTCCGCCGGGTCGTCGAGGCCGCCAGCTGGGCGCCCACCGGCGGCAACGTGCAGCCGTTCCGGATCCTCGTCGTGCGCGACCGCGGGAAGATGGAGCGCCTGGCGACGCTCTACGGCGATCGCTGGCGCCCTTATGTAAAGGAAAGACTCGCTGCGATGGAGGGGGCGCCGCCGGAGGGACTCGCGAAGACCCGGAAGATGTTCGAGGCCGGGGACTACCTGTGCGATCACTTCCACGAAGTCCCTGCGCTGCTCGTCTTCTGCTTCGACCCGAAGAACATGGCGATCACCGACGCGAAGCTCGACCGGGTCTCGGTCGTCGGCGGGGGCTCCGTCTATACGGCGGTCCAGAACGCGCTGCTCGCCTGCCGGGCCGAGGGCCTCGGCTGCGTGCTGACGACCCTGCTCTGCATGGACGAAGTCGAGATCAAGACGCTCCTCGGGATTCCCGATCGGTGGGGCACGGCCGCGGCCGTTCCGATCGGCTACCCCGTGCGAGGGGGCCACGGCCCGATCTCGCGCCGCGCCCCCGAGAAGCTCGCGTTCGGCGACACCTGGGGTGCGCCACTCTTCGAGGAACCGACGTCATGACGCCCACGCCCGATCACGACCTGCGCGACGCCGCGCGGGCCCTCGTCCCTCTGCTCCGCGATCGAGCCGACGAAGCGGAAGCCGCGCGGCGCCTTCCCGACGACCTGTCGAAGCAGCTCGCCACGACGGGCTTCTACCGGATGTACGCGCCGGTCGCATACGGCGGCCTCGAGACGCCGCCGGCGATCGCGATGGAGACCGTCGAGACCCTGGCGACCGGCGACGGCGCCCCGGCCTGGGTCACGTTCATCGCGATCACGAGCACCACCGCGCTCTCGATCCTGCCCGAGGCGACCTGCCGCGAGGTCTTCGCTCATCCCGACACGACCATGGCCGGCGTCTTCGCGCCGCGCGGCAAGGCCGTCGTCGTCGACGGCGGCTTCCAGGTCGAGGGCCAGTGGCCGTGGGGCAGCGGCACGCAGAACGCGGATTGGGTCCTCGCCGGCTGCCAGATCATCCGGGACGGCGAGCTCGAGACCCATCCGAACGGCGCGCCGCGCGGGCGCATGATGGTGGTCCCGCGCGCCGACATCGAGTTCGTCGACACGTGGTACGTATCGGGCCTCGCCGGCACCGGCAGCACCGACTTCGCGATCCGCGACCGCTTCGTCCCCGAGACCCACGCCGCCGGCCTCGGCGTCGACGCCCCCCTCGATCGCCCGCTCTACCGCTTCCCCCAGTTCGGCCTGCTCGCGATGGGCATCGCCGCCGTCGCGCTCGGCCTGGGCCGCGCCGCGATCGACGAACTGATCGAAGTCGCCGGCGGCAAGGTGCCGGACGCGAGCCGACGTCCCCTCGCCGCCCGCGCCAACGCCCAGACCGACGTCGCCCGCGCCGAGGCGACCCTCCGCTCCGCCCGCGCCTTCTACTACGAAGCGATCGAGAAGGCCTGGGAGGAAGCGCTCGAAGGCCGGATCTCGATCGAGGGCAAGCGCGACATCCGCCTCGCGACGACCCACGCGACCCACGCTGCCGCCGAAGCCGTCGACCTCATGTACCACCTCGCCGGCGGTACGAGCGTCTATCGCCGCTCGCCCCTCCAGCGCATCTTCCGCGACGTCCACGTCGCGACCCAGCACATGATGGTCGGTCCAGCGACCCTCGAGCTGACCGGGCGACTCCTGCTCGGTCTCGAGACGAGCGAGGTCGGGCTTTGAGCGGAGACGCCGTCGCGCCGCTTCGCGTCGGGACGAACGCGAACAACGCGATGACGACGGGCCCGCTCGAAGAGCGGCGCACCCTGCTCGAGCGCGTGCGCGCCACGGGCATCGACCACGTCTTCACGGCCGACCACGTGAGCTTCCATACCGGGATCGGCATGGACGGCCTGATCCAGGCGGCCACCCTCGCGGCGAGCGTCCCGGACCTCGCCGTCCACATCGGCGTCTACCTCCTCGCGCTGCGCCACCCCGTCCCCGTCGCCCGACAGATCGCCCAGATCGCCGAGTCGGCGCCCGGTCGTCTCCACCTGGGGATCGGCGTCGGCGGCGAGGACCGGCACGAAGTCGAGATCTGCGGCGTGGACCCGAAGACCCGCGGCCGGCGCACGTCCGCTTCTCTCGAAGCTCTTCGCGGCCTGCTCTCGGGCGAGCCGACGACCCACGACGACGCGTTCTTCTCGTTCGAGGACGCGAAGATCGTGCCCGCCCCGAACCCGCCGGTCCCGATCGTGATCGGCGGGCGCGTCGACGCGGCCGTCCGCCGCGCGGCCCTGCTCGGCGACGGCTGGCTGGGCGTCTGGTGCTCCCCGCGGCGCTTCGGCGCCGTCACCCAGGAGATCGGCGCGATCGCGTCGGCGGAGCGGAAGTGGCCCGTCCCGACGGCCTGGGATCACGGGCTCCAGGTCTGGGTGGGGATCGACGAGGATCGGACCGCCGCGCGCGAGCGCCTCGCGAGGGAGATGCAGGCCTTCTACCGGATCCCCTTCGACCCCTTCGAGAAGTACAGCCCCTCCGGCTCCGCCGAAGAGGTGGCCGACTTCCTCGCCGGCTATGCCGAAGCGGGCTGCCGCCATTTCAACGTCATGCCCATCGCCCCGACGATCGAAGCCGGCATCGAAGGCGTCGCCGAGATCCGCGACCGCCTCCGCACGCACTTCGCCTAGCCGGCGGCGTCAGTTCACGCGGCGACTCCGGCCCTTCCAGTAGGGCTCGCGGAGCTCCGTCTTGAGGATCTTGCCCGACGGGTTGCGTGGCAGCGCATCGATCCGGTCGACCGAGGTCGGGCACTTGTAGTGGGCGAGCCGGTCACGGCACCAGGCGATCAGCTCGTCGTCGCGCGCACCGCCCGACGGGGCGTCCACGACGATCGCCTTGACGGTCTCGCCCCACTTCTCCGAGGGCACGCCGATCACCGCCGCGTCCGCGACCGCGTCGTGCGCCATCAGCACGTTCTCGATCTCGGCCGGATACACGTTCTCGGCCCCGGACACGATCATGTCCTTCACGCGATCGTGGATATAGAGGAAGCCTTCGCGCAGATACCCCGCGTCGCCGGTCCGGAACCAGCCGATCCCCTCAGCGTCACGCCCCTCCGGAAACACCTCGGACGTCGCCTCTTCGTTCCGCCAGTAGCCCCGCATGTTCTGGGCGGTCGCGCACCAGATCTCGCCGACCTCGCCGTCCGGCAGATCCTTGCCCGTCTCCTGGTCGACGATCCGGATCTTCACGTCGCCCCAGGGTCGTCCCGCCGATCGCAGCAGGTGGGCGTTCGGACCTCCGGGATCGTGCTCCTCGGGCTGCAGCGTCGTGATCCCGCCCGTCGTCTCGGTCAGACCGTAGGTCTGGATGAAGCCGCAGCCGAAGACCTTCATCGACCGGACGAGCACCTCCTCGGAGATCGGCGACGCCCCGTAGACGATCGCGCGGAACGAGCTGAAGTCCGTTCCTTCGACGCCGGGAAAGGCCGAGAGGATCTGGAGCACGGCCGGCACGAAGAGGCTGTTCGTGACGCGATGGGTCTCGACCAACCGCAGGACCTCGGTCGGATCCATCTCGTAGACCAGCACCTGCTCCGCGCCCTGAACGAAGCCGCCGACGGCCCAGCCGCTGCCGGCGATGTGGAAGAGCGGCATGGCGACGAGCACCACGCTCTCGCCGTCGATCTTCCAGTCGATCGCACCCTGGTCGAGCGCGGCCATCAGGTTCCGATGGGTCAGCTCGACGCCCTTGGGCAACCCCGTCGTCCCCGACGTATAGAGCTGGTAGCAGACGTCCTCCGACGTGCAGCCGACGGCGGGATCCTCGCTCGACTGCGCGGCGATCCAGTCCGCGTACGCCGTATGCTCACCGGCCTCGCCGGTGATCACCACGACCCGCTCGACGGTCTCGAGCTTCATCTGGGCGAGATGGCCGAGGAACTCGGCGCCGATGAAGAGGACCTTCGCCTGCGCGTGGTTCAGGATGTACTCCATCTCCGGCGCGGCGAGGCGCCAATTCACGGCGAGCGTCACGCCGTTGATCATCGCGGCCCCGAAGAGCAGCGTGAAGTACTCGGGGACGTTCCGGTCGAGGAAAGCGACGCGCTGTTGAGGGCCCACGCCTTCCGCGAGCAGGCCGTTCGCCACCTTCGCGGCTTCGGCGTGCAGCGCCGGATAGGTCCAGGATCGATCGCCGGCGCGGAGCGCGATCTTGTTCGGGCGCTCGGCGGCATGGGCTCGCAGGACGAGGTCGAGGGTCTCGAGGGGCACGGGCGACTCCTGCGGCGCGATCGGATCGGGTTTCGATCGCGCTCGAAGTGGGGTCCGGCCAAGCTAACATGCGGCGGTGCCGAGCCCCAACCCCGAGCCGCAAGGCGACCCGAGCCTCGACCAGATCATCGACCGCGCCTTCCAGGGAATCGCCGACGTCGCCGACGCCGTCGTCATGTTCGAGGCGCCGATCGCCGGCGTCGACGTCCCGCTGATCGTGGTCTGGCTGATCGCGGGCGCCGCTTTCTTCACGGCCTATCTCGGCCTGATCAACGTGCGCGGCTTCGGCCACGCGATCCGGATCGTACGCGGCCTCGAGGACGACGAGGACGATCCGGGCGACGTGAACCACTTCCAGGCGCTCACGACCGCCGTGTCCGGCACGGTCGGCGTCGGCAACATCGCCCACGTGGCGGTCGCGGTCTCGGTCGGCGGCGCCGGGGCAGCGTTCTGGCTCGTCGTCGCCGGCTTCCTCGGGATGGCGTCCAAGTTCGCCGAGTGCACGCTGGGCGTGAAGTACCGGCGCGAGAATCCCGACGGGACGGTCTCTGGCGGGCCGATGTATTTCCTCGAACGCGGCCTCGCCGAACGCGGCTGGGGTCGGCTCGGCCGCGGCCTCGCGCTCTACTACGGCCTCTGCGTGATCTTCGGAAGCGTCGGCGTCGGCATGTTCCAGGCCAACCAGGCCTTCGTGCAATTCGTCGCGGCGACCGGCGAGACCGAGAGCTTCGCCCATGGCCAGGGCGCGGTCTTCGGCCTCTTCCTGGCGATCAGCGTCGCTGCCGTGATCCTGGGCGGCATCCGCGTGATCGCCCGCGTCACCTCGGGACTCGTGCCCGCGATGGCCTTCCTCTACATCTCGACCGGCCTCTTCGTGATCGGCAGCAACATCGAGCGGCTACCCGACGCCGTCGTGCGCATCGTGACGGAGGCCTTCTCGCCGGCGGGCGCCATCGGTGGCGTCCTCGGGATCGTCGTCCTCGGTTTCCGCCGCGCGGCCTTCTCGAACGAGGCCGGGATCGGCTCGTCCTCGATCGCCCACTCCGCAGTCAAGACGAGCGAGCCCCTGACCCAGGGCTTCGTCGCGATGCTCGAGCCCTTCATCGACACCGTGATCGTCTGCTCGATCACCGCACTCGTGATCACGACGGGCCTCGACCCCGAAGCCCTCGGCACCGGCGCCGTCAGCGGCGTCGAGCTGACCTCACGGGCCTTCGCACAGGTCGTCTCGTGGTTCCCGCCGGTACTCTCGGTCGTCGTCTTCCTCTTCGCCTATTCGACCCTGATCTCGTGGTCCTACTACGGCCTCGAGGGATGCGTCTACCTCTTCGGACCGTCGAAGCGCGTGCGACTCGCGTTCAACCTCTTCTACTGCCTGTGTGCGATCGTCGGCTGTGCGACGACGCTCGCGGCGATCCTCAAGTTCTCGGACGCGATGATCTTCGCCATGTCGTTCGCGAACCTGATCGGACTCTATTTCCTCGCCCCCGGGCTCCGCGCGGACCTCGACGCCTACTGGGCGCGGGTTCGCGCCGGGAACGCCGCGGCCTAGCTCGCAATCCTTCGAAGGAGGCTCTCCATGTCGATGATTCGAATCACCCTCACGCTCGTCGTTCTCTTCGCCGCGTCCATCGCGTCCGCCGAGGAGATGGACCGCTCGCAGATCACCCGCGGCAACGGCGAGAAGAACTGGATCCTCACCGAGGACCTGAAGCGCTCGGGCCGGACCCTCACGTTCAAGGAAGTCCGCGTCGACACGGGGAGCTGGCTCGTCCTCCATCCCTTCGAGGACGGCAAGCCCAAGGGCGACATCTACGTCGGCGCGACGTACCTGGCGGCCGGAACCCACCAGCAGGTCACGATCGACGTGGCGACGGCGCCCGAGCCCGCGCCGGGCACGCCCTTCATCGCCATGCTCCACGCCGACGTCGACGACGACCAGACCTTCGACTTCGTGTTCGTCGACGGCGGGCCCCACGTCGAGGACAAGGCGGTCTTCGAAGGGACGCGCATGATCGCCCACGTCGTCGAGGCCCCCTGACGAACGCGGGCGGCGCCACGCTGCGGGTCGGGCGATCC
>JBCCZJ010000275.1:0-7257 GCA_039187915.1 Myxococcota bacterium
ATCACCCAGCAGATGGTGAAGAGTCTGCTCCTGACCCCCGAGCGGACCTACAAGCGCAAGCTGCGCGAGATCATCCTCTCGCGGCAGATCGAGCAGAACTTCAGCAAGGACGAGATCCTCTTCCTCTATCTCAACCAGATCTACTTCGGGGGCGGCGCCTGGGGCGTCGGCCAGGCCGCACGGACCTATTTCGGCAAGGACGCCCAGGCCCTGACCGTCTCGGAAGCGGCCATGCTCGCCGGCCTGGTCCAGCGCCCGAGCGCCTACGACCCGCGCAAGAACTTCAACGCGGCGAACAATCGTCGCCGCTACGTCCTCCGTCGAATGCTCGACGACGGCCACATCACGCAGGAGATCTTCGACCGGGAGATCGACGTCCCGCCGGTCATCGAGCGCCACCCCGCGCTCGAGAACTTCGGCGTCGCTGGCCACTTCACCGAAGAAGTGCGCCGCCTGCTCTTCGAGCAGCTCGACGGCGACCAGGTCCTGAACGCGGGGCTCCGGATCGAGACGACCCTCGACGTGGCGCTGCAGCGCGCCGCGAGCCGCGCGATCCAGGACGGGCTGCGCGCCCACGATCGCCGCCGCGGCTACCGCGGCCCCGTGCGCCGGATCGACCTCGCCGCCGAAGGCGCCCTCGCGGAGGAGCGCCTGAAGCTCGCCGAGGAGAACGACGCGGACTACACACAGACGGAGACGCAGCCGGAGACGCAGGTCCTGCCGGCCGTCTCCGCGCCCGGGGCGCCCGGAAGCGCGAGCCCCCTCGAGACCGCGAGCACCGCGGCGCCGACGGAGGCCGAAGCACCCGCGGCGCCCGCCGAGCCCGAGATCGTCTATTCGATGGAAGAGGGTGCGCGGCTCTTCGGGGTCGTGGTCGAGGTCGACGCGGAGGCGCAGGCCGCCCGGATCGATCTGGGTCGCGGACTCGTCGGCGTGGCGAGCCTCGACGACGTCGACTGGGCGAAGACCCCCGATCCCAAGAAGCGCCCGCGCGCGGTCAAGGAGATCACGAAGATCTTCGCCGTCGGCGACGTCGCGCGCTTCGAGCGCATCCCCGGCGACGCGGCGGAGATGCCTTCGCTCGTCGCCGAGGCCGAAGAAGCGGCCGCGAACGCGAAGCTCGCTTCGCTCGACGCGCCGGCACCGGCCCCGCGTGACGTCGCGCGACTCGACCTCTGGCAGGAACCGGAGGCGGAGGGCGCGCTGCTCTCGATCGACAACGAGACCGGCGACGTGATCGCCATGATCGGCGGCTACGACTTCGAGCGCAGCGAGTTCAACCGCGCGGTCCAGGCCCAGCGCCAGCCGGGCTCGGCCTTCAAGCCCTTCATCTACGGCGCCGCGCTGACCCGCGGCTTCACGCCCGTCTCGACGCTGATCGATCGCCCGGTCGTCTACACGGATCCGGTCTCGGGCTTCGTCTGGGCGCCGCGCAACTACGGGCGGAAGTTCTACGGGCCGATGACCATGCGCGACGCGCTCAAGCGGTCCGTCAACAACGCGACGGTCCACCTCTTCCGCGACCTCGGCGTCCGCTACGTGATCGACTACGCCCGGCGATTCGGGATCCAGGCGCCGCTCTCCTCCGACCTGTCGCTCGCGCTCGGCTCGAGCAGCATGACCCTGCTCGAGCTGACCCGGGCCTACGCCGTCTATCCGCGGGGCGGGACGCGCGTGACCCCGCGCTTCATCCGCACCGTGACCGACGCCGAAGGGCACACGCTGCTCGGCGACGTGCCGCTCGGCGACATCCCGCCGCCGGTCCTGAAGCCCCTCGCCGGACCGAACGACGCCCCCGAGACCGAGAGCTACCCGGACTCGGAGATCCTGCCGACGATGCAGGTGATCACGCCGGCGGACGCGTATCTCATGTCCGACCTGCTCCATGCCGTCGTCCTCGAGGGCACGGGGCGTCGCCTGCGGGCCCTCGGCCGGACCGTCGCGGGCAAGACCGGCACGACCAACGACTTCACGGACGCCTGGTTCATGGGGTTCTCCCCCGAGTTGACGACCGGGGTGTGGGTCGGACACGACGACAACCAGGTGCTCGGCTGGGGCGAGAGCGGCGGCAAGACGGCGCTCCCGATCTGGGGCGACTTCATGAAGGTCGCGCTCGCGCCCTACCCCCAGCGCGACTTCCAGGTCCCCCCGCACATCGAGTTCCAGCGCATCGACCGCAGCTCCGGCCTGATCGCCGATGCGAACACGACCGACGCCTACTTCCAGCCCTTCCTGGAAGGCACGGCGCCCGAGCAGAGCTTCACCGAGCAGACGACGACGCGGAAGACGCGCCGCGCCGCGCGCGACGACATCTTCTAGCCGAGCGGGAAGCGCGCCGACGCGACCGACCTTCCCGCCGGCGGCGTTTCGATCGGCGCCTTCCTCGTTGACAGCGTGGAGCGTCGCCGCGACCCTCCGTCCCATGGGGGGAGACGCGAACACCGCTTCGCGTCGCAGCCCGGGTACGCCTGCGTCCCGAGGCCGCGACACGACACCGGATCGCGACGGGCAGACGTCCGCCGCGCCGGAGGGCCGTCGCGACGACGGGGCGACGAGCCTCGCCCGCGTACTCGATCGACGCACCGACTCGCGGCGCGCGACCCAGCGCCGGCGCGCCGCCGAGGACGCGCTGCTCGACGCCGTCTTCTCGACCGCCCCGCCCCGCCCCGACACGGTCGGCAGCGAAGGCCAGCACCTGCTGTTGAAGTCGCTCGCCCGACTCGAACGCCAGGAAGACATCGACGCCGCCGTCGCCTGGTCCCTCGACGCCGACGGCGCGCCGATCGTGCTGGGCGCTCTGCCCGTGCGCGCGGCGACGCGCGTCGAGGCGACCCCGGCCGCGTACCGAACGCTCGCCCGACTCGAGCGGGTCCAGCGCCTGACCGATCCGGAGCTCCCGCCCGGGCTCGAGGCGCTGGCCGTGCAGGGGATCAGCGCCGCCGCGCCGGTCCCCGGCCTGGGCGACGCACCCGCGGCGGTGCTCCTCGTCTACCCGACGAAGGCGGGTCGGCCGCTCCGGCCGCGTACGATCGCGGTCCTCGCCGAAGTCGCGGCCAAGCTCGCGAAGACCCTCTCCACCAGCCTGGCGCTCGAACGCATGACGCGGCTCGACGGCGCGGTGCGCCGCCTCGATCGGATGGCCGCGCTCGGCGGGCTCGTGTCGGAGATCGTGCACGAGGTCCGCAACCCGCTGGTCTCCGTGAAGACGTTCCTGCAGCTCCTCCCCGATCGGCTCGACGATCCCGAGTTCCACGACGGCTTCCGCGGCGTCGTCGAGGACGAGGTCGGTCGTCTCGAGCGCATGCTCGAGGATCTGCTGCGTCATGCCCGCCCGACGCCTGTCGGGACGCCGGCCGAGCCCGACGCGCGGATCGCGAACGCGGTCGAGACGACGATCCAGCTCCTGACCTATCGCAGCCGCGAGAAGGGCGTCCAGCTCGAGACCCGACTTCGCGAAGGCCTGCCGGCGCTCGCCCTGCCAGAGGACGCGCTGCGGCAGCTGATGATGAACCTGCTCCTGAACGCGACGGAAGTGACGCCCGTCGGCGGCACGATCCGCGTCGAAGCGGACTGGAGCGCGACCTCGGCGAATCACGTCTCGATCGTCGTCCACGACGAGGGGCCCGGCCTCGACCCCGCGGTCGCCGCGCGGATCTTCGAACCCTTCTGGACGACGCGCGAGAACGGCAACGGCGGACTCGGTCTCGCGATCTGCAAGCGGATCATCGAAGACGCCGGCGGCACGATCGCGCTCGAGGAATCGAAGGCGCCCGGCGCACGCTTCCGGATCGAGCTGCCGATCACCCGTTAGGCGCGGCCGCTCGCTTGCCCGGCGCGGCCGCTGCGCGACAGGCTCGGCCGCGCGCCTGCCCGACGCGGGTGCACCAGACCGACTCGGCGTCGCGGGCGCTAGTCCGCGAGCCAGTCGCGGCAGGCGCGCCCGACGTCCGCGAGACCGGCCATGAAGAAATGGTCGACGCCTTCGAGGTCGATCAGCGTCGCGTGCTCGATCGGTTCGAGCTTCGTGCGCAGCTCGTCGAGCGGGACGTAGGGATCCTGGTCCCCGGCGATCACGAGCACCGGATGGCCCCAGCGCGCGAGCCCGTCCGCGTCCAGCATGGCCGGCGGCGGCGCCACCAGGATCGCCCGCCGCGTCCGCGGGAACTCCGAAACGACCCGCGCCGCCGCGAGCGCGCCCCAGGAGTAGCCCGCCGCCAGGATCGGTCCGTCGCCGGTCTCCGATTCACCGCCGGCCTCGAGGAAGCGCAGCGCCGCGCGATAGTCCTCGTCCGCGTCGTCCGCCTCTCCCGAAGCCGCTCCCGCGCTCGCCCCCACGCCGCGCCAGTTGAAGCGGAGCGAACCCCAGCCGGCATCGCTCGCCGCGAGCGCGACCTCGGTCGCGACCGGCGAGTCCATGCTGCCGCCCATCAGCGGATGCGGCGGGGCCATGACCGCGCCGCCACGGGCGCCCGCTTCGTCGCGGGCCGGCAGCCAGAGCCCTTCGAGGCTCGCGCCGGCGGGCCACGCGTCGCCGTCGGGCAGGGAGATCGTCGCGGGTCGTTCGAAAGGGCGCGGAGACATGCCGCGGAGCCTACCCTGATCGCCGCCGACGTGCTGGAACGCACGCGCGCGGTCGGAGCCAATTCCGCGAACGAGGAGGAGCCATGAGCGAAGACGAAGCGCAGCGACCCGAAGACGTGCCGGTGACGCGCGCGAAGGCGATCGAGGTCTCGACCGAGATCGTCGACCTGCCGAACGGACGCCGCGTCGAGTTCGACTTCGTGCGTCATCCGGGTGCCGCGGCGGTCGTGCCCTTCATGGACGACGGCCGCGTGCTGATGATCCGCCAGTTCCGCTTCGCGACCGGCGGCGAGATCCTCGAGGTCCCGGCCGGCAAGCTCGATCCGGGCGAGGCGCCCGAGGTCTGCGCCGCGCGCGAGCTCGAGGAGGAGACGGGCTACCGCGCGGGTCGGCTCGAGCGGCTCGGTTCGATCTGGACGACCCCGGGCTTCTGCGACGAGATCATCCACCTCTATGCGGCCTTTGACCTCGAGCCGGCCGAGCAGCGCCTCGAGCCGGACGAGATCATCGAGCTCGTCCCGACCCCGCTCGACGAAGCCCTCGACGCGCTCTCCGGTCCGGTGGTCGACGGCAAGACCGCGACTGCCCTGCTGCTGGCCGCCCGTCGGAATGCGCCGTAGTCCGAACCGATCATCGAGAGGGCCGAAAGATCCCGTTTTTTCACCCGCGGGGATCTCTCGCTGCCCTGCGTTGCGATTCGAGCGCGGGTTTCGTTGACCCTCTATTCCCCGGTCTTTACTTTTACGGGGTTCAGCGGGCCGACGCGCCTGTCCCGCCGACACCCATCCAGAGGTCACGGAATCTCAGTCTGACAGGAGCCCGGTTCGGCCGATCGATCGGTCGGAACCTCGAACCCCGGGATCCGACGAGCCCAGACAGAACCGAGAGCAATCCGGCACGCCCCTCCCTCCGAAGACGGGCTTGTCGCCTCGGGTCACCGCCGGAATCGCGGGCGACCCACTGGAGTTTCGAATCGGTGTACGGACGTGGTGGCGCACAGATGAGCTTCGGTCCTCCGCAGACGCCGGAGGTCATCAAGAATCTCTTGATCGCGAACCTGGTGGTGTTCATCGCCCAGATCGCGGGACCCCGCTTCTTCGGCGTGGACGTCTCCACCTTCCTGACCGTGAGCCCCGGAACGGTCTGGGAGCGCTTCGAGCTCTGGCGGATGTTCACCTACATGTGGCTCCACGCCGGCCTGCTCCACATCGCCATGAACATGTTCATGCTGTGGATGTTCGGCTCCGCCCTCGCGCTCATCTGGGGCGAAGAGCGCTTCATGAAGTACTACCTGCTCTGCGGAACCGGAGCGGGCTTCCTGATCGCCACCCTGCCCTCGCTGCTCGGCCTGCTCGGGATCGCGTCGACCTGGCTCGACATCTGGGTCCCGACCCTCGGCGCCTCCGGCGCGGTCATGGGCATCGTCCTCGCCTACTCCTTCACCTGGCCGGACCGGACGATCATGCTCCTGTTCCCGCCGATCCCGATCAAGGCGATCTACATCATCCCGCTGATGTTCCTGATCGAGTTCGCCTCTTCGGGCCCGTACGACAACGTCAGCCACACGGGCCATCTCGCCGGCGTGCTGGTCGGCTGGATCTATCTCGTGAACGAGGGCCGGACGCCCGGCGCCCCGACGCCGCAGACGCTGCTGCTCAAGTTCCGCCGCTGGCGGATGCGGCAGAAGATCCGCGCCGTCCACCGCGAGGACCAGCGCGAACGTCAGCGCCGCGACGACGACGACCGCGGGCGATTCCACTGATGGGCGGCCGCGCGAACGATCCGCGCGAGCGGACCGAGACGGAGGGACCGGGCTTCGGCGGACTCCTGCGTTCGCTCTTCTCCCGGATTCCGTGGGGCGAGCAGCGCAGCGAGGAGGAAGTCCTCGTCGTCCCCGCGCCGACCGGCCAGACGATCAGCATCCGCAACGCGAACGGCAAGACGCGCGTCCGCGGCGAAGACCGTGACGACGTCGAGATCCGCGTCACGAAGAGCGTCCGCGCCGACTGCGACGACCTCGCCGCGAAGCTCCTCGAGTCGATCAAGCTCCAGAACTCGGACGCGACGGACGTCCTCGAGATCGAGGTCCAGATCCCGCGCAAGTGCGCGCGCCACGGCCTGGCCCACCTCGAGCTCCGCGTGCCCCACGAAACGAAGGTGGCCCTCAGCTCGACGAACGGGAAGATCTGCATCGAGCATCTCGACCGCCCGATCCGCGCGCGTTCGAGCAACGGCTCGGTCTCGATCGCGGAGGTGAACGGCGACATCGACGTCACGACGGCGAACGCGAAGGTCACCTGCAAGGCGACCTCCGGCCATCTCCGCGCCCGCTCGAGCAACGGCAAGATCGAGGTCGGCGGTCACGAGGGCTCGATCGACGCCTCGACCTCGAACGGCGTGATCAAGGCCTCCGTCGACGCCCTGGGCGACTCGGGCGTGTCGCTCACCACGAGCAACGGCCGGATCGCCCTCGAGCTCCCGGACCAGCCGGACGCGGACGTCGACATCCGCGTCGAGAACGGCCACATCCGGAACGATCTCGCGCTCGAGAGCACGAACGGCCATGACGGCGGCGGCCGGGTCCGCGGCCGCGTCGGCAAGGGCGGCACGCCGATCCGCCTAAGAACCTCGAACGGCACCGTCTCCCTGCGGTAGCGGCCGAACGCCCGCGGCCCC
>JBCCZJ010000276.1:0-7228 GCA_039187915.1 Myxococcota bacterium
GACGGCGACGGCGCCGCCGAAGAAGTCGATCAGGACGTCGTTCGCGCTGCCGGAGCGAGCGGACGAGAAGGCCTGCCGCGCTTCGTCGGCGGTGGCGACCAGAGCGACCAGGAAGAGCGCCGTCCAGGCAGCGGTCGCCACGCGATTCCGGGGCGCCGAGATCAGGGCCGCGCGGAACGTCAGGATGGCGAGGATCGCGTACTCGACGAAATGGGCCGACTTGCGGACCCCGAGATAGATCCGCCACTTCGTCGGACCGTCGAGCTCCCCGAACACCCACTCGATCAGCGGGGACAGGAACCGGCTGGTCTCCTGCAGCGACCAGTCGTCTCCGCCCAGGGACCAGATCACCGCGGCCCAGGCGAGGACGAAGGACCAGGCGAGGGCGATGCGTCGACGCCGTGCGCGCTTCGCGAATTCCGGGTTGTCCGGCGTCTGCTCGGTCGCGGCCACGGTCGTCTTCCTCGATCGCGCCGGAGCGCGGACCCGGCCCAGGATAGCCCGCTTCGGGAAAACCCCTCGCGGCACCGGACCTCGGTATCCTATCGGCATGCCTGCCCTCAGCCTGGGCCTCGTCTTCGAGACCTTCGACACGTATTCGCGGGACGCGTCCGATCCGGTCGATGCCCACGTCGAGTACGAGCCCGAATCGACGATCCTGGCGCTCGAGTCGGCCATCGCGTCCCTCGGGCACCGGTCGCGCCGCCTCGGTTCGCCCCGCGCGCTCCTCGAGCTCGCCGCGAAGGGCGACCTCGCCGGGATCGACGCGGCGTTCAACCTGGCCGAGGGATTCGGGGGCAGGAACCGCGAGGCCTGGGCACCGGTCGTGCTGGAGATGGCCGGGATCCCGACGATCGGCTCCGACGCGCTCTCGCTGTCCCTCTCGCTCGACAAGCTCTGGGCGAACCGGCACGTCGAAGCGGCGGGCGTGCCGATCGCGAAGCAGGTCTCGCTCGCCAACGCGCGCGAGGCGGAGGCGGCTGCCCTCCCGGCGCCTTTTCCCCTCTTCGTGAAGCCGCGCTGGGAGGGGACGGCCAAGGGGATCCGCGCCACCTCACGCGTCGACGATCGCATGGCCCTCGTCGCGGAGGTCGAGCGCGTGACGACGACGTATCGCCAGCCCGCGCTGGTCGAAGCCTTCGTGCCGGGGGCGGAGTACACCGTGACGTTGATCGGGAACGATCCGCCGCGGGCCCTCCCCGTCGTCCAACGCGCGCTCGAGCGCGAGAGCGGGATCGGACTCCACGCGCTCGAAGGGCCGGCGGGCGAGGAGGGCGAGCTCGATCACGTGACGCCAGGCGCCCTCGAGCCGGTCCTCGAAGCCGAGCTCGCGCGGCTCGCCGTGAGGGCCTTCGAGGCCCTCGAGTGCCGCGACTTCGCCCGCGCGGATTTCCGGCTCGATGCCGCCGGGGATCCGGTCTTCCTCGAGATCAATCCGCTGCCGACCTTTGCGACGGACGGGACCTTCGCCATCCTCGCGGAGCTCGAGGGCGTGTCCCTCGACCAGATGCTCGGCCGCTGCGTGCGAGCCGGGCTGCGTCGGCTCGGATGGGACGATGCGTGAGCGCCCCGGCGCCGAGGGCGGGGAGCGCCTGGAAATGAACGGGCGCGCACGAGCGCAGGAGGAGACTGAGCGGTGAGCGCCGCGACGAAACAGGACGAGGCACGGTCCCTCGTGACCTGGCCGCCGGCACCGTCGGTCCCGCCGGCCGGCGTGGATCCCGCGGACTGGTCCGACTGGGGCTGGCAGATGCGCCATCGCATCCGGAACGCCGAGGGGCTCCGCCGCTACATCGACGCGACCCCCGAAGAAGAGGCGGCGATCGTCGACCTGGCGAGCCGCTTCCGCTTCGTGATCACGCCGTACTTCGCGTCCTTGATGGACCCGACGGATCCCGACTGTCCCGTTCGCAAGCAGGTGGTCCCGCGGCCCGCGGAGCTCGGCGACGCCGCCGGACTCGAGGATCCGCTCGACGAGGTCGCCCATTCGCCCGTCAAGAACGTGGTCCGCGTCTACCCCGATCGCATCGCCTTCTGCGTGAACAACGAGTGCGGGCTCTACTGCCGCTACTGCCTTCGCAAGCGGATGGTCGGCGACAGCGAGTGGACCATGCAGAAGAAAGAGCTCGAGATCGCCCTCGACTGGATCGCCCGCACACCGGAGATCCGCGACGTGCTGCTCACGGGCGGGGATCCCCTCGTCTTCTCGGACGCGCGGCTCGAGTGGCTGCTCACGCGTCTCCGCGCCATCCCGCACGTGGAACTGATCCGGCTCGGCACGCGTCTGCCCGTCACGTTGCCCTTCCGCGTGACGGACGAACTCTGCGCGATGCTCGAGCGCTTCCACCCGCTCTGGGTGAACACTCACTTCAACCATCCGAAGGAGCTGACCGCGGACGCGGCGGCGGCCTGCGATCGTCTGCTGCGCGCCGGGATCCCGGTCGGCAACCAGAGCGTCCTGCTGAAGGGCGTGAACGACGACCTCGAGACGATGAAGTCGCTCTGCGAGACGCTCGTCCGCATGCGCGTGCGACCCTACTACGTCTATCAGGCGCAGCTCCTCGAAGGCACGGAGCACTTTCGGGTCCCGATCGAAGACGGCATCGAGATCTTCAAGCAGATGCGCGGACGGACCAGCGGCTTCGCCATCCCCCAGTACGTGCTCGACACCCCCCATGGCAAGGTCCCTCTCGATCATCCCTTCGCCCGCGGAAGGGAAGGGGACGACTTCGTGGTGGAGGCCTGGGATGGCGCGATCTGGCGCGAGCCGAATCCGCGTTAGGGGATCCGGCGTTGAGTGACGACCAACGTCGGGTGGCCGACGCCGCCGGGCTGCTCGCGGCGAGCGTGCTGATCGCGCGGGCCCTCGGGCTGCTCCGCGACGCGCTGCTCACCGCGCAGATCGGCCGCGGCCCCGGCCTCGATGCCTACTTCGCTGCGTTCATGATCCCGGACATCCTCGGCTACCTGCTCGCGGCCGGCGCCGTCGCGGTCGCGATCACGCCGCCCTACGTGAAGCGTCTCGAGCACGAGGGCGCCGAAGCGGCGGCCCGCTTCGCCTCGGTCGTCGTCGGGACGGTCGGCGTGCTCGCGACCGGTGCCACGATCCTGCTCTGGTTCCAGGCCGAGCCGCTCCTGCGACTGCAGTTCCCCGACTTCGACAGCGCGACCCTCGACGAGACCGTGCGGCTCATGCGCATCGTCCTCCCGGCGCAGATCTTCTTCCTGACCGGGGGGGTGCTGCGCGGCGTCCTCATGGCGCACGGCCGCTTCGCGCCCCAGGCGTGGGCCTCGATCGTCTACAGCGCGGCGCCGATCGCGGGCGCGCTCGTCGGCGTGGCGGCGGGGCTCGAGGGCCGCGCGGACGGCTTCGCGTGGGGCACGCTCGCCGGGGCCGTGGTCGGTCAGTGGGCGATCCCGGTCCTCGCGTTGCGGCGGCTGCCAGGGGCCGTCGGGCGGATCCGCGTGGCGCCCCTCGACGCGGACTTCCGGGAATACGTCTGGCTCGCGCTGCCGCTGATGCTCGGCCTCGGCCTCACGACCGTCGACGAGTGGTACGAGAAGTGGGTCGGCGCGACGATCGCGCCGGGCGCGATCGCGGCGATCACCCTCGCGCGCAAGCTGATGATGGTGCCGGTCGGAATCGTGGGCCAGGCGGTCGGCGCGGCGCTCCTGCCCTCGCTCACGACGCGACACCAGCAGGGGGACACCGCGGGGTTCGGGGACCTCCTGACCACGACGTTGCAGACCTGCCTCGGCCTCGCTCTCGTGGCGGCCGGCGCGCTCGGTGCGCTCGCGCTCCCGGCGGTTCGGCTCGTCTACGAGTACGGGCGCTTCGACGTCGCCGACTCCGCCGTCGTGGCGGGCCTGCTCGTCGTGCTCGCCGCAGCGGTCCCCGGCTGGGTCGTCCAGCAGGTCGCGGTCCGCGGATTCTACGCGCGAGGGGAGATGTGGCTCGCGATGGCGCTCTCGTCCGCGATCGCACTGGCGGTCTTCCCGCTCTACTGGCTGGGCGCGCGAGCGCAGGGCGTGGCGGGGCTCGCGGCCGCTTCGGCGACGGCCGTCACGATGAACGCGATCGTCACGCTCGTCTGGCTGCACGTGCGGGCGGCGAGTCCCGATCCGCTCGCGCTCGTCCGGACCCTCGTGCGCGGACTGCTGGTGGTGGCGCCGGCGGGGATCGTGACGGTCCTCGCCCTCGCGCGCCTCGGCGATCGGATGTCCTGGCCGGTCGCGCAGCTGGCGGTCGGCGGGGCGCTCTACGGCTGCGTCGTGTGGATCGGGATCCGTCTGTTCGGCGACGACGCGTTGCGCGCTGGGATCGACGCGGTCCTCGCCCGGCTGTGCCGCGGCCGGGGGGGCCGATGAGCGGGGCCGGCTGGCAGTTCTGGATCGATCGCGGCGGAACCTTCACCGACTGCCTCGGGCTCTCGCCGCAAGGCCTCGTCCACACGACGAAAGTCCTGTCCTCCGACCGGGCTCCGCTCGACGCGGTCCGACGCATCGTCGACGAGGCGGGCGCGGGGCCCTCCGCGCTCGACGGCGCGCGGATCAAGCTCGGCACGACGGTCGCGACCAATGCGCTTCTCGAGCGCCGCGGCGTGCCGACGGCGCTGCTCACGAACGAGGGCCTGTCGGGCGTCTTCGACATCGGCACCCAGGAGCGTCCCGAGCTCTTCGCCCTCGAGATCACCCGCGCGCCGCGGCTGCAGCGCTGGCGCCTCGAGGTCCCCGGGCGGCGCGATGCCGCCGGGGCGATCGTCGAGCCGGTCGATCTCGAGCGGGCCCGCGCGGTCCTGGCGCGCGCGCGAGCGGAGGGCGCCCGGGCCGTCGCGATCGTCTGGCTCCACGCGTACGTGGAGCCGGCGGACGAAGTCGCGCTCGCGGCGGTCGCTCGGGACGTGGGCTTCGAACACGTCGTCGCTTCGCACACGCTCGCGCGTGAGATCGGCCTGCTGTCCCGGGGCGAGACCACGATCGCCGACGCCTACCTGACGCCGCTGCTGCGCGGCCACGTCGACGCGCTCGCGCAGGGGCTGCCCGCGGCGGAGCTCCGGTTCATGCAGTCCTCCGGCGGGCTCACCGACGGCGAGCGCTTCCGCGGGCCGAACGCGCTGCTCTCCGGGCCGGCGGGGGGCGTCGTCGCTGCCGGGCGCGTGGCGAAGACGGCCGGCTTCGATCGTGCGATCGGGTTCGACATGGGCGGCACCTCGACGGACGTGTCGCTGGTCGAGGGAGCGCGGCTCGACCGGGCGTTCGAGAGCGAGGTCGGGGGCGTGCGCGTGAAGGCGCCGATGCTGAAGATCCACACGGTGGCGGCGGGGGGCGGGTCGCTCTGCCGCTTCGACGGAATCCGGCTGACGGTGGGCCCCGAGAGCGCGGGGAGCGACCCGGGGCCGCTCTGTTATGCGATCCGCGACGCGGAGGGCCGCCCGAAGGCGACGGAGCTGGCGGTGACCGACATCAATCTCGCGCTGGGCCGGGTGGTGACCGATCGCTTCCCGTTCCCGCTCGATGCGGCGCCGGTCGGGCGCGCGCTGGCGTCGCTGCGCGATGCGCTCGGCAAGGCGGGCTTCGACCGGACCGAGGAGGAGATCGCCGCCGGCTTCTTCGAGATCGCGAACGCCAGCATGGCCCAGGCGATCATCGAGGTGAGCGTCGAGCGCGGCGCCGACCCGCGCGACCACGTGCTCGTCGGTTTCGGCGGGGCGGGCGGCCAGCACGTCTGCGCGATCGCGACGCGGCTCGGCATCGCAGAGATCCTGCTCCATCCCTATGCCGGCCTGCTCTCCGCCTACGGGATCGGGATTGCGCCCGCCTCGTGGGATGGTCAGCGCGACGGCCGTGCGCGTCGGCTGCCGGCGGCGGGCGGGCTCTCCGATTCGATCGAGGCCGAGTGGCGAGCCCTCGAGGACGAGGGCCGGGCGGCGCTCGCGGCGGAGGGGGTCGGGCGCGACGACCAGCGGGTCGAGCGCAGCCTCGATCTCGGCTACGACGGGACGGATACCGCACTCACGGTCTCGGCGGAGGGCGACGGTGTTGCCTGGCGGCGCGCCTTCGAGGCGGAACACCGCGCGCGCTTCGGCTACGTCCGGGACGCGCGCGAGATCGAGATCAAGGCCGTGCGCGTGCGGCTCGCGGGCACCGAGGGCGAGGCGCCGCGCCCTGCGGCGACCGGGTCGGGTCGGCCGCCCGCGCCGCTCCGCCACGCGCAGGCCTGGTTCCCCGGCGTCGGGCGCGTCGAGGCTCCGGTCCACGCGCGAGAGGCGCTGCGGCCCGGCGATCGTCTGGAGGGGCCGGCGCTGATCCTGGAGTCGACGGGCACGGTCGTGGTCGATCCGGGGTTCTCGCTCACGGTCGACGACGAACGCGTCTTCCGGCTCCGAGCGGCGTCGCGGTCGACCGCGCGGCGGGACGTCGATCTCGCCGAGGCGGATCCGGTGCGCCTCGAGGTGTTGGGCAACCGGTTCATGTCCGTTGCCGAGCAGATGGGCGCGGTGCTGCGGAACACGTCGGTCTCGACCAACATCAAGGAGCGGCTCGACTACTCGTGCGCCGTGTTCGACCGGGCGGGCGGCCTCGTCGCGAACGCGCCGCACATCCCGGTGCATCTCGGCGCCATGGCCGACACCGTCGCCGCCGTCCGTGATCGCTTTCCCGAGATGAACCCGGGTGAGGTCTTCGTGACGAACGACCCCTTCGCGGGCGGGTCGCACCTGCCCGACGTGACGGTCGTTTCGCCGGTCTTCCTGGAGGGCGAGGCGGTGCCTGCGTTCTACGTGGCCAGTCGGGGGCATCACGCGGACCTGGGCGGCAAGACGCCGGGCTCGATGCCGCCGGACTCGACCACGCTCGACGAGGAGGGCGTGCTCATCGAGGCCTTCCCCCTCGTCCACGCCGGTCGCTTCGACGAGGAGCGGATCCGGACGGTGCTCGGGCAGGGGCGCTACCCCGCCCGGCGGCCCGACGACAACGTGGCGGACCTCGAGGCGATGGTCGCGGCGAATCGCGCGGGGGGGGCGCTGCTCGTGGGTCTCGTCGACGAAGTCGGGGCGGACGTCGTACAGGTGACGATGGCGCAGCTGCAGCGAGCGGGCGCCCGGAAGGTCGCCCGCGAACTCGCGAAGCTCGCGCCCGGTGAGCACGGCTTCGAGGACGCGCTCGACGACGGCACGCCGATCCGGGTGCGGCTCGCGCTGGCCCGCGCGGACGGCCACGACCCCGACGC
>JBCCZJ010000277.1:0-7219 GCA_039187915.1 Myxococcota bacterium
ATCGTCTCTCCGCCCCAGGGCACGAAGACGCCGGCGGCCAGGGGGATCGCGGCCACGTTGTAGCCGAACGCCCAGAAGAGGTTCTGCCGGATCGTCCGGACCGTGCGACGACTCAGCACCACCGCCTCCGCGAGGGCGCCGAGGTCGTCGCGGACGACGACCACGTCCGCCGCCTCGATCGCCACGTCCGACCCGGAGCCGATCGCGATTCCGACGTCCGCGCTCGCCAGCGCCGGCGCGTCGTTCAAGCCGTCGCCGACCATCGCGACCCGCTCGCCGGCCGCCCGAAACGCGTCGACCCGCTCCGCCTTGTCCGCCGGCAGGACCTCGGCCACGACCTGGGCCGCGTCGAGTCCGAGGGCCTCGGCGATCGCGAGCGCCTGGGGTCGGGCGTCGCCCGTCGACATCGTGATCGCGAGCCCGAGCGCGCCGAGTCGCTCGAGCGCGGGTCGCGCGCTCGGATCCGGCGCGTCCGCCACCGCGAAGAGGGCCGCCGCCTCGCCGTCGATCGCGACGAAGACGAGGGAGGCACCGCGGGCTTCCGACTCGTCTGCGGCGTCCGCGAGCGCGCCGAGCTCGACCCCCGCCGATTCGAGGACGCGCCGCGCGCCGAGCACGACCGCATGCTCGCCGACCCGTGCGGAGAGCCCCTGGCCCGCTTCCGCGCGCGCCTCCGAAGCGTCCGGAAGCGCCAGGTCCCGCGCCTCCGCTTCCTCCACGATCGCCCGGGCGAGCGGGTGCTCGCTCTCACGCTCCGCCGCGGCGGCGAGCGCGAGGACGTCGTCGGCCGTACGCGGCGCGACGGCGTGGGCGGCCACGACCTGGGGCCGGCCGAGGGTCAGCGTGCCGGTCTTGTCGAGGATCACGCGGTCGAGGTCGCCCATCGATTCGAGTGCGGCGGCGCTCTTGATCAGCAGGCCGCGGCGCGCCCCCACTCCCGTCCCGGCGACGAGGGCGAGCGGCGTTGCGAGCCCCATCGCGCAGGGACAGCTGATCAAGAGCGTCGAGGCGGCGAAGAGGATGCCCGCCGCCAGCGGGTCGGTCGCGGGCAGCCAGATCCTGGCGCCGAAGCTGCCCCAGGCCAGGCCGACGAGGCCCGCGACGCCGATCATCGTCGGCACGAAGATCGCTGCGATCCGATCGACGCTCGCCTGGATCGGGGCGCGGCTGGCCTGGGCCTCGCGAACGAGGCGGGCGATGTCGGCGAGGATCGTCGCGTCGCCGACGGCGCGGGTCACGACGACGAGCGCGCCCTCGCGGTTGATCGTGCCCGCATGCACCCGATCGCCTTCGCCCTTGCGCACCGGCAGGCTCTCGCCCGAGAGCATCGATTCGTCCGCGTGGCTCGCGCCCCGGGCGACCACCCCGTCGATCGGGAAGCGCTCGCCTGGCCGTACGTGGACGGGTTCCCCGGGTCGGACCGCTTCGGCCGCGCACTCGACGATCGTGCCGTCGCGTTCGACCCGCGCGCGCTCCGGCTGCTGGTCGAGCAGCGCGCGGACGGCCCCGCTCGCCTCCCGTTTGCCCCGCGCCTCGAGCACTTTCCCGACGAGCACCAGCGTCACGATCATCGCCGCCGACTCGAAGTAGACCGGGAAGCGCGCGGGATCCGCCCCCGTCACCAGGACCGCCAGGCTGTAGAAGAACGCGACGCAGGCGCCGAGCGAGACGAGCGTGTCCATGTTCGTCGTGCGCGCGCGCGCGGCGCGCCAGGCGCCGACGTGGAAGTCGCGGCCGACCCAGAAGAGCACGAGCGCGGCGAGCGCAGCGATCGTCTCGCGGCGGAACGGCCAGGCGGGCAGGTCGAGTCGGGGTACGACCATCCCGAGGAACATGATCGCGGCGCTCGCGACCAGACCGACGAGCATGCGTCGACGCTTCGCATCGAGAGCGGTGCGCTCGTCGGCCTCGCGCTCCCGCGCATGTTCGGGGCGAACGCGGTAGCCGGCCTCCGCGATCGCCTCGAGCAGCGCCGCGGGCGCGACGCGAGCCGGATCGAAGCGGATCCGCGCGTCCTCGAGCGCGTAGCTCACCCGCGCGTCGATCACGCCGTCGACCGCGCCGACGTGGCGCGCGACCGAGCGCGCGCAGTTGTTGCAGGACATGTCGCCCACGCCGACCGTCACGACTTCGGTCACGTCGGGGACCGCTACTCCGGTCGCGCTCGCCATCGTCAGCGCTTCGCGTTGGCGTGGAAGACGTCCACGATCTCGCGGATCACCCGCGCCCGCTCGACCTCGTCCTCGCCACGGAGCCCGTCGGTCACGCAGGTCGCCAGGTGGGTCTCGAGCGCGAGCTCTCCCGCGCGGTCCAGGGCGGCGCGCACGGCCTTCAGCTGTTTCAGGACGTCGATGCAGTAGGCGTCGTCCTCGACCATCCGCGCGATGCCGCGGACGTGGCCTTCGGCGCTCTTCAAGCGACGGAGGATCTCGCGATTCGCGGCGGCGTGGGTGGCCGCGTGACCCTGGTGGCGACGGCGTTCGGGGTCGGGATGCGGTGCAGTCATGCAGGCTCTCCGGAAAATGACCCCACCCCTAGTGGGGGGGGGTAGGTACCCGTCAGAGACTAGCGACGCATGCCGGCGCGGACGAGGTCTACCCGCGGGGCGGCGACTCTGCACGCGGATCTCGGCGGCGCGTCAGACCTTGATGTCGATGCCGCCGCCGCGGCCCTCTTCGTCCGGAGCAGGGTCGCGCGCAGCCTCGTCCTCGTCCGGATCGTCGCGCTTCCGCTCCTTGCGCGGCCGCTTGCGATCGCGGTTCGCCTCCCGCGTCGGTCGGACGGGGCGGATCGGCGGCGTCGTGGCGGGCGGGGGGATGCGCGGGAAGTCGCTCATCGCGTCGGGTCCTCGTCGGCAGCGGTGGGGGACCGCGCCGTCGGGGGCGGCGTAGCCCGGTTCGGGGATCGCCTGCCCGTGGAAACGTCTGCTCGGAACGCAACTCTGCAGTCCCTGCCATCGGCATCCGGCGCCGAATCTTGAATTGCGATCGGGTTCGCAAACCGTGGGCAAGCCGCGGGCAGGAGCAGGGACAGGGGAAGAGGCGCCCACCGGTATACTGCCGCGATGGCCCGGCTCCAGCGTCTCCTCGACATCATGGCCCGCCTGCGGGATCCGGACGGCGGCTGCCCCTGGGACCTCGAGCAGGACTTCGCCTCGATCTCGCCCCACACCATCGAGGAGGCCTACGAGGTCGACGAGGCCATCGCGAGCGGGGACGCCGAGTCGCTGCGCGACGAGCTCGGCGACCTGCTCTTCCAGGTCGTCTTCCAGGCGCGGATCGCGGAAGAGAAGGGGCTCTTCGCATTCGACGGCGTCGTCGAGGCGATCATCGACAAGCTCGTCCGCCGCCACCCCCACATCTTCGCGAGCGCCGAGGCGCCGGCATCGACGGCGGCCCAGCTCGCCGACTGGGAAGAGATCAAGGCCGCGGAGCGGGCCGCGGCGGGGAAGGGCGAGGGCCCTCCGGATCCCTTCGAAGGCATTCCGCGGCGGCTTCCGGCGCTGGCGCGGAGCGCCAAGATCGCCGGGCGCGTCGCGCGTTCCAGCGTTCCGCCCACGGTCGAGCCGTCCACCGCGCGCGCGACCGTCGAAGGCGCGCTCGACACGCTCGTCGATCCGGCGGCCGAGGAGGCGGGGATCGCCCTCGGCGAAGCGCTTCGCGCGCTGGCGGTCCTGGCGCGGGCCGCCGGGCTCGATCCCGAGCAGGCGCTGCGCGAGGCGGACGACCGCGAAGTCGACCGCGTGCGGGCGGCGAGCGCAGGAGAAGCGCATCAAGGCAGCAGGTCGGCCACCCGATAGGCCCCGGAGACGCGCGTCCTGCGCGCTCCTGGGGGATTCCGGAATGGGCGAGCTCGAGCCGCGATGGAGTCGGCGCCACAAGGGCCGTGGCCGCCGCCTCGGCTATGACCTGCGTCTCTTCGCCCCGCTCGTCGCGATCGCGCTCTGCGTCGCGGGCTCCGCGACCGCGATCCTGGCCGTCGAGCGGGCCGCACCGGATGCGCTCGCGAAGGCGGGATCCGAAGCGCTCGCAAAGACGGGATCCGAAGGGCTCGCGCCCGGGGCCGACCTCGGCTCGGACTGTCGACCGCGGGCGACGGCGCTCCGCTAGCGCACGATCTCCAGCAGCTCGACGTCGAACTTGAGCGCCGCGCCGCCGGGAATGCCCGGCCGTCCCTTCTCGCCGTAGGCGATCGAGGCGGGACAGATCAGCGTGGACTTCCCGCCGACCTTCATCATGGCGACGCCTTCCGTCCAGCACGGGATCACGCGGTTGAGCGGGAACTCCGCCGGCTGACCGCGGTCGACGGAGCTGTCGAAGACGCTGCCGTCGCGCAGCGTGCCGTGATAGTGGACGCGGACCGTGTCGGCGGCCTTCGGCTGCTCGCCCGTTCCGGCCTTCGTCACCGTGAAGACGAGGCCCGACTCCGTGGTCTTCGCGCCGGACTTCGCGGCCTCGCCCGCGATGAACTCGGCCGCCGCCGTCGTCTCGGTCTCGAGCGCGCGCTTCTGGCGCTCGGCCACGAGGGCGCGCACGACCCGCGCGCCTTCCTGCTGGTCGACCACGAAGGGCTTGCCCGCGACGGCGTCGTTCAGGCCGTCGATCAGCAGCTCCATCTCCCGAGCGCTCAGCGGCTTCAGCGGATCGAGCTGGCGCGCCATGCTCGTCCCGATCGAGTAGAAGGCCTTCTCGTCGTCGCCCTTCGGCGGATCCGCGGAGAAGGCGGGCCCGGCCATCCCGGCGAGGGCGACGAGCAGGGTCGAAACGAGGAAGAGACGCGAAGCGAAAGCCATGATTCCCCCTGGCCCACCGACGACGATCGCGTCTCGGCCGGGCGCTGGTGCGGGCTGTGCGGGTGTGACCCGGATCCTCCGCCGGATGGCGGCGTCCGAAGTCGCGGGAGCATACCGTACGAGGATGCACGACGAGGATTCGATCGAGCGGGCGTTCGGAGAGGCGGTGGGGCGGCTCGGGCCCGCGCTGCTCGTGGGCGTCGATGGCCTCGAGAAGGCGTTCCGAAGGCTGCATCCTCCGGCCTTCCCCTCGCTCCAGGCGGCGCTGGTCGAACCCTTCGCGCGCCTCGAAGCCGCGCGCGGGACCTTCGCCGAGGCCGCGCTCCCGGATCCGTCGCTGGAGGGGTTCCGCACCGACCTGCTCGCTGCCGCCGAGTGGACCGCGAAGGCACTCGGGCGCTTCACCGAGCCGGGCGACGACGGGATGATGGGCGTCCTCCAGGCGATGCGCGAACACGCGCGCGCCCAGGCCAGCCTGTATCCGCTGCGGCTGGTGCTTCCGCCGGTCTCCGCCTGGTTCGCCGAGCCCTTTCGGCACGACGATCTCGCCGGCCTCGAGGCGCAGGAAGGGAGCGACGCGAAGGTCGGCCTCTTCCGTTCCGGCGACGCGCAGACGCGCGGCGGTTTCGATCTCTACGTGCCCGAGTCGTACGACGGGACCGAAGCGTGGCCGCTGGTCGTCGCACTGCACGGCGGATCCGGAAGCGGTGCCGACTTCCTCTGGAGCTGGTTGCGGGAGGCGCGCAGCCGCCGCTTCCTGCTGCTCTCGCCGACCTCTCGCGGCCCCACCTGGTCGTTCCAGACGCCGGACGTCGACGCGATCCCGCTGCAGGACATGGTCGCCTGGGTGTCGAGCGAATGGAACGTCGATGCGGACCACGTCCTGCTGACCGGGCTGAGCGACGGCGGCACGATGAGCGGCATCGTCGGGCTCGGCTACGACGGCCCCTTCACGCATCTCGCGCCGGCCTGCGGCGCGCTCGCGGCGCTCGACGTCGTGCTCGGGGGGCTCGCCCGCGCGCAGGGCAAGCCGATCTACCTGGTGCACGGCGCGCTCGACTGGATGTTCCCGGTCGCCATGGCCCGCGAGGCGGCGCGATCGCTCGAGGAGGCGGGCGCCGCGCTCGTCTACCGCGAGCTCGACGATCTCTCCCACACCTACCCGCGCGAGGAGAACGCCAGGATCGTCGAGTGGTTCAATCCGAGGCGTGCGCCTTCCGCCTAGCGCGCCGTCGCTCGCTTCCGTCGCTTGGCGCTCGTCTTCTTCCGGGCGGCCGCGAAGAGCGGCTTCAGGCTCCGCCCCGTGTGCGAGTGCTTCACCTTCGCGACGTCCTCGGGCGTGCCGCAGGCGACGATCTCTCCGCCGTCGGGGCCGCCTTCGGGACCGACGTCGATCAGCCAGTCCGCCGTCTTGATCACGTCGAGGTTGTGTTCGATCACGACGATGCTGTTGCCCGCCTCGACGAGCTCGTCGAGGACCGCGAGGAGCTTGCGTACGTCCTCGAAGTGGAGGCCCGTCGTCGGCTCGTCGAGGATGTAGAGCGTCCGTCCCGTCGCGCGCTTCGAGAGCTCCTTGGCGAGCTTGATGCGCTGGGCTTCGCCGCCGGAGAGGGTGGGCGACGGCTGCCCGAGATGGACGTAGTCGAGCCCCACGCGCTCGAGCAGGGCGAGGGGGCCCCGGATCTTCGGGTGCGCGGAGAAGACGTCGAGGGCCTCGGCCACCGTCAGGTCGAGCACGTCCGCGATCGAGTGGCCCTTGTACTGGACGCGCAGCGTCGCCTCGTTGAAGCGCTTTCCGTGGCACTGCTCGCAGCGCACGAAGACGTCCGCCAGGAAATGCATCTCGATCTTGCGCACGCCGTCGCCCTCGCAGGCCTCGCAGCGTCCGCCCTTCACGTTGAAGGAGAAGCGGCCGGGCTTGTAGCCGTGGACCTTGCTCTCGGGCAGCTCGGCGAAGAAGCGCCGGATCTCGTCGAAGACCTTGATGTAGGTCACGGGGTTGCTGCGCGGCGTCCGGCCGATCGGACGCTGGTCGATGTCGATGACCTTGTCGAGCTGGTCGAGGCCGGACAGGTCGGCGTGACGACCGACCCGGCGCGTGCTGTCGTGGAGCAGCCGCGCGGCGGCGGGATAGAGGATGTCGTTCACGAGGGTCGACTTGCCGGCGCCGGACACGCCGGTCACCGCGGTCAGGATCCCGAGCGGGATCTCGACGTCGACGTCGCGCAGGTTGTTCTCCCGCGCACCGTGGATCTTGAGCGCGCCCTTCGCGATCCGCCGCGCTTCGGGGATCGCGATCTCGCGCCGCCCGGAGAGATAGGCACCGGTCAGCGAGTCCTTCGCGCGCGCGAGGCTGGCGGGGGTCCCCGCGTGCACGAGCTCGCCGCCGCGGACGCCGGCGCCGGGACCGAAGTCGACGACGTAGTC
>JBCCZJ010000278.1:0-7210 GCA_039187915.1 Myxococcota bacterium
ATCGAGGGCGCCCGCGCCCTGCGCGGGACGATCCGCGGGTTCGAGCTGGAGCGGCTGTCGCGGCCCGTGCCGCTCGACGAGCTGCGCCGCAGGCTGCAGCTCGTGCTCGCCGGCCTGCTCGACCAGGGCGACGCCGAGCCCCCGCTCTAGCGCCCGCCCGCCGCGAACCCGCTTGCATGCGGCGCCGGCTCGAGCGCAGAACCGGTCGACACTCGCCGCCGTCCGTTGCCATCGCCTCGACATCGGGCACACTTAGAGCATACGAATCGAACCACTTTCGGGGGGAAGCGATGCGCGATTCGAATCGACCGGTCCGGTTTCTGTTCCTGGCGCTCTCGGGTGCAGCACTCCTTGCATGGAGCGGCTGCGCCGCTTCGCAGAGCTCGGAGAGCGTCTCCGACTCCATCGGCAGCTTCTCGGACTCGTCCGGCTCCTTCTCGGATTCGTCGACGAGTTCGAGTGGCGACGACACCGCCTACCGGGGTGACGTGGAGGCCTACACCGCCGCCCACGTCGCGCGCGGAGGAACGCCCGAGACGCTCCGGAGCGGATTGTCCGAGGTGGCGCTCGCGCGCGGGATCAGCGACTGGGAGGCCATGAACGCGACCTTCGTGGCGGTCGGCGCCGGGCTCCAGCGGGCGGGGATTCCGCAGGCGGCGCTCGCGGATTTCCAACAGGCGCTCACGACGCCCGGAAGCGAGGCGTCTCGCTCCGTGGTCCGCGGCTTCGAGGCGGCCGCCACCGCCCCGCGATAGCGGGCGTGGTCGCGCGAACGTCGCGACGCACACGAATCGGAGGGACGCTCGTCGCGCTGCTGCTGATGGGCGGCGCGGCCCTCGCCGGTGCGGCCACAGGATCGCCCGCGACGCCACACGAGCCGATCGAGTTCTGGTTCATCGAGCCGAACGAGGGCGACGCCGCGGGCGGCCACGCCGCCGTCCGGATCGGCGAGATCGTCTTCCACGTCCAGCGACGGCCGGACGGCCTCCTGATCGACCGCCGCACGCCGCGCCTGCGCTTCGAGCAGGATTACCGCGACCGGGGCAACCGCGGGATCCAGGCCGTTCCGCTCGACCTCGATCCGGAGGCGCGCGCACGCCTGCGCGAAACCCTCTCCCAGCGCTTCTACGATCGGCGCGCGCGGATGACGCGGCTCGACGGGCTCGAGCGCGAGGCCGCCTGGCTCGAGGCCACGCTCGGGTCGGGCGTCGCTTCGGTCGACGTGCCGGGCGCGGGATGGCTCGCAGGGGACGCAGCGGGATGTGACCCGGACGCAGCGGGCCCACTCGAAGGATTCCGACGGGAAGTCGCGCAGCGACTCGGCCCGGCCTGGCTCGACGCGCGATTCGCCGAACTGGAGCGACGGGTCGAGATCGGCCTCGAGCGGATGTTCTCGTCTCGCGGAGCCGCCGCCCTCCCCGGACTCGTCGAAGCGGTCCAGGCCCGCGAGGCCCTCGCGACGCTCCGCGGCTGTCGACGCCTCGCGGCCGGACGAATCATCGACGTCCCGAACGCCGCGCCGCTGGACGCCCGCGACGTCGCGCATCTGCAGGCCCGCGCGCGGGAACTCGAGTCGCGCCTGCATGCGCTCCTGACGAGTCGCCGCAGCGACACGGGGCTGGCGATCCTGCTGGCCCTCGCCCGCTGGCAAGCGATCGAAGACACGATCGAGACCGGCCGCTGGAAGACGCTCGATCCCTTCGAAGAGGCGGACGGGCCCGCGCGCGTCCCCGAATCCGGTCTCCCCGCGCCCTGGCGGATCCGCCTCGAGGAGGCGTCCCTTGACCGCCTGGCGGCGCGCCTGGTCGCGCTCGCGTCCGGCACGGGCCCCCTCGAAGCCCGCCTGGCCGACGTCGAGACGGAGACGCACCGACTCCGCCACCTGCGCGCCCACACGCGTCATGCCTCGGCGGATCCCCGGGCGCTCGGCACCGCCACGCCCGACCTCCGCTATGCCGCGCGATCGGTCGTCCTGTCGGGCACGCCGAAGCCGACGAAAGCCCCTGCGCGGCTCGACCTCGTTCGCGCCCGCGCGCAGGAGATGCGACGCACGCTCTCGAGCGACCTCCGCTACTCGCTCTGGACACGCAACTGTGTCACCGAGCTGACGTCCCTGCTCCCGGACGCAGCGCGTCCCGGATGGCGCCCGCTCGGCTTCATCCCGGTCGTCGCGTCAAGGGACGTCGAACGCAGGCTGAGCGCAGGAGCGAGGCGCCATCTTCCGAGCGCGCGTCTCGCCCGCCTCGCGGCGCGCGGCAGCGATGCGCCGGGACGCTGGCGCGAGTGGAGTCCGCTCACGAGCCGGACCTACCGACCCCACGGAGAGGACTCCGCCTTCCTCTTCTTCACGCGCGAACGCGGCCCGACGCGGCCGCTGCTCGGCGTCGGCAACCTGGTCTACGGCGCCGGTCACGCGATCGTGGGCCTCGTGTCCGCTCCGGTCGATCGGGGTGCTCGTTTCCAGCGCGGCCTGCGCGGCATCGTCATGAGCGTGCCGGAGCTCTTGTTCTTCAACGTGCGCCAGGGCTCGTATCCGATCGCGCCGCCCGCGCTCGACGAAGCTTCGCGAACCCGTGCGTCCGTCGTGGACGCTTCCCGGCGCCGCTAGCCGCGCCGTCGGCCCGTCCGACGCAGGAGCGTGTCGACGGGCGGCCGCGCCGGGTCGCGCGCTCAAGCCGCCGCGCTCGCCTCCCACGCCTTGCGATCGGCGATCGTCGAGACCGGCGAAGCGCCTTCGCGCACGTCGTCGAGATGGCGTCCGAAGCGCCACATCACCCAGGCGTGTGCGCGCGCCTGGGTCTGGCGATAGAGCCACCAGGGGAGCCGTGGGCTGAACTGATGGACCGCGGCGATGCCTTCGCCGCCTTCGGGCACGGTCCGGAACTCGAGCCGCGGAAAGCCGATCGCCGTGCCCGCGAGCAGGCCGCCTTCGACCGCGAAGAGCGCCCGGTTCGCCCCGCTCCGATCCGGGCGGAAGCGCAGTTCGAGCAGGGGCCAGGGAAGACCGACGACCCGGAACGTCAGCCCGGTCGCCGAACGCTCGACCCGGATCAGCCCGCGGAAGACGGTCGCCAGCCAGGCCGCGAACTCCGCTGCGAGCCAGATCGCGTCCCGACCCCGGGGCAGCGGCATCCGCTGGACCGAGAGCGCCATCGGCTCGCGGACCAGGCTCTCGGGCCGCAGCGACTCGTCGAGCGCGTCGGCGAAGGTCTTGCCTTCCCACCCCAGGCGCGCCTGCAGCCACGGGTCCTCCGCGACCATCGGATGGCGCAGGCTCTGGATCAGCGGGGCGACCAGCGCTTTCGGGGAACCGGTCACGAGCGACACCCAGAGGCGCGACAAGCCGGGGGTGACCAGCGGAACCGGGAGCATGACCCGCCGCTTGCCCATGACCCGCGCCGTCTCCCGCATCATCTCGCGGTAGGTGAGCACGTCGGGACCGCCGACCTCGCAGACGCGGCCGGTGGACTCTTCGAGCGTGAGACAGGCGGCGAGCAGCCCGACCGCGTCTTCGAGCGCGATCGGCTGGGTCCGCGATCCCGTCCAGCTCGGACAGATCATCATCGGGAGCCGACCGACGAGCCGGACCAGGATGTCGAGCGACGACCCGCCGCGACCGACGACGAGCCCGGCGCGCATCGCCGTCACGGGCACGCCGTAGCCGCCGAGCACGCGCTCGGCCTCGAGCCGGCTCGCCAGGTGCCGGGACAGTCGGCTCCGTTCCGTCGTCGGGACGAGCCCACCGAGGTAGATGATCCGCCGAACCCCCGCATTCGCGGCCGCCCGTCCGAAGTTGTCCGCCAGGAGAAGATCGAGGTCCTTGAAGTCGCCCTGCGTCAGACGGCTCGACGGCATCATCGAATGGACCAGATAGTAGGCGACGTCGACGCCCTCGAGCGCGCGCTCGGTCTCGTAGAGCGAGAACAGATCGCAGCGCCGCCACGTGACGCCGACCTTCGGCGCGTCCGAGCGTTCGGCCGACGCATCCTCGTCGCTGATTCCCCGACCGAGGGCCACGACCTCGTGCGACTCGGCGAGGACAGGGACGAGCGAGCGGCCGACGAAGCCGGTCGCCCCGGCCACGGCGACGCGGAGCGGCTGCGGCTGCGGCGAGGACGGTGTCGTCTGCGCCTCGCCTTCGACGGGCCCGACGGGATCGGAATCGGTCACGGGATTCGCCTCGAGTTGGGCGGACGCTAACCCGCCCTTTCGCGCTGTCGAGCGGAAGCGCCTCCCTCGCCACGAACCGCCCCGGCCTCCCGAGAAAAACCCCGATCCGGACTCAGCCGTCGCGTGCGAATCGCTCCGGGGGAAGCCCGTCGCGGATCGCGAGCAGCACGACGAGCAGGAACGCGGCGTGGAAGAGGACCGAGGCCCCTACGAGCTGGGCGAGTCCCCAGATCATCGTCGTCGCCGATGCTCCGGCCCAGACCGCGACCAGATAGAGCGCGGCGGTCTTGCGGGCGATCGGATGACCGAAGCGCCAGAGCAGAAGCGCCGCCCCGGCCGTCACGAAGACCGCCTTCACCAGCGCCATGCCGCGCAGCAATCGCGCGAGATCGGGGGCATGAGCCGCCGCCGCCGTTGGATCGGCCCAGGCCAGCGGCGCTGCAGCCGCGATCGCGCAGCCGAGGAGGAGCACGCAGCGCAGGACGCCGGGGCGCGTCGCCGCGGCGCGCGTCGTCGTCGTCGTCGGAAGCGATCGCGTCGTGGCTTCGTGCGCTGCATCGGAGGCGGCGGCCATGTCAGCGCCGTCCTTCTGCCGACGTGCGTCGCCGAGAGACGCCGGCGAGCGTCAACGTCCCGGCGGCCAGCGCGATCGACACGCCGGGCTCGGGCGCGGCGCGCACCAGGAAATGACCGAAGGAAGGAGACGAGCCGTTGGCCGGCAGCGAGCTCTGGGGCAAACCGACCGTCGACCCGAGTCCACCGAAGTCGAAACCCTGAGAGGGGAACGCTTCCGCCTTGAAGAAGACGCGCACGCTCGGGTCGACGTCGTCGACAGCGAGTCCCTGGATGAAGCCGTAGGTCGTGCAGCTGCCCTCGCAGCCGACGAACGACAGATAGCTGCGAACGATGCCGTAGCCGCCGATCGAGCCGAAGGGCGAGCCCATCCCGAAATTCGAGAAGAGACTGTCCTGCTGCGGACCGTTGATCCATCCGCTGACCTCGAGATCCGTCGCATGGCGGAAGCCCTCGAAGTCGCCGCCGGGGCCGAGCTCGTCCGTGCCGTCGAGCCCCACGATGTCCTCGTAGGTCCGGCCGGCCGTGACGGTGAGGTCGAGCCACTCGAGGCCGGTCACGTCATCGACCGTCAGATTGAAGCCGTCGGGCGAGGCCGGCAGCGACGCATCGTCCGCTTCGGTGAGCACGGCCGCGGCGGGCGTCGCGAGCGAGAGCGCGAAGAGCAGCACCGAGACGGGGAAGAGCGGAAGGGCACGGCGCGACATTCGAAGCTCCGAGGCGGGGGGAGGACCGGCGAGACCAGTCTATCGCCGAAGGCAAGCGGGCTGCGTGCGGCCCTTCACAGTTGCGCGCGCGGTGCACACCGCCGCGCCGACATCGCGAGAGCGGAGAGCGGCGAGGAGCGAGCCGCCGCGACCGACATACGGTGTGACGAAGTTGCCCCCGCGGGTATTTTTTCGGCTCAGCGTAGACGCTGTCTAATTTAAATCTAGGTTTCGGCGCGGCAGATACTTGCCAAAGAATAGACACGGAAGGAACCACCTCATGAACGCCAACGCCGAAACCCAGACCTGGCCCGAACTCGCGATCGGTCTCTACGACCAGCTCACCCGCCGCAACGCGGAGATCACCTACGAATTCGACGACCTCAACGTCCAGGTCCCGAGCAGCACGCGACCCGACGCCGTCTCCGCGCCCTGGCGCGTCCAGGGCACGATCCGCATCCACACGCGGGACCGCAGCTAGTTGGCCGCCCCCCGCTCGTCGCGGCTCGACGCACGCGCAGGGGTCGCGGGCCATCGCCTGCCGGTCGATCTGTCCGGCCATCTGGCGGTGACCGCGCCCGGCGCGCGCGAACCGTTCGAGATCCGCGGGCACGGCGCGCAGATCGTGATCGCGACCGAACACGTGCGTGATCTGCGCGTCGTGCCGCGCGGGGGCGCCGGTCGACGCACCGCCGCGCTGCTCGAGACGCTCGACGTGGAAGCCATCGTCGAAGTGCGTGGGACCCGGATCGCGCGTCGGAAGCCCGCCGCGATCCTGCCCTGGCGCCTCGACCTGCGCGGGCTGGTCGCTCTGCTGATCGGCCGTCGACGCTGAGGGGCGCCGCCTCGACCCGCCGTCCTTCGCGCTCCTCGTTCCCGCCCCACCCTTGCCCGAACCCCCTGCTGAAAGGAGGCCTTCATGTCTGCGACCGACCGACCCCTGAACGGCGTCCTGCTGGGCGGCACCGGCCTGATCGGAGGCACGCTCCTCCACCACTTCGAGAAGGACACCCTGGGCGCCGCGATCCGCGTGCGCGCCCCCAACAGCAAGGAGCTGAGCCTCCGCGTCCCGTCGGACATCCAGCGCTACTTCCGCGACCGAAAGGCCGACTTCATCATCAACTGTGCGATCGCGGAGCTCGACAGCGACCCGCAGATGACCGCGGAGGTCAACTGCCTGGGCGCGGTCCATCTCGCGCGGGTCGCCGCCGAGCTCGGGATCCCGTACATCCACGTCAGCTCGGGCGCGGTCATGCAGAACGGCGACGACGTGCGTGAGACCGATCGGCTGGGACTCGACGACGACCTCGCGAACTACGCGAAGGGCAAGCTGATCGCCGAACGCGCGATCGAGACGCTCGGCAAGAGGCACGGCCTCGACTACACGATCGTGCGCCTCGGCATCGTCTACGGTTCCCATGATCACAAGATCCGCGGCTTCCACCGCCTGCTCTACTCGCTGGTCGAAGGCGCCCTGCCCTTTCTGCCGACGCGGCGCGGTGCGCGCCACTCGTATACGAACGCGCGGAAGCTGCCTGCCTTCGTCGCGCATCTGCTGAGGCGGCGCGGCGAGTTCGGCCGCCGGACCTACCAGTTCGTCGACCCCGATCCGGTTCGCCTCGGCGACTTGATCCTGGCCATCAAGCAGGAGCTCGGCATCGCGACCCCCTTCGAGTTCTACGTGCCGCATCCGATCGCACGGCTGCTGCTGCGGGCCATTCCGCTCGTGCTCTGGCTGACCTCACGCCTGGGGATCGACG
>JBCCZJ010000279.1:0-7166 GCA_039187915.1 Myxococcota bacterium
CGAGCACGGGGCTCGGGCGTGGACTGTAAGCCGGGTTCTGTTCCGGCCCGAAGTTGCCATCGGGTCGGCGAAGATCATTCTTCTAGGCGACGCGTTGCCACGCCGCTCGAGCGCTCTCACCCGGACACTGCACGCCAGGCGTGATCGGGCGGGCCGCCCTCGACAGTGCCCCTATTCGAGCTTGCTCCGGGAAGGGCTTGCCTCGCCGCCGGTCACCCGGCTGTCGCGCGTGGGCTCTTACCCCACGATTTCACCCTTACCTGTGACCACTCTTCCGAAGAAGAAGGATCCATCGGCGGTGTGGTTTCTGCGGCGCTTTCCCTCGGGTCACCCCGGGTCGGCGTTACCGACCTCCCTGTCCTGCGGAGCCCGGACTTTCCTCCCGTGAACCTTAGATGGCGCACCGGCGACCTTCCGGCCGCCTTCGGCGGGCGGCGGCATCCTATCGCGCGGCTGGAAGCGCGGCATCCGCTCGAACCCGGCGATTCCACGCTTCAACTGTGAGCGACGGCACCGCGGCCGACCGACCCTCCGGCTAGCCTACCCGCGGGCGCGAATGGCCTGCGCCCGCCGGAGCGCGTTGCCGAGAACCTGCCGGCGCGCCGCCGTCGATTCGCCGCGTCGCCCAAACGAGGCGGCACCGAAGCCCCCCGAAAGGTCACTCACCTCCGGAGCCGACGAGCGCCGGGGCCCCGTGCGCCCGCTCGGCCGAAGAACCCGACATCGAACCATGACCCGCCTCCTTCCTTTCATCGTCGCGTGCGTGGTCCTCGCCGCGAGCGGCGCCGCGACCGCCGGATCCTACGTCCAGCTGGGCGGGGCCGTGGTGGACCCGATCGTCTTCACGCCGGCGCAGGGGGGAGGGGTCCATCCCTTCGGCGGAGCGCTCACGTCGGGCTTCGACGCGAGCGGAGCGGACCTGTCCGGCGCTTCGCTGATCTCCGCGCTGCTCTCGAACGCCGACCTTTCCGCGGCCGATCTGTCGAACGCGGACCTGAGTGGCGCCGACCTCAATGGCGCGAACCTGATGGGGGCGAACGTCACCGGGACGGACCTGACGTCGGTCTCGCTGATCGGGGCGGGCACGCGCGACGTCGTGGGCGTGCCGAGCGGCTTGCCGACGGGATTCGCGCTCGTCGGCGGCAACCTCGTGGGCGCTGGTGTCCAGCTGGGTGGGGCGGATCTCACGGCCGGCAATCTGGCGGGGCTCGACGTCTCGAACGCGAACCTGGTCGACGTGCTGCTCGGGGGCGCCGATCTCTCGGGCGCGAACCTCTCGGGGACGACGCTGACCGGCGCGGATCTCGCGAGCGCGAACCTGACCGGCGCGACCTTGACGGGGACGCTGCTCGTCCTGACGGATCTCTCGGGCGCCGACCTCACGAATGCGGTCCTCACGAGCGCGGACCTGAACGGCGCGACGCTCGAGGGCGCGACGATCGCGGGCGCGGACCTCTCGGGCGCCGTCCTGCAGTCGGTCGCGTCCGGCGGTCTCGTCGGCGCGCCGCTCGCGTTGCCGTCCGGCTATGCGGTGCTGAACGGGTTTCTCGTCGGTCCGGGCGTGCGGCTCGGCGGGGCGAACCTGGCCGGCGCGAACCTCGCGGCCTTCGATCTCTCGGGCGCGGTGTTGACGGGGGCCGACCTGTCGGGGGCGGACCTGACGGGCGCGAACCTCGCCGGGGCGACTGCCTCGAGCGCGAACCTGGCCGATGCGACGCTCGTCGGCGCGGACCTCTCCGGTGCCTCGCTGAGCGACGTCGTCCTGTCGAACGCGGACGTGACCGATGCGCTCCTCACGAACGCGAACCTGAGCGACGCGACGCTGGCGGGCACGACGATCGCGGGCGCGGACTTCACGGGGGCGCATCTCTTCGAGGTGGCGTCGAACGGCCTCGTGGGCGCGCCGCTCGCGCTGCCGACCGGCTACGCGCTGATCAACGGCCACTTCGTCGGCGCCGGCGTGCGGATCAGCGGCGCCAACCTGGCCGGCGCGAGCCTCGCGGGGTTCGATCTCTCGGGCGCACTGCTCACGGGCGTCGATCTCACGGGAGCGGATCTCTCCGGCGCGAACCTCGCCGGCGTGACGGCCTCGGGCGCGAACCTGACCGGCGCGAATCTCCTCGGCGCCGACCTGACCGGCGCGTCGTTGAGCGACGTCGTCCTGTCCGGCGCCGACGCGACCGGTGCCCTGTTCGCGAACGCGAACCTCGGCGGCGCCACGTTCGCCGGTACGACGGTCGCGGGCGCGGACTTCAGCGGTGCCCAGCTCTCCGAGACCGCCTCGAGCGGTCTCGTCGGCGTGCCCCTCGCGCTGCCCACCGGCTACGCCGCGATCAACGGCCATTTCGTCGGCCCGGGCGTGCGGATCAGCGGCGCCAACCTGACGGGGGTGAACCTCGCGGGCTTCGACCTGTCCGGCGCACTGCTCACGGGCGTCGACTTCACGGGCGCGGATCTCTCCGGCGCGAACCTCGCGGGGGCGATCGCCTCGAACGCGGATCTGACCGGGGCGAGCCTCGTGGGCGCGGACCTCTCCGGGACCTCGCTCAGTGACGCGATCCTGACGAGCGTCGACGCGACGAACGCGCTCTTCGCGAGCACCAACCTCCGCGACGTCGACGTTTCGGGCGCGACGATCACCGGCGCGGACTTCACCGGGGCGCAGCTCTCGGGCGCGTCCTCGGGTGGCCTCGTCGGGACCCCGCTCGCGCTCCCCGCCGGCTACGTGCTGGTGAACGGCTTCCTGGTCGGCGCCGGCGTGCAGGTCGGCGGTGCGGACCTCTCGGGTGCCGCGCTCGCCGGGCTCGATCTCTCGGGCGCGAACCTGGTCGACGCGATCCTCACCGGCGCCGATCTCTCGGGCGCGAACCTGACGGGTGCCACGCTGACCGGCGCGGATCTCGCCGGCGCGACCCTTTCGGGCGCGGATCTGACGGGCGCGCTGCTCGTCCTGACGAATCTCACGAGCGCGGACCTCACGAATGCCGTGCTGAATGGCGTCGACCTGAACGGTGCGACGCTGACGGGCACGACGCTCGCGGGCGCCGATCTCACGGGGGCCAACCTGCAGTCCGTCTTCTCGGGGGGGCTCGTCGGCGCGCCGCTCGCGCTGCCCTCGGGCTACGCGCTGATCAATGGTCACCTCGTCGGTGCCGGCGTTCGGCTCGGGGGCGCGGATCTCTCCGGCGCGAATCTCGCGGGCTTCGATCTCACCGGCACGCGGTGGCTGAACGCCGACCTGTCGGGTGCGGACCTGACCGGGGCCGACCTCTCCTCGGCGGTGCTGACCGGCGCGATCGTGACCGGCGCGATCTTCGACGGCGTGACCTTCCTCGGCGCGCTCGGCCTCTCGTCGACGGTCGGATCGGCCCTCTACGACGGGGCCACCGACTTCGCGGACACGGGCTTCGACCCGGTCGCTGGCGGCTGGATGCTCGCGCCGACGGGCCCGCCGGTCCCGCTGGCCGGTCCGTGGGGGCTCCTGCTGCTCGTTCTGGTCGGCGGCGAGGTGGCCCGGCGGCAGCTGCCCGGACGCGCCGCGGCCTGATCTCCCGCGGCGGGACCGGGGTCATCGGTGACCGCGGGTTTTCTCTGGCAATCTTCATCAGTATCCATTAGATACTGACCGCGATGTCGGAAGCCCTCCCCGAATCCGCGCCCGAATCGGGCGTCACGACGCGCCGCGGCGAAATCCTGCGGCCCAACCAGATCTTCGATCCGGTCGCGCGCGCCCTCGACGTGCTCGGCGACCGCTGGAGTCTCGTGCTGGTCCGCCAGCTGCTCGGCGGGCCGAAGGGTTTCCAGGAGCTTCGCGTCCGCACGGGCATCGCGCCGAAGGTGTTGTCGAGCCGCCTCCGTCAGCTCCGGGCCGATGGCTTCGTCGACACCGAGGAGCAGGGCAGCCGCTCCCTCTATCGCGCGACCGCGAAAGGCGAGACCCTGGCGCCGATCCTCTCGTCGATCGCGCGCTGGTGGGTCCGCGAGGGCTTCAACGTGCGCGAGGTCGACGCCTCCCAGTTCACCGACACCTCCGCGCTCTCTGTCCTCGAAGTGCTGCCGAGCCTGCTGCGCGAAGACCGCGCGCGCGACGCCCACGTCGTCTTCGAGATTCGACTGACCGGAGAGGGCGGCGGCGTCTGGACGGTCGCGATCGACGACGGCGCGTGCAGCGTGCGCGAGGACTTCGCCGCCGGCGCGCACGTCCGATACACGGCGACCGCGCGCGACTGGTGTGCAGTCGCGATCGGCGTCCTCGACGCCAAGGAAGCCGTGAAGCAGGGCCGCCTCCACAAAGAGGGTGGGCCGCAGGCGATGGACGAATTCTTCTTCCAGGTCGGCCGGGCGAAGGACGCCGCGGACGCTTGATCCTCCGCCCGAAATCCGGGCGCACCCAGTTTCCCACCCAGCACGGGTCGACTCCCTTACCCGGGAGCGGCCACGAAAAGGAGAATCCCCCGTGATCTCATTTGGTATGTCCGAAGAGCAGGAGCTCGTGCGCGACGCGATGCGCGAGTTCGCTGCCGACGCGATCCGACCGATCGCACGCGAAGCCGACGAAGCGGCCGAGATTCCGGCCGACTTCCTCGAGACGGCCTGGACCCTCGGCCTGACGAGCACCCAGATCCCCGAGCAGTACGGCGGTGCCGGTGAAGAGCGCTCGCTCGTGACCAACGCGATCCTGCTCGAGGAGCTCGCCCACGGCGACGCCTCCCTCGCCATGGCGGCGCTCGCGCCTTCGCTCTTCGCGAACGCGATCCTCGACCACGGCACCGAAGAACAGAAGGCGGCGCTCCTGCCGCTCTTCTGCGGCGACGCGTACGCCACGGGCGCGGTCGCGGTCACCGAAGCCGGCCCGCTCTCCGACGCGTCCCAGCCGCGCACGGAGGCCGAGCAGAAGGGCGAGCGCTTCATCCTCTCCGGCCGCAAGACCTTCGTGGCGATGGGCGATCGCGCCAGCCACTTCCTCGTCACGGCCCGCCTCGGCGACGACGTGGCCGCGTTCATCGTCCCCCGTGACGCCGCCGGCGTGACGGTCACCGACGTCGAGCGCAAGATGGGTCTCCACGCGCTGCCGACGACCGGTCTCGAGCTCGAGCGGGTCGAGGTCGGTCAGGACGCGCTGCTCGGCGGCACCGAAGGCGCCGACGTACAGGCGATCCTGAACGCGTCGCGCGTCGGTCTCTCGGCGGTGATGCTCGGTCTCTCGCGTGCCGTGCTCGAGTTCTGCGTGCCCTACACGAAGGACCGGGTCGCGTTCGACGAGCCGATCTCGAAGAAGCAGTCGATCGCCTTCCGCCTCTCCGAGATGCACATCGAGCAGCACGCGCTGCGCCAGCTCGTCTGGCAGGCGGCGAGCCTGCTCGAGCACGGTGAGGACGCCACGAAGGCGGCCTGGCACGCGCGCAGCTACGCGGCCGAGAAGAGCATGTGGATCGCCGACAACGGCGTCCAGATCCTCGGCGGCCACGGCTTCATCCGGGAGCATCCCGTCGAGATGTGGTTCCGCAACGCGCGAACGCTCGGCGTCATGGAAGGGCTGGTCGCGCTCTGACCGTCGGCGCTGAAGCGCTTTCTCTCGTCGGTGCCGACGCACCTCACGAGACGCGTTCCCGGTCGGAACCCGCCTCGCGCCGAGGGCTCGTCTCGGCACCGACGCCTGACAACACCGATCGCGATTCCAAGTCGCGATGGAGAAGAACATGATCGATTTTCGACTGACCGAAACGGACGAGGCCCATCTCGCGCGCACCTTCGCCGAGGGCGAGATCATTCGCCGCTACGCGCGTGAAGTGGACGAGAACGAGGCGGAGATGCCGCCGGACGTGCTGCCCGAGGCGGACGACTTCTACGCGAACGCGCCGGCGCTGCCGGACGTGGGCCCGGAGGACACGCAGGGTCCCGTGATGATGCTGCTGCAGATCATGGCCGGGAACTGGGGCGACTACTCCGTCCGCCTTCGCCGCAACGCCCGAGGTGGTCTCGGCAACGCGGCGCTCCAGGCCGCCGGCAACGACGACCAGAAGGCGAAGTGGGGCGGCATGCTCCTCTCGATGGCGATCACGGAGCCGGGCTGCGGCTCGGATCCGTCGCGCGTCTCGACGACCGCCGTGCTCGACGAAGAGACGAACGAGTGGGTCATCAACGGGGAGAAGATCTTCGTGACGACCGGCATCCGCGCCGACGGCGTGGTGATCTGGGCGACGATCGACAAGAGCGCCGGCCGGGCCGGCATCAAGTCCTTCCTCGTCGAGAAGGGCACCCCCGGCTTCGAGGTTCCGCACAAGGAGAAGAAGCTCGGCATCCGCGCCGACGACACCGCGGCCTACGTCTTCAGCGACTGCCGCATTCCGCGAGAGAACCTGCTCGGTCTCGACGAGTCGATTCCGAAGGCGAGCTCCGGCGGCTTCCGCGGCGTCATGAAGACGTTCAACATGACGCGGCCGGCGACGGCGGCGATGGGTCTCGGGTGCGCCTGGGCGGCGATCGATCACACGCGTGAGGCGCTCGAAGAGGCCGGCGTCGTGCTCGACTACAGCGCGGGTCCCGGCGGCCTCGGCCGACTCTCCGCCGCGGCGGAGAAGTTCATGCGGCTCGAGGCGCTCTTCGAAGCATCGAAGCTCGCGACCCTCCAGTGCGGTTGGATGGCCGGCAAGGGCCTGCCGAACAACATGGAGTCGTCGATCTGCAAGGCGCACGCTGGTGGCGCAGTGCGTCAAATCACCCAGGGGTGCATCGAGCTCCTCGGGTCGATCGGCGCATCGCGCGAGCTGCTGCTCGAGAAGTGGATGCGCGACAGCCGGATCACGGACATCTACGAGGGCACGGGCGAGATCCAGCGCCTGATCATCGCGCGCGGTCTGCTCGACTACACGCGACAGGACCTCAAGTAGGCGCCGAGAGCCGCTATCCTCCGACCAGGCGAGTGTGTCAGAGGAGCCTGGCTCTGCTGGCATGCGAAGGCCCCGTCCTCTGGACGGGGCCTTTCTTTTTTTGGGTCGGCGCGGGGCGCCTCTCGACGCGCCCCTTCTGGGGGGCGCGTCTTGCGCTGAGGGCTCGTGCTTGGACGTCGGCGCGGGGCGCCTCTCGACGCGCCCCTTCTGGGGGGCGCGTCTTGCGCTGAGGGCTCGTGCTTGGAGAGCGGGGCGCGGAGGCGTCTTGCGCGGACG
>JBCCZJ010000280.1:0-7124 GCA_039187915.1 Myxococcota bacterium
ACCGACGGCGCCGCGCGCGGGATGGAGGAAACGGAATCGACTCATGGACCCTGTACGACCGTCGCTCCGCCCTGCAGACGGAAACGCGACTCGTTCACGAAATAGCGGAAGCCGCCACCCCGATAGCGTCCGTCCTCGTCGACGATGAGGACGGGGTCGTCGGTGTAGAGCACCCCCTCGACCTCATCATAGGCCACCCACAGCGCTTCGAACTGCCGGTCGCCCTCGATCGTTCCGACGACGTGTCCCTCGGCGATGAACGCCTGGGTCGCCAGGTTGAGCTGGCCCTCGTCGCAGCGCATCCGGAAGCCGACGCGGTCTTCCCCGGGCGTCACCTCGACGTCGACGACGTCGAGATTCGCGACCTCCCGCTCTGGATAGAAGTCGGCGCGCTCGGCGCGCAGCAGGATCTCGTTGGCGCCGCCTTCGCTCGCGACGAAGGTCATGCCGCGCACGTTCAGCTTCTGCCCCGGATCGCCCTCGAGCCAACCCGGATCGGGCACGTCGGCCAGCACCGGTCCTGCGAGCAGGAGCACGAGCCCGGCGCACACGACCCGGGAGCCGGACGCGAGGGCGCGGGCTCTCCGAGCGGCCATTCGTCGCGTCTTCCGCGCCTGCTGCCGCAAAGCGCGGCCCTCCGTACGCATCGTCACGCGACCCGGCGCGCCGAAGGCGTCAGTCCTCGTGTCCGAAGACGGTCTTCATCGGCTCCTGCGACACCAGCCAGTGGGCCGGCCGCAGGATCAGGTAGTCGATCGCGACACCGACCGGGTGGAGCACGTAGGCCACGATCCGCAGCGGATGCCCCGCAGAGTCTTCGTCGTACTCGTCCGCCAGCGACGGCGTCGCAAGCGGGAGCGAGAGCAGGAACGCGCCGAGCGCGGCGGCCAGGAACGGGGTGGAGCGGCGCCGACGGCGCAGCTCCGTCGTTCGAGCCGTCTCGGACCCCGCCGTCGTCTCGCTTCGTCGCATCGTACATCCCCCTCGCCCGTCGCTCCGGATGGGCTCCGCCGGCCGATCGCCGCTGCATCGTCCATGGACTCCGACACCGCACGAGTGCCACGGGTCCGCCTTCTCCGGATCGGGACGCGACGGCCGCAGCTTAACGGGTCCGGTGCAGCCGCGCCGGAGGGGGATCTCCCCTCGCTGGCCGGGTCTGGCACGAATCTGCCCAATGCAGATCATTTAGCTTTCTAGAAAGCTTTATTTGAATGATCTCGACCCGATCTTCTCACGCCGCTCGACCCTTCGACCGATTCGGGCGACCAGAAAACACGGTTATGACAGAATTTCTCCGGATCTCCGGGAGTTTATCGCTCCGATCTATGGCATATTCGTCCGAATCCAAGGAAAACGAGGCAAGATCCAGGCGGAAATCGCCCCGAACGCGACGATTCGCGTACCTCGGGCCTCGAAAAGGAATCGATCATGGAGAACCGGGTCCCGACCGGGGCAGAGAAGCTGATCCAGTGCCTGGAACGCGAGGGAGTCGAGTACATCTTCGGCTACTCGGGTGGCGCTGCCATGCCGATCTTCGATGCCCTCGTCGATTCGAGCATCGAGCTGATCCTCGTCCGCCACGAGCAGGGCGCCGCGCACATGGCCGATGGCTACGCGCGCGCGACCGGGAAGCCCGGCGTGGTCCTCGTCACCTCGGGCCCCGGGGCGACCAACACCGTGACCGGCCTGCTCACCTCGCAGATGGACTCGGTCCCGGTCATCGTGCTCACCGGCCAGACGATCTCGGCGATGCTCGGCAAGGACGGCTTCCAGGAAGCCGACGTCACCGGCATCACCTACGCCGTCGTGAAGCACAGCTACCTGATCAAGGACGCGACCGACATCCCGCGCGCGACCCGCGAAGCCTTCCACATCGCGACGACCGGCCGCCCCGGCCCGGTCCTGATCGACCTGCCGAAGGACGTGACCCAGGGACCCTGCGAGGCGCCGTTCGTGGACGACGTGGATCTGCCCGGATACACGGTGCCGACCCATGGCGACCCCGCCCTCGTGCGCCAGGCGGCGGAGATCCTCATGGGATCGAAGCGCCCGGTCCTCTACGTCGGCCACGGCGCGGTGATCTCCCAGGCGGGCAAGGCCGTGATCCGGCTCGCGGAGAAGCTGCGTGCGCCGATCGTGAACACGCTGCTCGGCAAGGGCGCCGCCGACGAGACCCATCCGCTCCATCTCGGCATGCTCGGCATGCACGGCACGGCCTACGCCAACAAGGCCGTCGATCACTGCGACTGCATCATGGCGATCGGCGCGCGCTGGGACGACCGCATCACGGGCAAGCTCGACGAGTTCTGCGTGGACGCGGCCAAGATCCACGTTGACATCGACCCGGCCGAGTTCGGCAAGATGGTCATGCCGGACGTGTCCATCGCCGGCGATGCTCGCCTCGTCCTCGAGGAGCTGATCCCGCAGATCTCCGCGGCCGATACCGACGAGTGGCTCGAGCAGTGCGAGCAGTGGCGCAAGCGCTACCCGCTGAAGTACGCCAAGCAGGGCGGCTTGCGCGCGCAGCACGTGCTCGACAAGCTGAACGACCTGACGCGCGGCGACGCGATCCTCACGACGGACGTGGGCCAGCACCAGATGTGGGCCGCCCAGTTCTGCCTGTCGACCACGAACCGCAGCTGGATCTCGTCCGGCGGCGCGGGGACGATGGGCTTCGGGTTCCCGGCCGCGATCGGCGCCCAGCTCGGCTGCCCGGACCAGAAGGTCTGGACGATCTGCGGCGACGGCGGCTTCCAGATGACCCAGGCCGAGCTCGCGACCGCGGCCATCCACAAGCTGCCCGTCAAGATCCTCGTCATCAACAACAACTTCCTGGGCATGGTCCGCCAGTGGCAGGAGCTCTTCTTCGAGAACCGCCTGTCCGGCGTGGATCTGGTCGGCAACCCCGACTTCGTGAAGCTGGCCCAGGCGTACGGCGTGAAGGCCCTGCGCATCAAGCGTCCCTCGGACGTGGAGCGCGTGCTCGCCGAAGCGCAGGACTACGACGAGGGGCCGTGCCTCGTGGTCGCCGAGGTGGTGAAGGAAGACAACGTCTTCCCGATGATCCCCGCCGGCGCCCCGCTCTCGGGGATGATCGTCGAGAAGCCCAAGGAGCAGCTGGCGAAACCGACCGGCAGCACCTGATCGCCGACCGCCGGGCGCGCGCAACGCCTGGCGTGTCTCCGCTTCCCCCTCTTCCCGAGTCTTCGAGGATCCCCGACATGAGCAGTCCCACTCCGCTCCAGACGACGCCGAGCTTCCGCCCGATCGGCCCCGGCAACGCGCAGAAGGCGAGCCGCGACCTTCACACGATCTCGCTGCTCGTGCGCGACGCGCCGGGTGTCCTCGTGCGCGTCGCGATGGTCTTCTCCCGCCGCGGCTACAACATCGAGAGCCTGGTCGTGAGCCCGGCGGCTCGGAACGGCTTCTCCCGCATGACCGTCACCTGCTCGGGCGATCCCGCGATCCTCGAGCAGATGATCAAGCAGCTCGCCAAGCTGGTGGACGTGGTCCACGCCCTCGATCACACGGCCTCCGATCGGTACGAGACGGAGATCGCGCTGATCAAGATCCGCTGCGCGGGCGAGGAGCGTCGCGAGGTCCTCGAGGTCGCCGAACACTTCGCCGCGAAGGTCGTCGACTACGCCGCCGAGAGCGTGATTCTGCGGGTCTACGGCGGCAGCGAGAAGCTCGACGCGATGATCAGCCTCTTCCGCGAGGAAGCGGTCGTCGAGCTCGTGCGGTCGGGCAAGATCGTCATGACCCGCGCGCTCGAAGTGACCTGAGCCGCGCGCGATCGCCGGCGCCGGGGACGAGGGACGCGGCGGGCTCGCCGCCTCCGCTCAGATCATCTGGGCGACCCAGTCGAAGGCGGCGCACTGATGCGCCCAGATCTCGTTGGGCGCGATACCGAGTTCCTGCGCGATCTCCGCGGCTTCGACGAACTCGCCGCTGTCGAGGCATTCCGCGAGGCGCAGCATGCGACCGAGGTCACCCTCGTAGCCGGCCAGCGCCGTGCGCATGTCGTCGGGCAGTACGAGGCCGGTGATCGCCGTCTTCCGATCCACGCCGAGCAGGACGTGGACCAGCGACATGATGCCGATCAGGAACGCGGTCTCGCCGCGCGCCTTGATGTCGGGCGTCGCCTCTTCGGCGCCCGCGCCGACCATCAGCTCCATCAGGCGCGCTCGGCTCGCGGCGACCCGGAAGAGCGGACCCCGCGTGCCGTGCTTGCTGCCGATCTGGAACAGCAGGAGGTTCAGCCAGCGAGAGAGGCCCTTGGCCCCGATCATGATCAGCGCCTGCCCCACGTTCTCGATCTTCTGTGCCCGGGCGAGCTCGAGGGAGTTGACCAGCCGGAGCAGGCCCTCCTGCAGCGCCGGAGTGGACTCGATCTGGCGCGTGACCGGCTCGATCTCGAGCTCCCCGCGCGCCTCGACCAGCAGCTGGAGCAGGACCTTGCCGTCCGCGGTCGCCTGGGTCTCGGTGTCCGAAGAGTGCTCGGAGTAGCTCTGCCCGGCGAAGAGCTCGAAGCCGGAGTCGCGAATGCGCACGAAGTCCGCGTCGCCGTCGACGGCCGTCGCGAGGACCTGGAGGTTGCGCCGCTGGGCGCGACGGATCAGGAGCGATCGCGCGTCCTCGGCCAGACCGAAAGCGTCGATCTCGACCGCGTCCGCGAGGTCGAGCAGCTGCTCGCGCGGATCGCGTCGCGAGTATTGGAAGAAGAGCAGCCGCGTGCCGCGGCGGCTGTGGAGATCATGGAGCCGGTTGGAGAAGTTCGCGTCGATCTCGTCGCAGGGCATGAGCCCGAGCAGGAAACGATTGCGGGGCAGCTCCTCGATCACGTCGCTGAAGACGAGGCGCCGGTCGACCGGGAGCAGCGCCCGCCCACCGCAGAGGAGCGAGTCCCAGCTCGCCGACTTCGAGAACTCGATCGCCGAGGCCAGGTAGTCGTCGCTGTTCGCTTCGCCCACCGAGAGCGTGCGGCCGTCGGGTGCACCGAACGCGAGCTCCCATCCGATCAGGCGGCGTTCGCCCGCGACGATCGGCTGGCGACTGAAGAGGAAGCCCTGCCCCTCTTCGTTCGGCGCTTCGTTTTCCGGTTCTTCCGACATGAGCCCTCACGACGCCCGGAGGCGTGGGTCGATGAATGCGAGCGACCCAACTCAGAAAGCTCATCGTCCCGATTCGCACCCAACTCAAGGTTTCGAACCGGAATGGAAGAAACGAAAAAGCAGCCTCGGGTCTTCACCCTACGCGCGCTGGTTTCGTCCCGAGCGAACGCGCCGAGCGTTCCCCCTCGCCTCGGGGTCAGGCGCCGTCGCGCGGGAGACTCTTCTCGCGGTGGAAGCCCGGCGGGAGGTTCAGGATCTCCGCCGGGAACGACTCGACGAGAAACTCGACGATGTCGCGCACCGACACGACGAAGGCGGGCCAGCCGCGCGCGTCGGTGACCGGGAGGTGACGGAAGCCGCCGACGCTCATCATGTTGAGTGCCCACGCGAGCTCCGCGTCGAGCGGAAGCGACTCGGGCTCGCCCGTCATCACGTCGGCGAGCGGCACATCCGCAGGGTTGCGACCGGAGTCGATGATCTTGAGGAGCACGTCACGCTCCGTGAAGATGCCGACCAGCGGCGATTGGACGGTGCCGTTCTCCGTCACCACCACGCAGCCGCAGTGCCGTTTCCGCATGGCGTGCATCGCATGCTTGACCGAATCCGTCCGCCCCATCGCGAGCGGCGGACGGTTCGGGAGCAGCGTCAGCGGCTCGTGGAGCAAGCGCGCATCGAAGCTACGAACGCGCGACGGGCCGTCGTCGAAGTAGGCCTCGTCCGGGGTCGGTTCGTCGGAGAACTCGAGATCGATCGCCATGGGTGCCTCCCGGGTCAGGAGTCCTCCCGATCTTGCCCGAATCCCGCGAGGACGCCAGCGGAAGGCTCCCTGGCACCTCCGCGATCGAACACCGGAGCCCGAAGCGTCACACGAATCCCGTGGGCGGCGGCGGAGCACCCCCTCCACCGCCGCCCACGGACTAGTGCGTCTCGCCCCCGTCGCGCAGGTTCGCGAGCACGTGCGTGCGCCACAGGCGTCGGCGCAGACGTTCGCGAAAACCGGAGTCCGGCTCGGGCAGTTCGCCCCGGTCGAAGGCCTTGTCTCCGTCCATGAATTCGGCGAACTCGGCCATCAGATCCGCGTCGGTCTCGGCCGTGCCCATCGGGTCGTCGAGGGCATGGCGGAACGAGGCGACTTCGCGGCTCGGCCGAGCGACCGGTGCGCCGGCCACGTCCCGACCGTACGACTCGCGAGCACGTACGCCGGCCACGTCTTCCATCGAGCGCTTCATCGACGGCTCCCTCCGACGAAGGCGACGCTCGCGCCGTTGGCGGCCGCGGCCTCGAAGAACAGACGCTTCACGCGATACAGACTCGATCGGACCGCATCGCTCGAGCGTGACGTGCGCGCCGAGATCTCCGGAATCGAGAGGTTCTCGAAGTGCCGCATCTCGAAGATCTCGGCCTGCCAGTCGGCGAGACCGTCGAGCCGCTCGGCGAGCAGGTCACCGAAGCGCTGCATGTCGAGCTGCTCGTCGGGCATGCCCTCGCCGAGCGAGGTCCGCGGCACGAGATCCTCGTCGTCGGCCAGATCGATCCGCTCCGTCTGGCTCTTCGCGCGACGCAGATGGTTGTTCGTGGTGTTCTTCGCGATCCCGTAGATCCAGGAGAGCAACGAAGACTGTCCGCGATAGTTTTCGAAGGAGCGGAAGACCGCGAGGAAGGTCTCCTGCACGACTTCCTCCGTCTCCGCGTGGTTGCGCATTCGCGCGAAGACGAAGTTGTAGATCCGCTGGAAGTAGCGGTTGTAGAGCTCGCTGAAGTGCAGCTCGTTCTTCGCCCGGAGCCCCTCGAGCAGGTCCTGGTCGGACAGCTCCGAGAGCGGCACGTCGGACGCGGGCTCCGAAGTGTGAAGGGCAATCAGTGAGTCTTCAGAATCAACATGGCGGTCGACGGCCGGCCCGGACGCTTCGACTTCGTCCGGTTCGATCATCAACGCCGCAGCAGCGGACGTACAGGACACGACATCTCCTGGGACTGCCCTGACGAGCGAACGCTCGATGCAGTCCGTCA
>JBCCZJ010000281.1:0-7106 GCA_039187915.1 Myxococcota bacterium
GAAGCCGTGGCGTTCGAAGAACCCCTCGACCCGTTCCGAGGTCGTGCAGCTGAAGAGATAGGCGAGCCCGTCTTCGCGCGCGCGCTCGATCGCGTAGCGAACGATCTGTGCCCCGGCGCCCTCGCCCACGTAGCGGGTGAGCGCGAAGAGCGAGGCCAGTTCGACGGCGGCGTCCTCGGGATGCGGAAGGATCGCGCCGATTCCGGCGAGGTAGCGGCCCTCGATGAACACGCCGACGCCGTGGGCCAGGACGGCGTCCTTCTCGGCCGTGCTGCGCGGCGCGAGGAAGCCGTCCGCTTCGCCGCGCTCGATCAGGTCGTTCGCCAGATCGTAGTCGTCGATCGCGAGCGGCCGGACCTCCGCATAACGATCTCGAGTGAAAAAGGTGCCCGCCCCGCTGTAGGTGAAGAGCTCCCGAGCGAGGTCCGGCGCCGCACAGACGTTCACCGACGGCACGCCCCCCTCGATCAGCGCACGAATCGCGCCGAGCAGCTCGCGCGCATCCTCGCCGGCGCAATGGATCGACTCGCCGTCGGCGCGCCCGCCGTCGGCATCGAGCAGCCGCGCGAGATGGGCGAGGTCAACGACCGACATCCGTCCTTCTCCCGCCGCGCGCTCGACGGGCGGCGTGGACCGGATCCAGACGACCTTCGCGAGACGCAGCGTGCGCGCGATCCCGACGCAGGCCGTCGCGAAGTCCTGGGCCGGCACGCGCAGCCCCGCGGCGCCGCGCTCGCGCAGGTCACGCCAGAGCTCGGGGGCGTAGGCGGGGGTCGCGGCATCGACCGGCGCACCGAGCCCCGCCATCACGAAGATCTCTTCGACCGGACTCAACACGACGACCCGCGATCCGTTCTCCGCCAGCGCTTCGACCACGCCGGCGAGCGGTTGCGGCGCGGGGGTCTCCGTCGACGGCCAGGCGATCGCGAGCGTCCGGCCACGGAACTCGGCGAGATAGAACTCGCGCTCGCTGAAGGTCCTGAGCTCGATCGACATGACGGCCGGAGTCTGCCGGATCCACGCGCCGGGCGCCCTCTCGCGCGTTCCCAGGCCCCTCGCGCGTGCGGTATCGTGCGGGCCGGATGGACTGGCAGATCGTCTTCACCCTCGGGCTCGTCGCGTTGGCCCTCACGGCGATGGTGCGTGAGCTAGCCGCACCGGACCTGGTGCTGATGGCGACGCTGATCTGCCTGGGTGCCGCCGGGATCCTCACGCCGATCGAGACCTTCGCCGGGTTCGCGAACCCGGTCGTCGCCGCGATCGCCGCGCTCTTCATCGTCTCGGCGGCGCTGCGCGAGACCGGCGCGCTCGAGATGACGCTCGGGCGGGTGCTCGGCCGCTTCCAGGGCACGCGCGGCGCGCTCACGCGGATGACCTTCCCGGTCGCCGCGCTGTCCGCGTTCCTCAACAACGCACCGATCGTGGCCATGATGACGCCGACGGTGATCGACTGGGCCCAGCGCCACCAGCGCCCCGCGACCCAGTTCCTGATCCCGCTCTCCTACGCGTCGATCCTCGGGAGCGTCTGCACGATCATCGGCACGAGCACGATCCTCACGATCGTCGGGCTCGTCGACGAAGCGGGCCTGCCCCGCTGGAGCTTCTTCGAGCCGGCGCCCGTCGGCGTGCTGATCGCCGGGGTGGGCCTCCTCTTCCTGATCTTCGTCGCGCCTTCGCTGCTGCCGAGCCGGATGGACGCGCCCGAGGAGCTCGACGACCGGACGCGGGAGTACACCGCGGCCATGCGCGTGACCGCCGAGAGCCCGCTCGACGGCCAGACGGTCGAGGAAGCGAACCTGCGCGCCCTGCCCGGGCTCTTCCTCGTCGAAATCGACCGCGGGGATCGACTGATCACCCCGGTCTCCCCGGACCAGATCCTCCAGCGCGGCGACATCCTGGTCTTCGCGGGCGTCGTCTCGACGATCCTCGACCTGCAGCGCATACGCGGCCTCGAGCCCGCCGCGAAGGAGGAGCTGCTGCAGAGCCTGCCGGGCGGCCGGAACCGGCCGATGGTCGAGGCCGTCGTGTCGGCGTCCTCGCCCCTGATCGGCCAGACCGTCAAGCAGAGCAACTTCCGCGCGGTCTACGATGCGGTCGTGATCGCGGTCCATCGCAACGCGGAGCGCGTCGCAGGCAAGATCGGCGACATCCAGCTCCGCCCGGGCGACACGTTGCTCATGCAATGCGCCCCCGAGTTCATGGAGCTCCATCGCAACAGCCGCGACTTCTATCTCGCGAGCGAGCTGCCTGGCGCGCCGGCGCCGGCCTTCGAGCGCGCGCGCGTCGCGCTCGGCATCCTCGTCGCGATGGTGCTCGCCGTGAGTCTGGGCGGCATCCACATCTCGATCGCGGCCTTCGTGGCCGTCGCGGCCCTGATCGGCACGCGCTGCATCACACCCGCCGAAGCGCGCGAGGCGGTCGACTGGTCCGTGCTGATCACGATCGGCTGCGGACTCGGCGTCGCGAGTGCGATGGACAAGTCCGGCGCGGCCCAGTTCGTGGCGGCCGGGCTCGTGAAGCTGGTCGGGCAGGTCGGCCCGATGGCGACCCTCGTCGCGATCTACCTGCTCTGTCTCGTGATGGCGGAGACGCTCCATCACAACGCCGCGGTCGCGATCATGTTCCCGATCGCCCTCGCCGCCGCGGATCAGCTGGGCGTCGACCCCGCGCCGTTCGTGATGACCGTCGCCATCGGCTCCGCCTGCGCCTTCGCGTTCCCGATCAGCTACCAGACCCATCTGATCGTCTACGGCGCGGGCGCACATCGCTTCGGCGACTTCCTCCGGATCGGGATCCCCCTGGACCTGGTGTGCATGGCCGTCGCGCTGACGGCGATCCCGCAGCTCTGGCCCTTCTGAGCCGAAAGGGTCCAGGACGCGATAGAGCGGAAGAGGACGCGCCAGACCGGCAGACGGCCGGAAGGAGCGCGGCTAGGGTCGAAACGGTCGCCGGCGCAGATCCGCGCCCCCTACGGCCCCGGCGGGCGGAACCGTTGCCGCTCGACTGCCGACCTACGCAGCGGGCGTGCAGCCCGGGCGCAGTCGAGGCGCACGGGGATGCCGGTTCTCTGGGGAATCCGACACATCCCCGATCGGGCGACCACACCGAATCAAAGGAAAAAGAGGCGGTCGCGCGGGCGGCGTGCTGAATCGTAGGCGCCCCCCATCACCTTCGGGCCCTTCGCGCGCACTGACTTCCAGCAGATCTCTCCGGAGGACGCGCGAGATCGGGTTCCGAGGAGCGAGGGCCACCCCCCGCAATTCGACGATCGAACGAATCAATCCGGGCCCAGACAAGAAATTCTCTGGCTAAATAGGTGAAATTCAACCATATTCAGGCGACTTGACGATCCCTCCTGGAAGGGTTCGAGCGGAACGACGGGCCCTCGCGGTCCACGTCCGACCGGCCCGACCCCCAACCTTCCCGAGGCCCCCGCTCTCCGGAGCGCTCTGCTCCCCGCGGCTCTCCTGCTCTCCCGGCGCGACATCACCGAACGCGCGGAAGCAGAGACCCGGAGCACCGAAGCGGGCCCCATGGAAATCGGACACTTCCCGACCGAAGACCGCACGCGTGCGCCGGCAATCGGCGGATCACGCGTCGGAATCTGCAGAAAGTGCACCCGGAACGGTCGCGTCCTGCCAAAATGGCACCGCGCGCCCTTCCAGATGACGGATCTGACGAACCCAGCCCCTCCGGGTGGCATCCATCGAGAGCTGCACCGGACCGAGGATTGAGAGGATCAGCGTTGGCTACCCAGAAGAAGAAGACGACTTCCGCTTCGAAGGCCCCCGCCAAGAAGGCCGCGGCCAAGAAGGCACCGGCCGCCAGGTCGAAGGCCACGGCGGCCAAAACCGCGGCCAAGACTACGGCCAAGACCGCAGCCAAGGCCACGGAGAAGGCGACCGCCAAGAAGGCGGCGCCCAAGAAGGCCGCACCGAAGAAGGCGACGGCCAAGAAGGCCGTGGCGGCGGCGGACGCGAAGGACGGTGGCAAGAAGAAGGACGCGGCGCAGCCCGCCATGGGCGCGCAGGCCGTGGTGTCGGCCGAAGAGCTCGACCCCGGTCGGGAGCGACGCCCCCTCGAGTCCTACTTCCAGGAGATCGGCGGCACGCGCACGCTCAAGCGTGAGGAGGAGGTCGTCCTCGCGAAGGACCTCGAGGCCGCCACCGCCGCGCTGCGCGATGCGCTCTACGCCATTCCGGTGTCGGCGAAGCACGTCGTGGCGCGCTGGGACGCGCTCCGCGCGCTGTCGCACACGGGGGCCAAGCTCTCCGAGTCGGTCGGCGACGAGGAGACGGGCGAGATCGCCGCGCGCGTCGAGCGGGCGGTCAAGAAGCTCCGGACCCAGCTGAACGACCGCGACAAGAAGATCGACAAGGCGGGCCTCGCCTACAGCGCGGCGCTCGAGAAGGTCGACGTCAAGATCGCGAAGGAGATGCACTCCGCACAGCTCTCGCTGGCGGTGCTGCACGAGCTCCGCGAAAAGTCGATCGATCTCACGCGGGAGATGCGGCGGGCCCGCAAGCGGACGAAGAAGCTCGCCGAGCTCGAGGTCGAGGCCGGCGTCGAGAAGAAGCGGATGATCGAGCTGACCAACGCCGTTCAGGACGCGCAGGATCAGATGTCGACGGTCAAGAACCGCTTCATCGAGCACAATCTGAAGCTCGTGGTCGCGATCGCGAAGGACTACCGCAACCTGGGCCTGTCGTTCCCCGACCTGATCCAGGAAGGCAACCTCGGCCTGATCCGCGCGGTCGAGAAGTTCGACCATCGCCGCGGCTTCAAGTTCTCGACCTACGCGGTCTGGTGGATCCGTCAGGCGCTCGTGCGCGCGATCCAGAACCACTCGCGGACGATCCGCTTGCCCTCCCACGTGCACGACCGGCTCCAGCGGAGCCAGCGCGTGCGCGCGGAGCTCACGGGCAAGCTCGGCCGCGAACCCACCCCGGCGGAGCTCGCTCCGGCGCTGGGCACGGACACCGACTCGCTCGAGGCGCTGGACCGGCTGTCCCGCGAAGCGATCTCCCTCGAGAGCAACGTCGCCGGCACCGAGAAGCGGCTCGAGGATTTCGTCCCCGACGCGACGGCAGATCGGCCCGATGGCGACATCGACGGCGACCGCATGCGCATGGGCGTCGGCTCCCTGATCGGCAGCCTCACGCCGCGTGAGCAGCTGATCCTCCGCCTTCGCTACGGCCTCGGCGGCGAGGAGGAGCACACGCTCGAACAGATCGGCCAGTCCCTGGGCCTCTCCCGCGAACGCGTGCGGCAGCTCGAAGCCCGGGCGCTCAAGAAGCTGCGCGAGACGCAGCCGGCCCAGCGGCTCCATCCGATTCTCGAGCCCTAGGTTCGAGAACGGGGCGGCGCTTCCTGCGCCGCGGGTCCGGGTCGCCGCACGAGAGGCTGCGACGTGAACGACGAACGCCCCCGCTCGGATGAGCGGGGGCGTTTTCGGTTGGGGGCGGAACCGCCTAGCGGGCGGCGACGACGACGGGGCGATCCGGTCGGGCGGCGACCTGGGTCGTGACGCGGTCCTGGTAGCGGACGATGCGTCGGCTCGGCGTCAACACGAAGAGCGGGCGGGCCTGCGGGTCGAGCTCGTCGACGACGCGCCGTTCGCTCTCGTTGGGCGACTCGTTCGCGCGATCGATCCGGATCGATCCCGAGCGCGGGTGGAGCACGTAGCTGGCCACGTCGGTCGCCTTGAAGGCAAAGCGCAGGACCGGCGCGCGGCTCGACCAGACGGTCTCGCGCGATCGCATCGGCTCGCTGTATGCGAAGCCGTCTCCGACCCGATGGATCGTGCCGAGCAGCAGCCGGCCGCGATCGCCCGGACCCGAGGTGTGATGGGCGTGGGCCAGGGCGTCGACGGCGGCCGCTTCGATCGTGTCGAAGACGGTGCCCGGCTCCGCGTGGACCCGCTCGGCCACGGGACAGAGCGTGTCGCCGGCGGAGGCGGCGCCCGCGAGGCTCGCGAGGAGGCCGACCACGAGGGCGACCGTCGCGAGGCGAATCCGGGTCGAGCCGCGATTCGGGAGGCGCGGCGGGCGGATGCCCGGATAGGAGGCGAAGCGGAGTTCGCTTTGGAAGTTCATTGGGGTCCCCTTGAATCAAGGGGCGCGTTGGGAAGAGTTTCGGACTAGTCTCGGGATGAGACAATGCGCCCTTTCGAACAAGGTTGTTCCCCTTGAGTAACAATTTGCTCGAACACAATCCGGTCGCCAACGTCGCGGCCATGCTCGTGTTTTCCAACGTCGTCGAGGCCGGCAGCTTCACGGCCGCGGCCCGGCGGCTGGGCCTCTCGAAGGCTTCCGTCAGCCGCGAGATCTCCGGCCTGGAGGCCCGCCTCGGCGCGCAGCTGCTCCGCCGGACGACCCGGACCATGAGCCTGACCGAGGTCGGCGAGATCTTCTTCGCCCACTGCCAACGGGTCGGGGAGGAGGCCGAGGCGGCGGAGCTGTCGATCCGCCAGCTCGAGGCGGCCCCCTCCGGCGTGATCCGACTGGCGGCCCCGATGTCCTTCGGCCACCTGGTCGTGGCGCCCCGACTCGAGGGCTTCCTCGCGCGCTACCCGGCGGTCCGGGTCGAATTCGAGCTGACCGACCGCAGCGTCGACCTCGTCCACGAGCGGATCGACCTGTCGATCCGGATCGGCCGGCCACGCACCCCGAGCTACGTCCTGCGCGAGGTGTGCCCGCTCCGCGGTCTGATGGTCGCGACCCCCCGCTACCTCGAGCACGCGGCGCCCATCGAGCGACCCGAGGACCTCGTCCATCACAACTGCCTCGGCTACCGCGGACCGACGGAGATCTGGCGCTTCCGCAACGGCCGCCGGATCGAGACCCGCGGCACGTTCTACGCCGACAACGGCGACGCGCTCCGGAACGCGGCGCTCGCCGATCTCGGCCTCGTGTACCTGCCGACGTTCCTGACGGCGGACGACATCCGCGCGGGCCGACTCGTGCCCGTCCTGCCGGAGGAGACGACGCGGACCAGTGCGGTCTACACGGTCTACCCCGAGAGCCGCCATCTCTCACCGACGGTGCGTGCCATGATCGACTGGCTGGTCGACGAGCTCGGCGGAGAACCGGCGTGGGACGCCGGCC
>JBCCZJ010000282.1:0-7073 GCA_039187915.1 Myxococcota bacterium
GCCCCGGAAGCTCTCCAGTCCGGGGATCTTCGGGAACACCGGGGCGCCGAACATGCCGACGGCGCTGATCAGGAACTGCGACTCCACCTCGCTCCCATCGTCGAAGGAGATCCGCCAGCGCGCCTCGTCTTCGTTCCAGCGGGCCGAAGTGACCCCGGTACCCAGGCGCAAATGGGGCTCTACGCCGCGCTCGAAGGCGACCCGCTCGAGATAGGCACGGATCTCGGATTGGGGCGGGAAGGGGCCCGACCAATCGGGGTTCGGTGCGAAGGAATAGCAGTAGAGCGGCGAGGCGATGTCGCACTCGAGGCCGGGGTAGGTGTTGCGCTGCCACGTCCCGCCGACCCGGGGCTCCTTGTCGAAGATCAGGAAGTCGTCCTGCCCGGCTTCCTTGAGCTTGATGCCGGCGCAGAGGCCGCCGGCGCCGGCGCCGAGGATGGTTACGCGGGAGGTCGTGGGATCGGGCATGTCGGAGCGTCTCCGGTCGAGCGGGTGGGCCCTCTGTGATAGCCCTCCGATCGCGCGTCTGCCGGTCTCTTCGCTGGGCGCGGTCGGCTACTGGAGGACGCCGCTCACGACGAGCTCGATGAAGTCCTCGTCCGACCTCCCGAGGACCTCGCGGACGACGTGCTCGTTGTGCTCTCCGAGGCCCGGGGCCCGGGTCAGCACGTGCTCGCGGCCGACGTAGCGGGCGCTCTCGCGATCGATCGGGATCGCCACGTCGGGCGCGACGGGCTGATGGACGATCTGGTAGTGCGCGCGCAGGAGCGGGTCGCGTTCGAACGTGTCCCGGAGATGCTCGACGGGGCCGGCCGCGACGCCCGCCGCCTGGAGGTGCTCGGCGCCGCGCCATTTGTCCTGGCGCCGCGTCCACGCCCGGACGCGCTCGTCGAGCGCGTCCTCGTGGAGCTTGCGCGCGGCGTGCGTCGCGAAGCGGGGATCTTCGGCGAGTCCGGGATCTCCGATGGCGTTGGTGAAGGCGATCCACTCTGCCTCGGACTGGACAGCGAGCGCGAGCCAGTCGTCTTCTCCGGCGGCGGGATAGACGCCGTGGGGACAGGCGTTGGCGTCGCGGTTCCCGTTCCGCGGCGGCGCGGTCCCGGTCGCCCGATACTGCATCCACTCGGCACCGAGGAGCGCGACCGTCGCGGAGAGCTGCGCGAGGTCGATTTCCTGCCCGCCCCCGCCGCGATCCCGCTTGCGGATCGCCGACAGGATCGTGGCCGTCAGGAGATGGGGCGCGACGAAATCCGGCAGCGGGATGCCGATCCCACGCGGCTGCTCGCCTTCGAAGCCCGTCAGCATGTTGAAGCCGGAGGCCGCCATCAGGATGTTGCCCATGCTGGCGCGCCCGGACCATGGGCCCTTCTTGTGCGCGCCCGGCATGTTGAGGAGCACGATGTCGGGGCGGGCCGTACGCAGCACGTCATAGCCGAGCCCCATCCGCTCGAGCGCGCCCGGGCGGAAGTTGTTCACGACGACGTCGGAGGTGCGCACGAGATCGAGCAGGAGGTCGATTCCGCCCGGCGTGCCCAGGTCGAGGCAGAGCGACTTCTTCCCGGCGTTCACGGTGTTGTAGAGTCCGCCGAGGTCCGGGTCGGGCTGGCCGTCCGGTCCGAGCTGGCTGCGCATCGAGTCGGGTTTGCGCCGGTTCTCGATCCGGATGACCTCGGCGCCGTAGCTCGCGAGCAGGCGCGTCCCGATCGGCGCGGCGAGCACCCAGCCGAAGTCGACGACCCGCAGCCCCTCGAGCTGCCGTGCCGGATCGGGTGACGTCGCGTCGACGGACACGGAAGGGCGCGCCGGCGGCGCGGGGAGCGCGTCGAGGATCGTCTTCGTGTGCTCGCCGAGCAGCGGGGCGCGGCGGATCGTGACGCCGTCCGCCATGCCGTCGACGGTCGAGCGCACGAAGCCGAGCCTGCGTCCGAGCGCCTCGTGTTCGACCTCGAGGAACTGCTCGTTCACGCGGTACTGCTCGACCCCTTCGAGGTCCTCGAAACCCAGGACCGGGAGGCAGACGATGTCCGCTTCGAGCGCGCCGGCCGCGAACTCGTCGCGGGTGAGCGCGCGGGCGAGGCCGAGGGTGCCCTCGGCGACCGGATTGCCCTTGCGCGGCGCGTCGAGCCGCGACCAGGGCCAGTCGTCCTCGGTCATCTCGTGGGGGATGCCGACGCGGTCGAGCCAGCGCAGGTACTCCGGGAAGCGGTCGGGTCGCAGGAGCAGACCGACGTGGCCGCCGTCCCGGCACTCGAGCGCCGCCGACAGGCCGGGTCGCGACGGGACCCGGTCGAACCAGGTCCACTGGGTCGCGTTGGACGTCTGCATGAGCGCGCTCAGCGTCGCCTCCTGGAGCGAGAGGTCGACGTGGGTGCCCTGGCCCTTCGTGAGCGCGACCGTCGCGGCGGAGGCCGCCGTCAGTCCCGCCAGCGTATAGGAAGGAGAAGCACCGCCCTGGACCGGTGTCCCTCGGCGTTCGCCCGAAATCGCGACGAGTCCGCCCGTCGCGCCGGCGACCAGATCGTTCGCCTTGCGGCCCGTCTCGTCGGCGAGGCCGAAGGGCGTGACGGAGATCTGGATCAGGTCGGGGCAGAGCGCGCGCAGACGCGCGTGCTCGAGGCCCGCGCGCGTGCCCGGTCGGGCGGTGTCGATCAGGACGTCCGCGCTCGCGACCAGCCGCTCGAAGGTCGGCGACGACGCGAGGTCGTCCTCGAGCACGACCGAGTGTTTGCTGGCGTTGAAGTAGAGATGCTGGAAGCCGCGTTCGGGGCCGGCCTCGTCGTCGAGGAAAGGCGCGAGCCGGCGAATCGGCTGGCCCTCCGGCGGCTCGACGAGGATCACCTCCGCGCCGAGATCCGCGAGGATCCGTCCCGCGAGCGCGGCGGACCGATCGGCGAGGTCGATCACGCGGACCCCGGAGAGCGCGTCGCTCACGACGGCCTCGGGATCACGAGGGCGCCCTTCATGGCCGTCGGGCCGGATTCGAGCACGACTTCGTAGTCGATCGCGACGCGATCGGCCCGGACTTCGGTGACGCGCGCGCGCGGCACGATCGCGACGTCGCACTCGGTCGGCGCCTTCCAGCGCGTGTCGAGGCACGTGCCGTGGAGCAGGACCTCGGCGCCGAAGCGCGCCATCACCTTCTCGAGCGCGAAGGCGAGAACGTGGTCTCCGCCGGCGATGGGCTTCGCGAGGCCCGCGGCCTTCGCGGCTTCGGGATCGCTGTGGATCGGATTGTTCGGGTCGGACGTATCGCGCGCGGCCATCATCGCGAGGGTCACCGTGACCGGTGTGCCCCCGAGCTCCTCGCCGACCTCCGCCGTCGCGAGCGCGTCGAGATGCGGATTGCGCGCGGCGGCCTCGAAGTCGGGTCGCGGCAGCGCCCGCGTCGCCGGGTCTAGCCCTTCGAAACCGTCGACGAGGTCGGGGGCGGGTCGGTACGAGAGCAGGCCGGTCGTTGCATTCGTGGCGGCCGGGCGGCCTTCGGCGTCGACGGTCGCGGACTCGGTGGTGCCGTAGCGCCGACCGTTGCGTACGTGCTGGCCGCTGCTCGATCCCTCGACGACGAACGCTTCGCCGATCCGGAGCGGCCGCACGATCGTCTGCTGTTCGCGCGCCCAGATCCGGCCGGACACGCCCGGAGCGCCCTTCCTGTTCGGGGCGCCTAGCGGGCGCGGCCGCCGCGGCTGGCCCGATAGAAGGAAGAGGGTCAGTCCCGTCATCAGCTCGGGCGGCAGCGTGCCGGCCGCCAGCAGCTTGCCGATCGTCGGTCCGTGATCGCCCATGCTCGCCGCGACGCCCTCGATCTTGGCGTCGGGATGGGGCCCGGTCACGCGTTCGAGCGTCCGGGGCCAGATCGAGTCCGTCGTCATGGCGCGTCTCCCTCGGAACCGACGATAGGCAGGTCGCGAAGGGCGGTGCAACGAATCGCGGCCGGCGAAGACGTCGGTCCCGGGGCCGGGCCTGCCGGTCTCCCCCGCTCCGGAGCCCCCTCCGGGCGGCGTCTCCGGCCGTCCTGCGGGCCCGTCGCCATCGTGCCCGGCGGACGGACGGTCGCATCCCATCCCGGCCGCGCCGCGATACACTCCGCGCCCGACTTCCGGAGGTCCTCATGCCGAACCATGTCACCCGCGTGTACGACGGGATGCTCGAGATGCTCTCCAACGAGGAGAATCCGACGCCGATGGTGCGTCTCCACCGGGTCCTGCCCGAGGGCACCCAGGCCCGGATCTACGCCAAGCTCGAGTGGTACAACCCCTTCGGCTCCGTGAAGGACCGCGTCGCCGCGAACCTGATCAAGGACGCGGGCGAGAAGGGGCTGCTCGAGGAGGGACAGCAGCTCGTCGAGCCGACCAGCGGCAACACCGGAATGGGCCTCGCGATGATGGCGAACGCCAGGGGCTACAAGCTCACGACGCCCCTCTCGAACAAGATCCCCGCCGAGAAGCGGATCATGCTGAAGATGTTCGGGACGAACGTCGAGGAGCTCGAGGACGATTTGTGACCGGCCCCGGGGTCCCCGGAGGGGGCCATCGCGCGCGCCATGGAGCTCGGCGACAAGCCCGAGTTCTACATGCCCAACCAGTACGAGAACGAGGCCAATCTCGAGGCCCACGTCTACTCGACCGGCCCTGAGATCTGGCGACAGACCGAAGGCAGGGTGACCCACTTCGTCGCCGGCCTCGGGACCTGCGGCACGATCACCGGCAACGGCCGCTTCCTCAAGGCGAAGGACCCGAACGTCCAGGTGATCGCCGTGCATCCGTCCGAGGGCCACGACATCCCGGGCGTCCGCTCCATCAAGCAGCTCGAGCTGACGAAGCTCTTCCTGCCCCACGAGTACGACGCGCTCGTCGAGGTCTCCGACGAGGAGGCCTTCGACATGTGCCTGCGCCTGAACCAGGAGGAGTCGATCATCGCCGGGCCCAGCTCGGCCATGGCGCTCGTCGGCGCGCTCAAGGTGATCGAGGACGATCCGGAAGCCGTCGTGGTCGTGATCTTCCCGGACAACGCGTTCAAGTACGCTTCGACCTTCGAGCGGCACTTCCCGCAGTATCGCGCCGCGCGGCCGGACGAAGGCGTCGCCATCGGAGAGCCGTCGGCGAAGGAGCAGCTCTTCGGCACGCTCGTCGAGAACTCGCGCAACCCGCACAACACCTGCGAGGTCGCGGACCTGAAGGCGGGCCTCGAGGCCGAGGCGAAGCCCTTCGTGATCGACGTACGGATGCCGGAGATCTACGCGAACCAGCACGTGTCGGGCGCGGTGAACATCCCGACGGCGGAGCTCAGTGACCGCCAGAAGGAGCTGCCCGAGGATCGCGACCATCCGATCGTGACGGTCTGCAACCGCGGCAACCTCTCGCTCCAGGGCATGCTCGTCCTGCAGTCGCTCGGCTACCGCAACGTGAAGAGCCTGAACGGCGGCACGGTCGCCTGGGCCGAGGAAGGCCTGCCGACCGGGAACTGACCGGGCGCGGCGAAGCGCCCGCGTTCAGCCGACCCGCGCGCTCTGCCCGCCGTCGACGGGCAGCGCCACGCCCGTGATGAAGCCCGCTTCGTCCGAGGCGAGGAAGAGCGCGGCGTGCGCGATGTCCCAGGCGGTGCCCATCTTCCGACCGAGCGGGACCTGGGCGTGGCGCGCCTCGATCAGCGCTTGCTTGTCGATCCCGCGTTCCTGCGAGATGCCCTCGATCGCCATCGGCGTCTCCATCAGCCCGGGCATGATCACGTTCGCCCGAACGCCGTGCTTCGCGTTCCCGATCGCCAGCGACTGGGTGTAGGCGTTCATGCCCGCCTTGGAGGTCTTGTAGGCGACGATGCCGGTCGAGCAGACCGCCGCGATCGACGAGACGTTGATGATCGAGCCGCTCCCCTGCGCGCGCATGACGGGAAGCACCGCCTTGCACGGAAAGACGACGCTCTTCAGGTTCACGTCGAGGATCCTGTCCCAGGCCTCCTCGGTCACGTGGGCGGGGCCTGCATCGCCGCCGCCGATGCCCACGTTGTTGTGGAGCACGTCGATTCGTCCGAAGTGGGTGCGGCACGTCTCGACGACGTCCTCGCAGTCCGACGCCCGGGTCGCGTCGGCCTCGACGGCGATCGCGCGGCCGCCCTCGGTCTCGATCAGGGCGACCGTCTCTCTCGCGCGCTCGCCCCTTGCGTCGACGACCACCACGGCCGCGCCTTCGCGCGCGAAGACGAGACACGTCGCGCGGCCGTTCCCGATCGTGTCGCCGGGAGTCTGGCCCCCGCCCATCACGATCGCGGTCTTGTCCTTCAGTCGATTCGTCATGGCGCGCGCCTCCGTTCGGCCTTCGATACGGATAGCCGATCGGGGCGCGGTCCCGCGGCGGGCCGCCGACTCCGTGACGCCGCCGTCAGAGGAGCGGGGCGACGTCGACGGGCTGCGCCGTCGCGATCGACTGTTCCGCCGCCGCGCCGATCGCGACGGCGCGCAGGCCGTCCGTCGCCGTGACTTCGGCGGGGGTGCCGTCGAGGATCGCGCGGCGGAACGCCACGTGCTCGACGAAGGTCGAACCGTGGTGGGCGCCGGCGGCGAGCACGGTCGCGTCCGTGTCGATCGTCTCGACGGAGACGTCCCGACCCTCACGCCGCCCGATGACGAGTTTCGCTTCGGGGATGAAGCACTCGACCTTGCCGCGGTCGCCGGTCGCCGCGATCTCCTGCTCGTTGCGGCTGGCCTCGGCGAACATGCAGAGGTCGAGAAGCGCGCGGATCCCGCCCTCGAAGTCGACGATCACGAAGCCGTTGTCGAGGATGTCGGGCTGGCGGCCGTCGTAGCGCTCGTCGAGGTGGTTCACGTCCATCGCGCCCGAGGCGTAGACCCGCAGCGGCTCCGCGTCGGTGATCAGTCGCATCAGGTCGAAGAAGTGGCAGCACTTCTCCACGAAGGTCCCGCCCGTGTTCGCGTTGAAACGGTTCCAGTCGCCGACCTTGGGGAGGAAGGGGTAGCGGTGCTCGCGGATCGCCAGCATGCGCAGTCGTCCGATCGTCCCGCCGCGGACCTCGTCGAGCAGGCGCGCGATCGGAGCCATGTAGCGGTACTCCATGCCGAC
>JBCCZJ010000283.1:0-7064 GCA_039187915.1 Myxococcota bacterium
CGCGCATGCTGGCTGCGTCGGGCGCACGGCGCTACCCACGCGGGATGCCGCACGCCGCCCGTCGTCCCGCTCCCGTCCGCCTTGCGCTCTGCGCGGCCCTGCTCGCCGCCCCCCTCGGCCTCTCCGGCTGCCAGGCCGTCCTGGTCTGGGGCGCGCAGACCTTCTGGTCCCACTCGGCACCCGACGTGCCCGACGACATCGTGGCGACCCGCGACGTCGTCTTCGCCTCGCGCCCGACCGGCGATCTGCTGCTCGACGTGTACCGCCCGGCGGATCGAGCCGGCGAGCCGCGTCCCGTCGTCCTCTACGCCTTCGGCGGCGGCTGGATGTCGGGCAACCGTCACCAGTTCACCGTGCTCGACCTCTTCCGCCTGGTCGATCGTGGTTACGTGATCGCGACCGCCGACTATCGATGGTCGACCGACGCGATCTTTCCGGCGCAGATTCACGACGTGAAGGCCGCCCTCCGCTGGCTCCGTGCACACGCCGACGAGCACGGCATCGACCCCACGCGGGTCGCGATCCTCGGTCCGTCCGCCGGCGGTCACCTCGCGTCGCTGGCCGGGACGAGCGGCGACGTCGCCACGCTCGAAGGCGCGACCCCGGACACCTGGCCGGGCGAATCCTCCCGCGTGCAGGCCGTGGTGGACTTCTTCGGCCCGAGCGAGCTCGAGACCTACCGCGCGCAGCACGTCGAGAACGGCCTCGGCAACACGAACAGCCTCTTCTTCCTCGAGATGCTGATCGGCGGCGCGGTCGAGGCGAACCCGGAACTCGCCGCGAGCGCGAGCCCGATGGCCTACCTCGACGCCGACGATCCGCCCTTCCTGATCATCCACGGAGACGAAGACCCGGTCGTGCCGATCCAGCAGAGCCGCCGTCTGCTCGCCGCGCTCGAGACGGCGGGCGTCGACGCGACGTTCCGCCTCGTTCCGGGCGGCGACCACGGCCGCAGCGAGGCGTATGCGTCCGACGCGATGATGAACGCGATCGGCGACTTCCTCGATCGCAGCCTCGGCGTCGCGCCGTAGGCTAGGCTCGAAGCGCTTTCGGCGCGCCCTTCCCAGGAGACCCCATGATCCACTCCGCCCCCGAGTTCATCGACGTGACGCCCGAGATGCAGGCCCGTCTCGATCGCTTCGCCGAAGCCCACAAGGACGATCCCGTCGGCAACGTCGGCGGCACGGTCCTCTTCGAGGACGAGCGCGTTCGCATCTGGGAGCTGATTCTCGAGCCGGGCGAGGCGAGCGACCTCCATCGCCACGAGCACGACTACTACCTGATCATCTTCGAAGGCGATCTCGTCGCGGGCGTGGTAGGGCCGGGCGTCGAGATGCCGTCCTTCGTGGGCAAGGTCCCGGAGAAGGGCAACACGGTCCCGGTGCCCAAGGGCGGCTTCGAGTGGGCGTACAACGTCGGCGAGCAGCGCTACCGCGAGATCATCGTCGAGTTGAAGGACACATAGATCTCCCGATGTCCGCCGAGGACGACGCCGCGGCCGCCGACTAGTACTGCTCTTCGGGATCGACGCGATCCGCGAGCGGTTCACCGGCCACGAAGCGCTCGAGGTTCGCGAGGAAGCGCTCCATCAGGCCCGCGTGACTCCCCGGACCGGCCCACGAGATGTGCGGCGTCAGCCGGACCTTCGGGTGGGTGTAGAGCCAATGGCCCTCGGGCAGGGGCTCGGGCTCCACGCAGTCGAGCGTCGCGAGACCGACGCGTCCCGCGTCGAGCGCACGCCGGAGCGCCTCCTGGTGGACGAGCCCGCCGCGCGCGACGTTCACGAAATGCGCGCCGGGCTTCATGAGGGCGAAGGTCCCGTCGTTCAACAGATGCCGCGTCGCGGGCGTCTCGGGCGCCGCGACGACGACGTGGTCCGCGTCGGCCAGGAGCGAAGCGAGGTCCGGCGCGAGCTCGACGTCCGGAACCGGACTCTTCGCGGCCGTCCGACGGAAGCCACGCACCTTCATGTCGAAGGGCAGCGCACGGCGCGCGATCGCCTGGGCGATGCCGCCGAAGCCGATCAGGGCGAGGCGCTTGCCGCTCAGGGTCCCCAGCTCCGCGACGTTCCACCGCTCCGGCGGCGCGGCGATCCAGGTCTCGGGAAGCCGTTTCTCCGCGGCGAGCAGGACCGCGAGGACCCACTCCGAGATCGCTGCCGCGCTCGCGCCCCGCGAACAGGTGAGCGGAATCCCGCCGAGTGCCGCGAAGGGGAAGCCGTTCACACCCGTTCCGTAGGCGTGGACCCAACGCACGCCTTGGGCCAGGACCTCGGGCAGGTTCGGCGTGCCCCAGGGCAGCGTGAGCAGCGCGTCGATCGCGAGCGCGGCATCGACCGGCCCCTCCGCGGGAACCGCCACGAAGTCGACCGAGGGGAAGCGCGCCTGGGCGTCCTCGAGCATCGCGACGGGCAGCTGCGTCCCGATCCGGATCCCCTCGCCCACACCCTACTCCTTTGCGAGCCCGCGCGACTGGATCTCTTCGACGAGCATCGTTCGCTGGACCTGCGACGTGGCCGGGGTCCGCGGCAGGCGCTCGAGGAGCGCGAGCCGGCGCGGCTTCTTGAACCCGGCGAGCCGCCCCTCGCAGTGATCCCGGAGCTGCGCGAGGGTCGGCCGGGCGCCCGGCGCCGCGACGACGGCGGCGCAGAGCACGTCGCCCCAGTCGGGATCGGGCAGGCCGACGATGGCGACCTCGGCGACGCCGGGACAGTCACGCAACACCGCCTCGACTTCGTTCGGCGCGACGCTCTCGCCTCCGGTCCGCAGGATCTCCTTCTTGCGCCCGACGATCGCGAGATGTCCCTCGTCGTCGAGGGCGCCGAGATCGCCCATCCGGAACCAACCGTCCTCGAAAGCCGCGGCCGTCGCGTCGGGATCGTCGAAATAGCCGTCCATCAGGTACGGACTCCGCACGAGGATCTCTCCGTCCGCGTCGAGCCGGACCTCGACGTGGACCGAAGGCAGGCCGACGCTGCCGGGCTTCCGGAGCACGTCCGCGTCCGACAGGGCCGTCGCCGAGCCGACCTCCGTCGATCCGTAGTAGATCCGGATCTTCGCGTCGGGGAAGCGGGCGCGCATGCGCTCCAGAAGCTCGATCGGCGTGGCCGAGGTGCCCGAGTCGAGCTGAACCAGACTGCGCAGGTCGTAGCGCGCGAGATCGGCTTCGACGATCCGCTTCCAGACCAGCGGCAATCCGTAGAGGCGGTTCGCGCGGCGCGCCTCGACGGCACCGAGCAGCGCCTCGGCAGAAGCGTCCGTGTACGTGATCTCGCCGCGGGTCTGCCACGCCGCGATCGCGAGCGTGAACGCGGCCATGTGGAAGAGCGGGAACATGCAGACCGTCCGCTCCGGCTCGTCACGGAAGACGCCCTGGAAGCCGCGCAGCCAGTTCGCGCGATGGGAGAGGACGACGCCCTTGGGCCGACCGGTGCTGCCGCTCGTGAAGAAGATGACGTGCGGGTCGGTCTCTTCGAGACGCGGCTCGTCGATCGGGCCGGGCGGATCCGGCAGCGCCGTCGCGTCGAGGATCAGGTGGGCGGAGTCGTCGCGACGATCCGCGTTCGCGCGCGCCCGTCCGGCCTCGCCGACCCGCAGCAGCGCCCACTGATCGATCCCGGCCGCCGCCGCCAGGACCGGCGCCTGCGCCGCACGGTCCGCGTCGGCGACGAGCAGCGTGCCCCGCGCGAGGCCCGCGATCGCGCCCGCCTCCGCCGCGCCGAGCCGCGCGTTCAGCGGCGCGAAGACGGCACCGAGCCGCGCGACCGCGATGAAGAGGGGCAGCACCTCGATCGACGTATCGGCCCAGACGAGGACGCGGTCTCCGTGACCGATCCCGAGCGCGGACCGGAGCGCGAGCGCCAGGCGGTTCGCGTCGCGCTCGAGCTCGCCGAAGGTCCGCGTCGCGAAGCCCCGATCGGGGGCGCCCACGCACACCGCGGGCGCACGCGGGGTCGCCTCGGCGGCGCGTCGGACGACGTCGCCGATCAGGAGCTTGCGGCCCGGTTCTGACAACAGCGTGCCTCCTCGCGCCGCCCGGAGGACGGCCCGACGATCGATCGACGGACAAGCGCCCGCCGGTCCGATTCAGCCCACGCCCGCCGCGGGCCGAAGCCCGGTGCCGAACGCCCGGCGGAGCTCGCGTTCGCCAGCCTGGCGAAGCCCGCCTGCGCGCCTCGAGCGGCGCGCCCCGTCAGCGTACCCAGAATCGACCGCGCCGGGGCCCTGCTCGGGCGTCGGAACGCCTTGGCGGAGCGGCGTGTCGCCCGAGCGGCGCCTGTGCCCCGAGGGGCACAAACCGCCCCGTTGCCCCGCGCCGCGATCGAGAATACAGTTCTCGACATGGAGAACGGCATTCCCTCGCGCTTCACCGGCGTCTCAGCCCGTCTCGCGTCGCCCGCGACCGAGCCCGGTCCCGCGGCGGCCGGCGGAGCCGTCGGCAGCGCGGTCGACCGCAGCCTCGCCCGAAGACGCGCCACGGCACAGGACGAGGTCGAGCGACTCGTGACCGCCGCCTTCTCCGTGATCGAGCGGACGGGCCATCTCGAGCCCAAGGTCTCGGACATCCTCCGCGAGGCCGGGCTCTCCAACCAGGCCTTCTACCGCCACTTCGCCGGCAAGCACGCGCTGCTCGTGACGGTGCTCGACGAGGGGATTCGCGGACTCGCCCGCTATCTCGCGCAACGCATGGACGGCATCGACGATCCGGTCGAAGCGGTGCGCGAGTGGATCCGCGGAATGGCCGCGCAGGCGACCGATCCGACCGGGGCCCGAGCGTCCCGTCCCTTCGCGCTCGCCCGCGGCCGACTGGCCGAGTCGTTTCCCGCCGAGGTCGCGGATTCGGAGCGGCGCGTCGCGGCGCCGCTGCGGGCGGTGCTCGAACGCGGACGGGAGCGCGGCCGTATGCCCGAGGTCGACGCGGAGACCGAGAGCGAGGCGCTCTACCACCTGATGATGGGCTGGGTCGAGGCCCGCCTCGTCGCCGGACGCCAACCGTCCCCCGACGAGGTCGACGCGCTCGAAGCGCTCGCGCTGGCCGGATTGACCCGAGGCGCCGCACCGGCGCTCGCGGGCGCGAGCGTCGTGCGCGAAGACGAGACGGCGTCGTGACGATCGAACGCGAGGTGCTGTGGACCGGGATCGGCGGTCAGGGCGTCCAACTCGCGGCCAAGATCCTGGCGCTCGCCGCGACCGCGGAGGGTCGCGAGGTCACCTCGCTCGGCACCTACGGAGGGACGATGCGCGGCGGGAACACGGACGCGACGCTCGTGATCGCCGACGGACCGATCACCTCCCCGCCCATGGTCTCGAAGGCATGGGCGGCCCTCGTCGTCCATCCGCGCTTCGCGGACCCGCTCTTCCCGAAGCTGCGCGCGGACGGCGCCGTCTTCGTCGACGGCGATCTCGTCGAAGCGGCGCTGCCCGAGACGCAGGCCAGCCTCGTCTCGATCCCGGCCACCCGGATCGCCCGCGAAGCGGACGCGCCGAAGGCCGCCGCCCTCGTCCTCCTCGGCGCCTTCGCGCACGCGACCGGACTCGTCGGCCCGGACGCGCTCGAGACGGGTCTCGCCCAGTCGCTCCCGCCCTACCGAAGCGAGTTCCTCGCCGCGAATCAGCGCGCGCTCGCGGCCGGTCGCGAAGCGGTCGCGCCCGGCAGCTTCCCGGCCTGGCAGGCGGTCGCGGCATGAGCGCGCCGGATCGGGGAAAGGCGTCCGCCCGCGGCCCGCGCGGCACCGTCGTGATCGACGCGGAGCGCTGCAAGGGGTGCGAGCTCTGCGTCCCCGCATGCCCGCCGGAGGTCTTGCGCATGTCCAGCAGGCGCAACGCTTCGGGATACCTGCTGCCCGAGCTGCTCGAGGGCTGCACGGGATGCGGCGCCTGCCTGATGGTCTGTCCCGACTTCTGCTTCGAGGTCTACCGCTTCGAAACGCCCAAGGCCGAGGGAGCCTGAACCGCCCATGACCGAACGACGACTGATGGAAGGCTCCGAGGCGATCGCCGAGGCCGCGATCGCGGCGGGCTGTCGTTTCTTCTCGGGCTACCCGATGACGCCTTTCACCGAGGTCCTGGAGTGCTTCGCGAAGCGCCTGCCCGACGAAGGCGGCGCGTGCATCAACGCCGAGAGCGAGATCGAAGCGATCGGCCAGGCCTGGGGCGCGGCCGCGACGGGCGCGCGCGCGGCGACGGGCTCGACCGGACAGGGTCTTTCGCTCATGCAGGAGTCGATGTCGGAGATCACCCGGGCGGAGATCCCGATCGTGATCTTCAACATGGCCCGCGGCCAGAGCGACTACTTCCAGGCGACCCGCGGCGGCGGCCACGGCGACTACCGCCACATCGTGCTCGCGCCCCAGAGCGTAAGCGAGGCGGTCGAGCTCACCCAGCTCGCCTTCCATCTCGCGGACCGATGGCGCCACCCGGTCGTGCTCTACGGCGACTACCTGATCGCCCACACCGCGGAAGCCGTCGGGATCGAGCGGATCGACTTCGGCCCGCTCCCCGAGAAGGACTGGGCCGTCGACGGCTCCCTCGGCGGCTCGGGCCGATCGCGCAACCTGAACCCCATCGGTATGGAGAAGGGTTCGAAGGGCATCGACCCGAACGGCTTCTGGCAGAAGCTCGCGGACAAGGAGGACGCGATCCTCGCCGCCGAGCAGCGCTTCGAAGCCATCGATACCGAGGACTGCGATCTCCTGATCGTCGCCTTCGGCACCCTCGCCCGCTTCGCGCGCGCGGCGATGCGCGACCTGCGCGCGGAGGGGCTTCGCGTGGGGCTCTTCCGTCCGATCAGCCTCTGGCCCTTCCCGAAGGAGGCGCTCGCGCAGGCGGCCCGGAGCTGTACGCGCGTCGCCGTCCTCGAGCAGAACGCCGGGCAGATGATCGAGGACGTCCAGCTCTCTCTGCTCGGTGCCGTGCCCGTCGTACCGATCGGCGGGATCTCGACCGACGCCGCCGGCTTCGGGATCGGGGCGCTCCTCGACAGCGACCTGATCGCGGGACGCGCACGCGAGGCGCACGCCGGCCGCCCCGTGCCCCGCGGCGTCGTGGCCTGACCCGCTCCTTCCC
>JBCCZJ010000284.1:0-7023 GCA_039187915.1 Myxococcota bacterium
CCCTATCCCGCTGTCCTGATCGAGCAGCGCCGTCATCGCGAGCACCGCGATGATCAACGTACCCAGGCCAACCGCCTTCACCCACTCCCCCTCCACTCGGGCCCGCGGCCGGATGGGCGCAGCCGGCCCGTGGCGGCGTCCCCCGGGTGGGTGACGGCCCTCGAATCCGGCATTCGTTCCTCGTGTCGGCAGGCGAACGAGGCGCGCTTCCCGCCCCGGTCGCCCGAGCGTGCGTGAATCGTCGGTCAGCGACGGAGAATACCGAATCCGTCCCCAAAGGGCACGCTTCGGCGCGGAGGGGGACGAATCCCGTGGCCGCGTCCCCCGCCTCTCAGATCCCGCGGTCGGCGATCACGTCCTGCAGGCGCTGGACGTGTTCGGGCGCGTCCCACTCGCGGGGCCCCACGTAGCGTTCGACGACCCGGCCCTGGCGGTCGAGCAGCAGCGACTCGGGGACACCCATCGTCTGGTACGCGGCATAGACGGCCTGGTCGAGGTCGAGGACCAGCGGGAACGAGAGCGCGTACTCGTCCTGGAAGTCCTGCACGAGGCGTTCGTCGTCGTCGATGGCGACCGCGACCATCTCGAATTGATCCCGCGGCAGGAGGCCATAGAGGCGCTCCATCGCCGGCATCTCGCTCTCGCAGGGTTCGCACCAGGTCGCCCAGAAGTTCACGAGCACCACGCGCCCGCGCAGGTCGTCGAGCGCCAGACGCGACTCCGCCATGCCCTCCGGCGCACCGAGCACCCGCAGCTCGAAGAGCGGCGCGCTCGCTCCCCGGACCAGCGGAGGCGCACCAGCGTCGACCTGCAGGATCGCGACCACCGCCAGGACGACGACCGCCGCGCCCAGCACGAGGCTGACCGCGGCGGACACGGGTCGCTTCTCGCCGGCCTCGTCTTCGGCCGGTAGGGGCGTCTCTTCGTCGCGATCGCCGCTCAGGCGTCGCTCTCGGCGGCGCCACCGGCGTCGGCGCCGCGGTCCACGAGCTCGATGATCGCCATCGGCGCCGCGTCACCGGCGCGCTGGGTCAGCTTGATGATGCGGGTGTAGCCGCCCGGCCGATCCTTGTAGCGGGTGGCCAGCTCGTCGAAGACCTTGGCCGTCACTTCCTTGCTGCGAATCGTGCGCAGGGCGTTGCGGCGCGCGTGCAGCGTGCCCTTCTTGCCGAGGGTGATCATCCGCTCGGCGACGCCGCGCAGCTCCTTGGCCTTCGCGTCGGTCGTGCGGATCTGCTCGTGCTCGAGCAGCGACGTCACCATGTTCCGGAAGAGTGCCTTCCGGTGGGCGCTCGTGCGTCCGAGCTTGCGACCGGTCTTTCGATGATTCATTGGATTGCCCTTCTTGGCCCCTGCGCCTCGCGCTGCCCGCGCCTGCGCTCCGAGTGACGCCGCGCGCGCGTGCGCGCGGGCGTCCGTGTTCTACGCCTCGCGCTGCTCGCGCATGCGCTCCAGGTCCTTGCGCGGAGGCAGGTTGTCGATCGTCATGCCCAGCGAGAGACCGAGGGCGCCGAGCGTCTCCTTGATCTCGTTGAGGGATTTCCGGCCGAAGTTCTTCGTCTTGAGCATCTCGGCTTCGGTCTTCTGGACCAGCTCGCCGATGAAGCGGATGTTGGCGTTCTGCAGGCAGTTCGCCGATCGGACGGAGAGCTCCAGCTCGTCGACCGACTTGAAGAGGTTCGGGTTGAGCGGCTCCGGCTCGTCGATGAGGGCCTGGGGCGCTTCCGCCTGCTCTTCGAAGTTGATGAAGATGGAGAGCTGCTCCTTCAGGATCTTCGCCGCGAAGGCGATCGCATCCGCCGGCTCGATCGCGCCGTCGGTCCACAGCTCGAGGTTCAGCCGATCGAAGTCCGTCTCGCGACCGACGCGGGCCGGCGTGACGGTGTAGTTCACGCGTCGGATGGGCGAAAAGACCGAGTCGATCGGGATCGTGCCGATCGGCATCTCTTCGGTCTTGTTCTTGTCGGCGAGGACGTAGCCCTTGCCGAGGCCGACCGTCGCCTCGAGCTCGAGGTCCGAGTCCGGGCCGAGCGTGCAGATCTTGTGCTCCGGGTTCATCACCTCGACGGTCTGGTCGTCGGAGACGAAGTCCCCGGCCACCACCTGCCCGGCACCCGACTTGCGCAGACGGATCGTCTTCGGGCCTTCGGTGTTCATCCGGACGCGCACGTCCTTCAGGTTGAGGACGACGGTCGCGACGTCTTCCATGACGCCCGGGATCGTCGAGAACTCGTGCAGCACGCCATCGATCCGGATGCTCGTGATCGCCGCGCCCTGGAGCGAGGAGAGCAGCACGCGCCGAAGCGCGTTGCCGAGCGTCGTGCCGAAGCCGCGCTCGAGCGGCTCGCAGAAGAAGCGTCCGTAGGTCGAGGTCAGCGTGTCCTCTTCCACGTCGAGACGACGCGGCCGAATCAGCTCCCGCCAATTGCGCGCGATGACATCATCCTGCATCGGAACCCCCTTGTCTGTTGGTCTCGTCTGTTGGTCTCGGTCCGCCGGTCTCGGCCGGCGTCCTGACGGTCGACGTGCTCCCCTTTCGTTCGGGAGCGACGAGTCGTGGTCTGTTACGCGGTCTCGGACCGCATTCCGCCCGAAGGCGCGAAGTTCTTGTCCAGGCGGCGCGGCCAGCCCCGGGCGAGTGCCGCGGGCCCGACGCTGCGCCGGATTTCTCAGCGCGAATAGAGCTCGACGATCAGCTGCTCGTCCACGGGGAGCGCGACGTCCTCTCGCCGGGGCATGGCCTTCACGACGCCCTGCATCTCTTCCTTCTCGAGCTCGAGCCACTGCGGCACCGCGCGCGCTTCCGTCGTCTCTACGGCGCCCGCGATCCGCTCGACCCGCTCGGATCGTTCGCGGACGCTGATCACCCAACCAGGCTCGACCAGCATGCTCGGCGTGTGCGCCTTCTTGCCGTTCACGAGGAAGTGTCCGTGCTTCACGAGCTGCCGCGCTTCGGCGCGGGAAGTCGTGTACCCCATCCGGTAGACCACGTTGTCGAGACGCCGCTCGAGGAGCATCAGCAGGTTCTCGCCAGATCGGCCCTTCATGCGCGAAGCCTGGTCGAAGGTCGACCGGAACTGTCCCTCGATCAGGCCGTACATGCGCTTGACCTTCTGCTTCTCCCGCAGTTGGGCGCCGTAATCCGAGAAGCGCGCTCGCCCCTCTCCGTTCTGGCCCGGCGGGTACGCGCGACGATCGACGGCGCACTTGTCCGTCACGCAACGATCGCCCTTCAGGAAGAGCTTCGTTCCTTCACGACGACAGAGTCGGCAAACGGAACCGGTGTGACGTGCCATGGGTGTGTGTTCTTCTCTCGACGGCCCTGGGCGGCTCGCCGCCCGCTCGTGCCTCCGGGGCGCTGACGGAGCGCGCCGCTCCCGGAGGAACCATCGGCTCGAGGATTTCGCGGCGCAGCCGCGAAACCGGGATCAGACGCGTCGCCGCTTCGGCGGACGACAACCGTTGTGCGGAATCGGAGTGACGTCGCGGATCATGGTGATCTTCATTCCCGCAGCCTGCAGCGCTCGGAGCGCGGACTCGCGACCGCCGCCCGGCCCCTTCACGTACACGCCGAGGGATCGCACGCCGTGCTCCTGGGCCTTCTTCGCGGCCTCTTCGGCGGCGATCTGCGCAGCGAAGGGCGTGGACTTCTTCGAGCCCTTGAAGCCCTGCTGTCCGCAGCTGGCCCAGGAAATCGCGTTCCCACCGACGTCCGTGATCGTGATGACCGTGTTGTTGAACGTCGACTGGATGTGCGCGATCCCGGACTGGATGTTCTTCTTGACCTTCTTCTTCTTGGCGACCATGTCTTCCTAGCTCCGGCTACTTCTTGGCGATCTTCTTGCCGGCGATCGTCTTGGCCGGGCCCTTGCGCGTTCGCGCGTTCGTGTGGGTTCGCTGACCGCGGACCGGCAGGCCACGGCGGTGGCGAAGACCGCGATAGCAGCCGATGTCCATCAGCATCTTGATGTTCTGGTTGACTTCGCGGCGGAGGTCACCCTCGACCTTGTAGTTGTTCTCGATGATCTCGCGCAGCTTGATCGTCTCGGCCTCGGAGAGGAGCTCGGTCTTCGAACCGGGCTCGATCCCCGCGGCGTCGCAGATGTCCAGCGCGGTCTTGCGACCGACGCCGTAGATGTAGGTGAGCGAGATTTCGATCCGCTTGTTCCGCGGGAGATCGACGCCTGCAATTCGTGCCATTCCTTGACTCCTCGCCCTAGCCCTGGCGCTGCTTGTGCTTGGGGTTCTCACAGATCACGCGAACGATCCCCCGCCGACGAATCACGCGGCACTTGTCACACATCTTCCGAACCGAAGCTCGAACCTTCATCGTTACTTCCTATCTCTCTCGCGCTGGCCGGCGGCGCCTAATGGCTGCCGGGGATGCGCGTCAATACTTCCGGGCCGTTGTCCGTGATGAGCACCGAATGCTCGAAGTGGGCGGAGAGCGAGCCGTCGACGGTCACCGCCGTCCAGTCGTCGTCGAGCACCCTCACCTTGTCACTGCCGATGTTCACCATGGGCTCGATCGCGAAGACCATCCCGGCGCGCAGCCGGGGCCCGCGACCGGGCCTGCCGTAGTTCGGAACCTGGGGCGGCTCGTGCATCTCGCGGCCGATGCCATGCCCCACGAACTGGTGAACGACTCCGTATCCTTCTTTCAGCGCTCGCTTCTCGATCGCGTGTCCGATGTCCGACAGTCGGTTGCCCGGCACCATCTGCTCGATGCCGAGATCCATCGACTCCTGTGTCGTCGCCATCAGTTTTTCGGCCTCGGGGTCGACGTCACCGATCGCGATCGTCACGGCCGTGTCGCCGTGCCAACCGCGGTGTTCCACACCGAAATCGAGGCTGATGATGTCGCCCTCGCGGAGCTCACGCGGTCCCGGAATGCCGTGCACGATCTCGTCGTTGACGGACGCGCAGATGACCGCTGGGTAGGGCGCTACCCCCCCGGGAGCATACCCCAGAAACGGGGAGTTCAACCCCCTCTTTTCCAAGGCTCTGGCCGCGATCTGGTCGAGCTCTCCGGTCGTGATGCCGGGCTCGGCCCGGTTCCGGAGCTCGAGGAGGATCTCGGCCGTCTTCTGGCCGACGTCTCTCATCTGCTCGATCTCGCGGCGGCTCTTGATCGCGATCCGCTCGGCGAAACTCACTGTGGTCTCCGTGAGACGGACCCGGCGTTCCGGGTCCTTCTGACCTCGGTCACTTGTCGAGTGCTTGCTTGATCCTCTCTCCCACCTCTTCGATGGTGCCCATGCCGTCCACCTCGACGAGGCGGTCCCGGCTCCTGTAGAAGTCCAGCAGCGGCGCGGTCTTCGCGTCGTACTCGCGCATCCGCTCCCGGATCGTCTCTTCGTTGTCGTCCGCACGCCCTTCGATCTCGGCGCGCTTCAACAGCCGCTCGACGATCGCGTCGTTGTCCACGGTCAGCGCCAGGCAGCAGTCGAGGTCGACACCGAGCTTGCCGAGCAGGCCCTCGAGCGCTTCGGCCTGCGCGATCGTGCGCGGGAAGCCGTCGAGCAGGAACCCCTTCTTCGCATCGTCCTCGGAGAGGCGCTCTTCGGCGATGCCGATGACGATCTCGTCCGAGACGAGCTCGCCCGCTTCCATCACGGCCTTGGCCTTGAGACCGACCGGCGTCTCCGCGGCGACGGCCGCGCGCAGCATGTCGCCCGTCGAGACGTGGGGGATGCCCAGCCGATCGATCAGGCTCGTCGCCTGGGTGCCCTTGCCCGCTCCGGGCGGGCCCAAGAGGATCATCCGACTCATCTTCCGAGTCTCCCTCGAACGCGGCCCGTGCCGCTGAAGCCTTCGTAGCGTCGGGAGACCAGATGGGCCTCGATCTGTCCGACGGTGTCGAGCGATACGCTCACCGCGATCAGCAGCGCAGTGCCACCGAAGTAGAACGGGACGCCCATTTCCTGCGAGAGGATGACCGGCAGCACGCAGATGGCGGCCACGTAGACCGCGCCCACCAGCGTGAGCCGCGAGAGGACGGCGTCGATGTAGTCCGCGGTCTTTCGACCGGGCCGCACGCCGGGGATGTAGCCGCCCGAGCGCTTGATGTTCTCCGACACGTCGTCGGGGTTGATCATGATCGACGTGTAGAAGAAGCAGAAGAAGATGATCAGGCCGACGTAGACCACGTTGTACGACATGGCACCCGGGTTCATCCAATCATCGATGAAACGCTGGATCGTCGGGCTCTCGGTGTACTGCCGGACGGTGAGCGGGAGCATCAGCAGCGACGACGCGAAGATCGGCGGGATCACGCCGGCCGTGTTCACGCGCAGCGGGAAGTAGCTCATCGAGGCCGCCTGACCCTGGTTGCCGCCGCGGCGGGCGTGCTGGATCGGAATCCGGCGCTGCCCGCGCTCGACGAAGACCACGAAGGCGATCGCAGCCACCACGACGGCGCCGAGGAAGAGGACGTTCAGGATCTCGTACTCACCGGTCCGGACGAGATCGAAGACGTTCGAGATGCCCGAGGGCAGGCCCACGACGATTCCCGAGAAGATGATCAGCGAGATGCCGTTGCCGATCCCGCGCTCGGTCACCTGCTCGCCCAGCCACATGATGAAGGCGGTCCCCGCCGTCAGCGTGATCATCGTGGTGAGCCGGAAGCCCCAACCGGGCTCGAGGACCGCACCCTCGCCGAACTGTCCGTTCTCGAGAGCGATCGACATGAGGAAGCTCTGGAACAGCGCCAGCGCGATCGTGGCGTAGCGGGTCCACTGCGTGATCCGCTTCTGGCCTTCGCTGCCTTCCTTCTTCAAGCGCTCGAGCGCCGGGATCACGACCGTCAGGAGCTGGAAGATGATGCTCGCAGAGATGTAGGGCATGATGCCCAGGGCGAAGATCGAGAGCTGCTCCATCGCGCCGCCGGAAAAGACGTTCAGCAAGCCGAACATCGTCCCCTCCATCTGCGTGAAGAAGTTGCGGATGACGTTCCCGTTGATGCCGGGCGTGACGACGATGCAGCCGACCCGGTAGACGGCGAGCATCGCCGCCGTGAAGAAG
>JBCCZJ010000285.1:0-7020 GCA_039187915.1 Myxococcota bacterium
GGCAAGTGCAACAACGCCGGCCAGGTCTGTCTCTCGCCCGACTACGTGTTCGTGCCCCGGGAGTCCGTCGACGCGTTCATCGAGCAGGCGCGCAAGACCTTCCGATCCCAGTACCCGAGCGTCCTCGGAAACGCGGACTACACCGCCATGATCAACGAGCGACACCACGCGCGGATGATGATGTACCTCGAGGAGATCAAGGAAGCGGGCCTCCGTCTCGAGAACCTCGGCACCGAGGAACCGAAGGACGGAGATCGCCGGATCCCGATCCACGTCGTCGTCGATCCGACCGAGGACCTCGCCGTCATGAACGACGAGATCTTCGGCCCGATCATGATCGTGAAGGCCTACGACACGGTCGAGGAGTGTCTCGACTACATCAATGCCCGCCCGTCGCCGCTCGGCCTCTACTACTTCGGGAAGGACGCCGCGGAGCAGGAGCGCGTCCTCGGCGGCACGCTCTCGGGCGGCGTCTCGATCAACGAAGTGATCATGCACGTGTCCTGCGTCGACCTGCCCTTCGGCGGCGTCGGCAACAGCGGCGTCGGCAACTACCACGGGCGCGAGGGCTTCAAGACGTTCAGCCACGCCCGCAGCGTCTACACCGAGGGCAAGCTCAACCTGCTCAAGCTGGCCGGCATGGCCCCGCCCTACACCGAAAAGACGATGAAGATGCTGGGCTCCCAGATCAAGAAGTAGGCCCGCGCGCGGGGCCCGCGCCCTTCGGCGTGGGCCCCGCCGTCGCGCGCTGCGCCCTTCCCCGCCGGGTCTCGGCCCCGGTCCGCCGCATTCCGTGCTTGACAGGCTGGTCAAGTCCGTTGATCATGCTCGTGGATTGAAAATGGATGTCAAAATCGCCGGTGTTGTTCACCCCCGCCTGCGAAGTCCGACATCCTGTCCTGGGAAGGCAGTTGAATATGTTGAATCGGTTGAATCGGCCCTCGGGCGCCGGCTCCGCGCGGACCTTCGCGCGTCGCTGGACTCCCTCCTCCGTTAACTCCGTCCTGGCCGCGACGGCGGTCGCGGTCCTCGCGGTCGTCCTGCTCGCGGCTTCCGCGGCGCAGGCGCTCACGATCGACCACGTCGATCGGGGTGCCTTCGTGCTCCCGGGCGCGCCCGTCGGCACCGCGCCGGACGGCTTCAAGTCCGCGGCGTCTCCCGGCTCCGGGGACAATTACCTCGTGCGCGCGGTGAACAGCGGCTTCCCCGCCCTCGGTCCGCCGCTCGAGACGGATCGCAACTACCACACGTTCGACCTCTCCGGCCTGAGCGGCACGATCACGACCGCGACGCTGCGGGTCTGGGCGGACGTCGGTGCGTACGACAGCTCGGCGGCATTCGAGACGATCGGCCTCTTCGAGGTCGCGACCGCGTCGAGCGTGCTGGACGACCCGACGTCGAACCCGACGGCCGCGGCCGGCGTGTTCAACGACCTCGGAACCGGCACGTCCTACGGCACCTTCGACGTCACGGCGGCGGACGACGCTTCCTACGTCGACGTCACGCTGAACGCGGCGGCCATCGCGGCGCTGAACGCCGCGGTCGGCTCCGGCAGCTGGTCGGTCGGCGGCGCGCTGCAGACGATCGACGGCACCTACGGTGGCCCGATCTCGGAGCGCGTCCTCAAGAACGACAGCAGCACGGCCTCCGAGCCGCCCGCACAGCTCGTCTTCACCGGCACCGTCGTGCCGGAGCCGTCGACGGCGCTCCTGCTCTTCGGCGGCCTCGCCGCGATGTCGCGCGTGGGCCGCGGCGCGCGCGACCGGGCCTGATCGGCCTCGACCGCACGACCGAGTCCGGAATCGACGCACCGGTATCGCGTGGCGCCGCCCGGCGCTGCGCGATACTGGACGCGTCGTGAAATCCGAGACCCGGCCCCGCCCGAAGAAGAATCGATCGAAGAGCGCCTCGGCCCGCCGGCGATGGTGGTTCCAGGCGCATGCCTGGATTGGCCTGCAGCTCTCGATCCTGCTCGGTTTCGTGTTCGTCACGGGCACCTTCGCGGTCTTCTCCCACGAGATCGACTGGCTCCTCGAGCCCGCGATGCGGGCACCGGTCGCGGTTCCGGCCGAGGAGATCGCCTGGGGCGCCGCCTTCGACGCGGCCCGGCGCGAACGGCCCGAGGCGGCCTGGATCACCCTCGACCGGCCGGTGGGCCCGGCCTTCGCCGTCCAGGCGGTCGTGCGCACGACGTGGCAGGAGCCCGTGCGTCTCTGGCTCTCGCCGCAGGACGGTCAGCTCTTGGGCGAGTCCGGCTGGATGAATGCCCAGCGCCTGCTGCGGATGCTGCATCGCCATCTGATGCTGCCGCCGAAGGTCGGGGTCCCGATCGTCTCCGCGCTCGCCCTGCCCCTGCTGGTCTCCCTCGTGAGCGGACTGATCGTCTACCGCAAGTTCTGGCGCGGCTTCTTCCGCAAGCCGCGCTTCGAGCGTCGGGCGCGCCTCGTGCTCGGCGACCTCCATCGCCTGGCCGGCGTCTGGGGCAGCTGGTTCGTGGCGCTGATCGCGTTGACGGGGACCTGGTACCTCGTCGAGAGCCTCGGCGGCCGTGCCCCCGCGTTTCCCGAGACGATCCCCCCCACCGAGCGCGGCGTGCCGGTCCCCGCCAGCTTCGATGGCGCCCGTCTCGACCAGGCGATCGCCGCCGCCCGCCGGTCGATCCCGGATCTCGTCGTCCAGCGCATCCAGTTCCCCGACGAAGCCGACGGGCCGATCGTCGTGACCGGCGACGCCGCCGCAGTTCTCGTCCGGGTCCGCGCGAATCGCGTCTCCGTGGACCCGGTCACCGGGGACGTGCTGGGACGGACCCGCGGCGAGACGCTCGGATTGCACCAGCGAATCGCCGAAGCCGCGGATCCGCTCCACTTCGGCACCTTCGGTGGGCTGCCGACCAAGCTGCTGTGGTTCCTGGGCGGCCTCCTGATGACGGCGCTCGCGCTGACCGGGGTCGCCATCTACACGGAGCGCGTGCGCCAGGGCGCGCCCGCCCGGCTGCCCGAGCCGACCGACGACCTCGAGGCGAGTCCGGCCGCATGAAGGGCCGCGTCGCGCTCTGGTGGCAGGGACTCGGATGGCTCCGATGGCCGAGCGCTCTCCTGGTGCTCGGCGCGTTCGGAATCGCGCTCGCCTATCAGCCGATCGCCCCGGGCTGGCGCTCCCACGGCGTGCGCGAGGTCGGCACGACCCGCGTCGAACTCTCCACGCGCGGGCTCCTGCGTCGCGGCGAGGCCTTCGACGTCCGGATCGAGGTGTCGAGCGATCCCGCACCCGCCGCCTCCCGCGCCTTCACGCTCCGCCTCGAGGGCCCGCGCGCGGGGCCGATCGAACTCGGCTCCGCCACGCCGCCCTTCGAGCGCGCGATCGAGCTGCCCGAGGCGCGCACGCCCCTCGCGCTCGTCCTGTCGACGACGCAGGCCGATCCGCCGCAGCACGGCCGCTGGATCCTCGGTCGCGCCCCCTGAGCCCGCCGTCGAGCGCGGCCGCGGTCTCCGCTCACTCCGCCGAGAGGTGTTCGAGGAAGTGGGCCAGCGCGCGCTCGAGCAGGTAGCGCGGATCTCCCCCCTCGAAGCCGTGGTTCGACGCCGGCATCAAGAGCAGGTCGTAGTTCTTGCCGGCCTCGTTGAGCGCCTGCACGAGCTTGAAGGTGCCGTGCGGCGGCGAGTTCACGTCCTGCATCAGGACGACGAGCATGAGGTCGCCTTCGAGCGCGTCGGCGATCGGCGCGTTCGCGGCGCGCGCGTAGCGTTCGGGATGCGCGTCGTAGCGGCCGAGATAGCACTCGGTCGAGATGCCGGCGACGTGCCGATCGAGCTCGGGCACGCCCGACGCGACGCCCACCTTGTAGAAATCGGGGGCCTTCAGCATGAAGCGCACGGTGAAGTAGCCGCCGTAGGAGTGGCCGATCACGCCGACGCGATCGAGGTCCATCCAGGGGCGCGAGGCGGCGGCGGACTCGATCGCCGCCCGATGGTCGTCCACTTCGAACTCGCCGAGACGTCCCTGCACGCTGCGGTCGAAGGCCGCGCCCCGGCCGGGCGTGCCCCGGGCATCGACCGTGACGACCACGAAGCCCGCCTCCGCCAGCTCGGGCCCGATCCCCGGCACCGGCGCATCGAAGGCGTGGGGCACGTAGTTGACGAAGGGCCCGCCGTAGACCGAGTCGATCACCGGATACGACCGCTCCGGGTCGAAGCCCGACGGCTTGTAGATCACCCCGTGCAGCACCGTCTCACCGTCGCTCGCGAGAGCGGTGAAGGGCTCGGGCGGCGGATCGATCCAATCGGCGCCCGGCGTGCGTTCGAGCCGAGCGAGCTCGGCGACGAGCGCGCCGTCGGCCGACCGCAGTCGCGTCGTGGGCGGCGTTGCGAGCGTCGAGGCGCGGTCGACGAAGAAACGCCCCGACGGCGAGACCTCGATCGCGTGCACGCCCTCCCCCTCCGAGAGGACGACGGGCTCGCCCCCGGCGAGCGGAACGCGGAGGACGTGACGATCGTAGGGACGATCCGGATCCGTCGGCGCGAGATAGAAGACCTGCTGCGTCTCGCGCCCGAAGCCCCCGATCGAATGCACCGGCAGCGCGCCCGCCGTGAGCACGCGGACCCGTTGCCCCTCCGCGTCGTAGTGCTCGATCTGGCGGACACCGCTGCGATCGCTGATCCAGAGGAATCCGCGCCCGTCGGGCAGCAACAGGAAGGGAGGGCCGCTCCGGAAGATGAAGTCCGGCGGGAACTGCATGCACGCCGTCGACGTCTCCTCGAGCAGCGTGCGGACGGCGCCCGAAGCGGCGGAGATCGCGAGGACTTCGCGGCGCGTGCCGTCGCGATCCATGCGGGCGACCAGGACCTCGCCGCCGTCCGCCTGCCAGGCGAGCGGCCGGACGTAGGCCTCGGGACCGAAGTCCACGTCGATCCGCCGCCCGGAGACGGCGTCGAAGAGCGCGCCCCGGAACGTCATCGCGCGAGTCGACGTCATCGGATAGGGCTGGTCGAGCGGCGGCCGATCCGGATCGAGCCAGTCGACGGTCGTGACGCGGCCACTCTCGCGCGCGTCGATCTGGACCGAGAAGATCGAGGCCCCGTCCGGCGACCAGCGGCTCGCCGTGAGGTACCACTCGGCCAGCGCGGCACCATCCCGCGTGAGCCGCCGCGTCCGGCCGTCGCGCCCGCGGAGCGCGAGGTCGGGACCGTCGACCGTGAGCATGAACGCGCGATCGGGCGAGACGATCTCCCGCTCGCTCCGCCAGACCTGAGGGAAGAGATCCCGGGCGATGCGCCGACGGAGCGGGTCGCGTCCGGAGGCATCCAGGGAGGCCACGAAGGACGCCTCGCCGCTCCCGAGGTCGAAGCGCACGCGGCGATCGGCGTGCAGGAACTCGATCATGTCCTCGGTCACGAATTCGAAGCGGCGCGGTACGCCGGACAACGCGGGGACCTCGGCCTCGCCGGCCTCACCGGCCTCGTCGAAGAGCGCGGCGACCGCCTGGGGCAGCCCCGGGGCGAAGGGTTCGATCCGCGCCGCGTCGCGCGGATCGACGACGAACCACGCCGGCTGCTTCGACGAGCCGCGATCGAAGACCAGCCGCTCGCTGCCGGCGATCCAGTGAGGCGAGGCCGGCTGGGCCCGGGCTTCGTCGCGGGCGAGCCGGCGAAGACCGACGCCCGCCAGGTCGACCCACGGCACGCCGCTCGGGCGCTTCGCGGCGCCGAGCCGGTAGCCCGCCGTCGCGGCCGCCAGGGCGATCAGCGCGACCGCGACCAGGCCCACGATCGTCCGCGATCGCCCCTGCAAGGCTCGAGCCCTCCCTCTTTGCGCGCGCCCAGCCGGGCCGAGGATCGCCATGCCGAGGCCGGACGGCAAGGGCGCGGAGGGCGCGTGATCGGCTCGCCCCGCGACCGAAACCGCCGGTTGTTCTGTTCGCCAGCTCGGATAAGCTCGTTCACGTCGAGAGGGAATCGTGCCCGGTCCGGGGAGGCGCGCCCCGCAATCGAGGAGCCAGGATGTCGAAGGGGCGAACGGCGACGACGGAGACGAGTGATCGCTCCGCGGCGACCCGGCAGGCGATCCTCGATTCGGCGACCCACGTCTTCGCCGACCGCGGCTTTCGCGGCGCGAGCCTGCGGGAGATCGCGGCCGGCGCCGGCCTGAAGAGCCACACGCACATCTACTGGTACTTCGCGGACAAGTCGGCGCTCCTGATCGCCGTGCTGCGGGGCAGCGTCGAGTCGGCGCGGATTCCCGACCTGGAGGAGCTGCGGGCGCTGCCGATCCGGGACGCGCTCGAGCGGGTGGCCCACGCGTATCTGCGCGCCTTCGAGTCGCCGCAGTCCCAGGAGCTCTTCCGGATCCTGCTCGCGGAGTCCGCCCGCGATCCGGCGGTCCAGGAAGAGTTCGGCAAGGCCGCCCCGACGACGACCGTCAACGTGCTCACCGAGCTGCTGGCGCTCCACAGCGCGAACGGGGCCCTCGACGTCCCGAACCCGCGCGCCCAGGCCACGATCGTCTGGGGCCAGCTGATCGCGTTCGTCGCCATCCGCGACATCGCCCCCCACCTCGCCGGCGCGCTGCCCGGGATCGAAGGCTACGTCGATACGATCGTCGGCACGCTCCTCGACGGCCTGCGCCCCCGCTGACGCCGGTCCTTCGCGGCAGGCGCCAAGGGCGCTCCACCGTAGGCGCTGCGGGCGCTCGACCGCAGGCGCTGCGGGCGCTCGGCCGGCGGCGGCGCTTTGCCGCGCGCGCCCGCACGCCCGACACTCCGGCCTTCACGTCGCGTCGCGGTCCTGACCGCACGCCCAGAAGGAGCCCGCCATGTCGGAAGACGTCGTCCTCTACGCGGTCCAGGGACCGGTCGCCACGATCACGCTGAATCGCCCGGACAAAGCCAACACCCTGCGCATGGAGGTCTTGACCGGGCGATTCAGCGTGATCGTGGCGACCGGTCCCTGGACCGCGTAGAGGACGAGGTCTTCCGACATGGCGGGCTCCTTCTGGGCGTGCGGTCAGGACCGCGACGCGACGTGA
>JBCCZJ010000286.1:0-7016 GCA_039187915.1 Myxococcota bacterium
CAGTGCAGTGCCAATCGATGGATGGACGCCAACTCCGCCGCGCACCAAAACACCAGGCGCATCGCCACCCCGATAACTCGGCGCCAATCCCACCCAGGGCTTGGCACCGCGCGCAGCGCCGCTAGACAGAAAGCCGAACGCGCCCCGGCGCGACCAACAAGACGCAGGAGAGCCCCATGGAACCCTGGAAGATGAGCGCCGTCGCCGCGGCGGCCGAAATCGCGGATGGGCGCCTGACCTCGGAAGATCTCGTCAAATCCTGTCTCGACCGCATCGAAGAACGGGACGATGCCGTGAAAGCCTGGGTCCATCTCGACAAGGATCATGCCCTCGCGCAGGCCCGCGCCGCCGATCTGGCGCTGCAATTCGGCAATGGCACGGGGCCGCTGCACGGTGTGCCCGTGGGGATAAAGGACATCATCGAGACTCACGATATGCCGACCCAGAACAACTATGTCCCTCACAAGGGGCGGCACACCCACCGGGACGCGCTCTGCGTCAGCCAACTGCGCGATGCAGGGGCCATTATCCTCGGCAAAACCGTCACCACGGAACTCGCGACCCGCAGCCCCGGGCCGACGATGAACCCGCACAACCCGGCGCACACGCCGGGCGGCTCGTCCTCCGGCTCCGGCGCGGCAGTCGCGGACGGACAGGTGCCGCTGGCACTCGGCACGCAAACCGGCGGCTCTGTCGTGCGCCCGGGCAGCTTCAATGGCATCTGGGCGCTGAAGCCAACCTTCGGCCTGGTCGCCCGGCGCGGCGTCACCTTGCAGGCCGACTGGCTCGACACTGTCGGCACCTATGGGCGCAGCGCGGCGGATGTCGCCCTGCTGACGCAGGTGATGATGGCACGTGATATCGATGATCCGCAGTCGATCCCACGCTCGCGTCCACCGCTCCTCGGCATGTGCCTGCAGAACCCGCCGCGCCGCCCGCGTATCGCGTTCATGCGCACGGCCAAGTGGGACGAGGCGACCCCGGCCGGGCAAAAGGCGTTGGAAGACTACGCCGCATCCATGGGCAGCGATGTGACCGAGGTCGAGATGCCCGAATGGATGGGCGAGGCGTGGGAGTGGCAGCGCGTGCTGCAACTCTACGGCAACGCCATGCACTATGGCCCGCTGATGGATGCGCATGGCGAGCAGATGACCGAAGTCCTGCGCGGCAATGTCATCGACGGGCGCAACATGACCGAGGCGGAATACCGCCACGCGGTCGGTCAGCGCGAACGGGTCGCGGCCGAGCTTTGGGCGGGGCTGGAGGATTACGATGCCATCCTTTGCCTTTCCTCGACCGGTCCGGCGCCCGAAGGCCTCGACTGGAGCCGCGCGCTCGCGATCTCCGCGGACGGATCGACGATCGTCGGGGACGCCGGTCTCTTCGACGCCGGCGGGCCGACCCCGACGAGGGCGTTTCGTTGGACCGCCGAGGGCGGGATGGAACTGATCCCGCGCGGAGGATTCCCGAGCGCCGGATTCGGCGTGACCCCGTTCGGCGTCTCGAGAGACGGGTCGGTCGTCGTCGGCCGTACGGATTCGGGCTTCCAGACCGGCGTGATCTGGACGGCACGGTTCGGGCGATGGATCCGGCTGCGGGATCTGCTCGTCGCGTTCGGCGCGACCGGGCTCGAGGGTTGGGAGCTCTTCGAGGTCCTCGATGTGTCGGACGACGGCCGCGTCGTCACGGGCTGGGCGACTCCGCCCGGCCAGATCGAGAGCGTCGCCTTTCGCGCCGTGATTCCCGAGCCGTCGACGAGCCTGTTGCTCGGTCTCGGACTCGTCGGCCTCGGCGCGCGTCGGCTTCCGGGGCGTCCGGGGCGTCCGGGGCGTGTGGGGCGTCCGGGGCGCTAGTCGAACACGATCTCCGCCAGCCCGTCCAGGTGGGCCAGGTCCGGGGTCGTCGGGACGAAGATGAACTCGTCGCAGCCGATGTCCTCGAAGCGCGCGACCGTGTCGCGGATCGCGTCGGGCGTGACCGTCCGGACCGCCTTCAGGAGCTGCTCGACCTGCCCGGGCAGCACGTTCGGATAGTACTCGCGGAAGTAGGCTTCGAGGTCCTCGGCCGGTCGCGGTCCCGCCGCGTAGTAGCAACCGCAGACGAGACGCGGGCGGCCCTCGCGGTTCGCCTCGCGCCACGACGCTTCGGCGACGTCGAACATCGCGCGCGCTTCCGCGGGATCCGCCGAGAAGCTCCAGGTGACGGCCCCGTCACAGAAGGGGCCGACGCGGCGAAGCGCCTTGTGGCCGTTCGAGCCGAGCAGGATCTCGGGGCCGCCCGGTCGGACGGGGGCGGGGCCGATCGCGCGCGTGCCCTCGACGAGGGACTCGCCCTTGAAGAGCGCGCGCAGCGTCCGGAGGCTCTCCTCGAATCGCTGCCCGCGCCCCGCTCGTGGTGCGGGCGCGACGTCGTAGTCGTCGAGTGGGGTCCCGAGACCGACGCCGAGGGAGAAGCGCCCGCCCGAGTAGTCGTCGAGGCTGAGCGCCTGCTTGGCGACGACGCCCACCGGGTGGATCGGCAGGATGATCACGTTCGAGAGCAGCCGGATCGTGTTCGTCACGCTCGCCGCCGCAGTGAGCGACAGGACCCAGTCGTAGCCCGCGTAGGTCAGGCGCTCGCCCATGCAGAGCGAGGCGAAGCCCGCCTGCTCGGCGCGCCTCGACCATTCGAGGACGAGATCGCGGCTCGTTCCGCGCAGATTCGTGGGGAGACCGACGCCGACTTCCATGCTGCCTCCTGGGGTTCGATCGACCGCTCGGAGGCTAGCGCTCGCAGGGCGGCTACTCGATCGGCTCCGGCGCGGCCCAGATGTCCGCCGGCCAGGGATCTTCGGTCGAGCCGAGCTTCTCGTACTGGTGCTTCTCGGGCAGGAAGGTCTGCGCCCGCGCGAAGCCCTGGCGGTTGCTCGTCTCGAAGCAGGGGCGGAGCGTCTCGCGCGATGCCTCGCAGGCGGCTTCGTCGTCGTAGTCGGCGTCCTTGTCCGCGTCCGCGGCGACCATCTCCCAGGCGAGGTCGTCGACGAGATCCTCGGACTTGTGGCGCTCGTGGACGACCCGGATCCGGTCCTGCAGTCGATCCCACTCGATCGCGGAGAGATCGCAGTCGGCGAGCCACGCGTTCCGGACCTCTTCGTCGATGAAGAAGGCGATCGCGTCGCGCCACATCTCCTGGATCAGCTCGATCTGCGCCTCGCTCGGTAGCTCGCCGCCCGACAGCTGGACGACGCGCTCGATCTCGCCCCGGGTCACGCCGCCGCGCGCGATGCGCCAGTCCATCTCCTGGGCGTAGAGCTCGGCGTAGACGGACGCGAAGTCCTCGGGTCGGAACGCCATCGGTTCGCAGCCGATCGATTCGTGGAGGAGCCGGTCGTGGAGGGCGCGGGCGACGCCTGCGTCCCCGAGTTCGGATTCGAGGCGGAAGAGGCGGGCGTGGAAGGGCGTATCCATGCCGGTCTCCCGGCTCGTACTGACCGTGACCGACGTCCCGTCGACGAACTCCTGGAAGGCGTCGGCCCAGAGGCCCATCTCGGGATGGTCGTAGAAGACGACGCAGGTCCCGTGCTCGCGGTTCCACATCGCGCGGATGCGGACGTCGTCCATCTCGCGAACGTCGAAGTCACCGATCCGCGCGTAGCCGTGGGCTTCGAAGTCCGCGGTCGCGGCCGACACGCGCGCCTCGTCCCGCCACTCGATCTCCGCGTTCGCGTCGAGCTGGACGCGGAAGGGCGGGATCCCACCGGCGCGGACGAGCTCGGAGATCGCCTCGCAGAAGCTGCCGATCTTGCTCTTGAGGTAGCCGATCGCGAGGACGCCGAGCAGGAGGACGCCGAGGACGACACCGGCGGCGACGAGGAGAACGGTCTGCATGGGATTCACCCTGGCTGGACGCTCCCGAAGGCGCTCGGGAGGGACTCCCAGGCGGATCGGCGGAACGCCCGAGAGGGCTGATGCACAGGTCGCAAGATGCCGCTCTGCTGCGCGTCCGCTGCTAGGCGACCACGCCCATCCGCCGGAAGTAGCGCTCGAGGTCCTCCGAGAACTCCGGCTCTGCCGCCAGGCGCGCGAGATGGCGGACGGCGCTCCCGTACTCCGGCAGCTTCGGCATCAGCGGCTCGAGGCCCGACTGCGCGAGCGCGTCCGCGAAGCGGCCCTCGTTCGTGAGCAGCGCGAGCTCGCAGGCGAAGACGACGTCGGCGAGCGAGAGCGCGTCGCCGGCGATGAAGGCGGTCTGCGAGAGCGCGCGCTCGATGCCCTCGAGGTAGCTCTCGAAGGTGTCCTTCATGGTCGCGTGGTGGGCGGCGCCGTCCGGCTTCCCTGCCGCGAGGAGGTAGGGCTGGATGTCGCGGGCGAAGAGCAGCGTGCGATCGAGGAAGGCGTCGACCCGCGACTGCTCGAAGGGCGTCCCACCGCTGAGCGCGCCCGCGTTCGGACCGAGGCGCGCGGCGGCGCGCATGATGCTGTTCGACTCGAAGAGGCCGACGTCCCCGTCCTCGCCGAAGGCGGCGGGGATGTCGCCGAAGGGGTTCGCTTCGAGGAAGCGGTCCGTCTTGTAGAGCTTGCCCTGGAACCCGCGTCGGGCGACGCGCGCGAAGCGCTCGAGGTCGGGCGAGTCGCGCTCCTCCTCGCCGATCGGACGGGCGTCGTAGTCCCAGAGCCAGCCCGGCATCTCGGGCGGCTTCGCGCCGAGGACCTCGATCGTCGCGCCGGTGTAGCGGGCGGCGATCGTCGCCTTGTAGACGCGCGGGTTGGGCAGGTAGGAGACGATGCGGAGATCGGCCATCGGGCTCACCAGGTCTCGCCGAAGGGGCGGATCATGATCTCGTTCGACCAGGCGCTCTTGGGCTGGTGAGCGACATGGAAGACTTCGCCCGCGATGTCGGCGGGCTTGCAGAAGAATTCGTCGGGCGCGTCGGCGAAGCGCTGACGGGTCCATTCGAGGTCGATCACGGCATCGATCGCGACGAAACAGGCGTGCAGGCCCCTCGGTCCGTGGCTGCGCGCGATGCTCTCCATCAGGATTCGCTGGGCCGCCTTGCTGGGTGCGAAGCCGGCGAAGTTCGCCTTGCCGCGATAGGCGGAGGTGTTGCCCGTCGTGATCAGGGCGCCGCCTCCGTTCGCGATCATGGCGTCGGCGACGAGGCGCGCCAGGTGGAGCAGCGCCATCGTGTTCACTTCGAAGTTCTGGCGCAGGGTCTCGGGGTCGATCTCGCTGAAATCACCGAAGGCGCCGCCGACCGCGTTGTGGACGACGACCGACGGCACGCCGAGCGCGTCCGTCGCCGCCGCGACCGCGCGCTCGAGCGCCGTCGTATCGGTCACGTCGCAGGGCAGCGGGACCACGGCGTCGCCGTAGCCGTCCGCGAGGGCGGACAGGCGCGCATCGTTGCGCGCCAGCATCGCCACGCGGTAGCCCCCTTCGAGAAAACGCTCGACGATCGCCTTGCCCGTTCCCGGTCCGACGCCGGTGACGAGACAGACCTTCGTGTTCCACTCGTGGGGTGCCATGCGCGCGGGCCTCCGGTTCGATCGGTTCGGATCGCGCCGAGGACGCTAGTCCACTCCAGCGGAGGTCGTCATCGACTTCGAGTCGCGCGCCGCGCCTAGGCTGCGTCCGTCACGACCCGGCGGCTCCGCGCGCCTCGACGTCCGCGGACCGACGCCGCGAGCTCCCGGAGCAGCCCGTCGGTCTCCTCGAAGCCGATGCAGGCGTCGGTGATCGAGACGCCGGGCAGGAGCGGCTTCCCGGGCACCCAGTCCTGGCGCCCCTCTTCGAGGTGACTCTCGAGCATGACGCCGAGGACGTGCTTCGAGCCGCTACGCAGCTGTCGGGCGACGTCTCGCAACGCTTCGCCCTGGAGCGCGGGGTCTTTCTTCGAGTTGCCGTGAGAGCAATCGATCATGACGCCGCGCTTGTCGAGCTTTTTGGCGACGGCGTTCACGCTGTCGGCGTCGTAGTTCGTCCGGCCGCCGCCGCCGCGAAGCACCACGTGGGTGTCGGGATTGCCCGCCGTCTTCACGACCGCCGCCGTCCCGTCCGAGCGAACGCCGAGGAAGGAGTGGGGCGCGCTCGAAGCCGTCATGGCATCGATCGCGACCTGATGGCCGCCGTCGGTCCCGTTCTTGAAGCCGACGGGCATCGACAGGCCGCTGGCCATCTCGCGATGGGTCTGGCTCTCCGTCGTCCGGGCGCCGATCGCCGCCCACGAGATCGCATCGGCCAGGAATTGCGGCGCGAAGGGGTCGAGGAACTCGGTCGCGCAGGGGAGACCCAGGTCGTTCACTTCGAGCAGGATCTGCCGCGCGAGGGCGAGGCCCTCTTCGACGCGGCAGGACCCGTCGAGACGCGGGTCGTTCACGAGGCCCTTCCAGCCGACCGTGGTCCGCGGCTTCTCGAAGTAGGTGCGCATCACGACGACGAGCTCGTCCTCGAGCTCCCGGGCGAGCGGCAGGAGCCGCTTCGCGTAGTCGAGCGCCGCCTCTGGATCGTGCAGCGAGCACGGGCCGACGATCGCGACGACGCGCTTCGGGTCGCGTCCGTGCATCGCGTCGCGGATCGCCGTCCGCGCGCGCAGGACCGTCCGCGCGGCGCTCGTCGAGATCGGATGGCTGATCTTCAGGTCCGCCGGGGCGGGCAGGGGCTCGATGCCCGTCAGGTTGCGGTCTTCCAGGGAACGCATGGAACTCTCCGTCGATCGTCGCGGCCGCGCCGTGGGGTCGGCGTGGCCCGAAAAAGAAACGGCCCCGAGAGGGAGTCCTCTCGGGGCCGTGAAAGCTTCGGTGGCCGTCTTCTTCTGGATCTACTCGTCTAGACCTCGGCGCACCCTTCCACGGCCCCCGAGGCAAACCAACCCCGGGCGTCCATAAAGAAGGAATACGAAAAGAAGTTCGCCGCCATCGCTTCCGGGTATACACCCGACGTCCGGCGAGGGCAAGCGTGCGTTCGGGAGGCGGCCTCGAGCGCTGCGTCGGCCGTCGGTCGTGACCGCGTCAGTCTGCCGGCGTCGCCGCGGCGGCCGC
>JBCCZJ010000287.1:0-6997 GCA_039187915.1 Myxococcota bacterium
ACCCACGACGCCCGCGCCGTCCCCGACGACGACGAGGGCGGAGAAGCTGAAGCGACGACCGCCCTTCACCACCTTCGAGACGCGGTTGATGTGGATGACCCGATCGTTCAGCTCGTAGTCGTTCGCGTTGAGGAGCGACGATTGAATTACAGATGCCATGTCAGAACTGAAGCCCCGCTTCGCGAGCCCCTTCCGCGACGGCCGCGACGCGACCGTGGAAGAGGAATCCGTTTCGATTGAAGACGACCTCGTCGATCGACTTTTCCTTGGCGATCCGGCCGATCGCCTCGCCGACCTTCTTCGCCGCCTCGACGTTGCCGGTCTGCCCGTCGCCCGCAATCGCGCGGTCGCGCGTCGAGGCGGAGCCGAGGGTCTTGCCCGAAGGATCGACCAGCTGCGCGTAGGTGTGCTTCGCGCTGCGGAAGACCGTCAGGGAGACCCGCTCGCTGCGAGCCAGACCCGTCTGCGTCCGAGCCTTGCGCGCCAGCCACTTCCGGCGCTTCGTGTCCAGAACCTTCTTCTTCATCAAGCGCCTGCCTTACCGACCTTGCGGCGAATGTGTTCGTCTTCGTAGCGGACGCCCTTGCCCTTGTAGGGCTCCGGCGGCCGCAGCGCGCGGACGTCGGCCGCGAACTGACCGACGACCTGCTTGTCGGCGCCCTCGATCGCGACCTTCGTGTTCTGATCGACGGAGACCTTGAGGCCCTCCGGGATCGGCATCTCGACGGGATGCGAGAAGCCGAGCAGGAGGTTCAGGCTCTTGCCCTTCACGTCGGCGCGATAGCCGACGCCTTCGATCTCGAGCCGCTTGACGAAGCCCTCGGAGACGCCGACGACCAGGTTGTTCGCGAGCGCGCGAACGAGGCCGTGATTCGCCCGAGCCGGCTTCGAGTCGTCGGGCCGCTCGAACGAGAGCGATCCGTCCTCGTTCTTGACCTTGACGCCCGCCGGAATCCTGCAGCTGAGCTCGCCCTTCGGCCCCTTCACCGAGATCTCTTCGTCCGAGACGTTGACGGTCACGCCCGACGGAATCGAAATCGGTCGATTACCTACGCGGGACATGATTACCAGACCTCACAGATCACTTCGCCGCCGACCTTCTGGGCCCGGGCGTCGCGATCGCAGATGACGCCCTTCGACGTCGAGAGGATGGCCATGCCGAGACCGGCACGAACCTGCTTGACGTCGCCCGCGCCGACGTAGATGCGTCGGCCCGGCTTCGAGACGCGCCGCATGCCCTCGATCATGAGCTTGCCGTCGTCCTGATAGCGGAGGTCGATCGTCATCGTGGGCTTCTTGTCGTCGCCGTCGTTGGAAACGGAACCGACGAACCCCTCGTCGGAAAGGACCTGAGCCACTGCGAGCTTGAGCTTCGAAGCGGGGCAGCTCACCTGCGCGTGTCGCGCGCCGCCCGCGTTTCGGATTCGAGCCAACATGTCACCAACCGGATCGGTCATCATGATGGTTGTCTCCTTTACTGCCGGAAGGGCACGCCGAGATGGGTCAGAAGACTCTTCGCCTCGGCGTCGGTGGTTGCGGTCGTGACGACGGTGACGTTCATGCCGGTCACCTTCTCGACCTTGTCGTAGTCCACTTCCGGAAAGATCGTCTGTTCGCGAACACCCAACGTGTAGTTGCCGCGGCCATCGAAGGCCTTGGGCGACACGCCCGAGAAGTCGCGCACGCGCGGCAGGGCCACGTTGAGCAGACGATCGAGGAATTCCCACTGGCGCGCGCCTCGGAGCGTGACGCTGCAGCCGATGGGCTGCCCCTCGCGGAGCTTGAAGTTCGAGACGCTCTTCTTGGCGCGGCGCATGACCGGCTTCTGGCCGGTGATCTGCGCCAGCTCTTCCATCGCGCGCTCGAGCAGCTTGGGATTGGTGGTGGCCTCGCCGAGGCCGATGTTCACGACGACCTTCTCCACCTTCGGGATCTGATTGACGTTGCCGTACCCGAACTCCTCCTGGAGCTTCGGCCGGATCGTCTCGTCGTACTGGGCCTTCAGGCGCGGCTGTTCGGAAGTTCCGACCGACATCTCAGAGCACCTCCGGCGCGAGCGAGACGATGCGCATGAAGCCGGCGCCGCGGAGCTCGCGGGCGACGGGGCCGAAGATACGGGTCCCGACGACTTCCTTGTCCTTGTTGATCAGGACGGCAGCGTTCTCGTCGAAGAGGATGTGCGTCCCGTCGGGACGCGAGATCGCCTTCTTCGTCCGCACGATCACCGCGCGTCGCACCTCGCCCTTCTTCACGCGGGCATTCGGGATGGCTTCCTTGACCGCCACCACGATGATGTCGCCCACGGAGGCGAAACGACGGCGCGAGCCGCCGAGCACCCGGATGCACTTCACCTTCCGTGCACCCGAGTTGTCCGCCACCTGGAGTGTGGATTCAGCTTGAATCATTGTTCAGTTCCTCTGCCGAGCGACGCCGCGCTCGGCCTGCCTCGACGGTTCGACGAGACCTGGCTTCCGGGACCCCATGGCCCCGCGCGAGCTAGATCTGCGTCGCCTTTTCGAGCGTCTCCTGGACCTTCCATCGCTTCCGCTTGGAAAGCGGCCGGTGTTCGATGATCCGAACCTGGTCGCCTTCCGCGCAGTCGTTGCTCTCGTCATGCGCCATGAAGCGCGAATACCGACGGATGTACTTCTTGTACCGCTTGTCCTGAACCAGACGCTCGACACGCACGACGACGGTCTTGTCCATCTTGTTGCTGACCACGGTCCCGATCAGGGTTCGTCGACTTCCTCGTTCGCTCACTGTCTATGCTCCCTGTCCGGAGGTACCGACGGCTGCACGCTTCTCGGTAAGAAGGGTCTCGACGCGCGCGATGTCCTTCTTCAGCTGCCCCAGCAGTGCCGTGTTCTCGAGCTGCTCGGTCGCCCGGCGGATCTTCGCGTTGAAGAGTTCGTCACGGAGCTCCTTGCCCTTCTGCTCGAGCTCGTTCTCGGAGAGATCTCGTAGTTCGGAGGCCTGCATCTGGATCAGCCCTCCCGCTGCACGAAGCGCGTGCGCACCGGCAGCTTGTGCGCCGCGAGGCGGAGCGCCTCGCGCGCGACCTGCGGGTCGACGCCTTCCATTTCGTAGAGCATGCGCCCGCGCTTGACGGGGGCGACCCAGGCCTCGAGGTTGCCCTTGCCCTTACCCATACGGACTTCGGCGGGCTTCTTCGTGGTCGGCTTGTCGGGGAAGACCCGGATCCAGACCTTGCCACCGCGCTTGGCATGACGGGTCATCGCGATACGAGCCGCCTCGATCTGACGCGCCGTGATGAACCCGGAGGACATCGCCTGGAGACCGAACGTCCCGAAGGCGAGCGTGTTGCCACGCATGGCCTTTCCGCGGAGACGGCCCTTGAACATCTTGCGATGCTTGACTTTCTTCGGTTGAAGCATTTCTTCTTCCTTGCTCCTGCCAGGAGCGGTCGATCTGAACGGAGCCCTCGGCTCCAGGGGCCACGCGGAAGCGCGGGCCCGAGAATCAGCGAGGCGTCTCCGAGCGGTGGTCCTGGGAAAGCGGGCCGCGCTTGAGCTCGCGGTCGCCGACCTCGCCCTTGAAGACCCAGCACTTCACGCCGATCACGCCGTAGGTCGTGCGCGCTTCGGCGAAGCCGTATTCGATCTCCGCGCGGAGCGTGTGCAGCGGGACACGACCGTCGCGGTACCACTCGCGGCGACCCATCTCGGCGCCGCCGAGGCGGCCCGAGCACTGGATCCGGATGCCTTCGGCGCCGAACTTCATCGTCGAGATCATCGCCTTCTTCATGGCGCGCCGGAAGGCGACGCGACGCTCGAGCTGGGTCGCGATGTTCTCGGCGACCAGCTGCGCGTCGAGCTCCGCCTTGCGGATCTCCTTGATGTTGATGAACACGTCCGCGTCGGTGTAGGCCTTGAGCTCCTTCCGGAGCAGGTCGACCTCGGCGCCGCGCTTGCCGATCAGGATGCCGGGCCGCGCGGTGTGGATGTTGATCACGATCTTGTCACCGGTGCGCTCGATGACGACCTTCGAGATTCCCGCGTGGTAGAGCTTCTTCTTGATGAACTCGCGAATCCGCACGTCCTCGTGCAGCTGCTCTGCGTAGTTCTTCTCGGCGAACCAGTTCGACTGCCACCCGTAGAGGGTGCCGACCCGGAAGCCGTAGGGATGTACTTTCTGACCCATGCTTGGTTTTCCCTGCTCGGTGAGCCTTCAACTCGCGGAAGGCCTGCGTTCTGTGTCTCGGGGCGGGTTCGCCGCCCGAGGCGTCTTCAGCGATGAGAGAGTCTTCGGCGGTTGGAGAGTCTTCGGCGCCTGAGGAGCCTTCAGCGTCTCAGGAGCCCTCAGCGTCGTCCCAGGAGCCTTCAGCTTCTCAGGGACCTTCAGCGCCTCGGCCGTCTTCAGCGCTCCGAAAGTTCGACGTTGATCGTCGCCGTTCGTTTCTGGATCCAGGCGGCGCGGCCCTGGGCGCGCGGGCGGATGCGCCACATGCTCGGACCTTCGTCGACGTAGATCGTGGACACGACCAGGTCGTCGATCTCGATCCCGGCGCGCTGGTTCTCGTTCTTCTGCTCGGCGTTCGCGACGGCGGAGCGGACGAGCTTCGCGATCGGAGCGGCGATCCGCTTGGGCGAGAGATCGAGGAGGTTCAGCGCTTCTTCGACGTTCTTGCCGCGAATCTGGTCCGCGACGAGGCGCGCCTTCTGGGCGCTCACGCGGTAGTTGCTGAGCGAGGCCTTGACCGTGGTCTGTTCGGAGCTGTCGGCCGCCATCAGCGCTTCACCTTCTTGTCGCTCGCGTGGCCCGTGAACTTCCGGGTCGGGGCGAACTCACCGAGACGGTGCCCCACCATGTTCTCCGTCACGAAGACGGGCATGAAGAGCTTGCCGTTGTGGACGTGAAAGGTGAGGCCGACGAAGTCGGGCGTGATCATCGAGCGCCGCGACCACGTCTTGATGACGCCCTTGCCGCCGCCCGCCGCCAGCTTGTCGACCTTTCGCTGAAGGCTCGGGTCGACGTACGGACCCTTGCGAAGTGAACGTGCCATTCCGGGTTACCTACTTCTTCCCTCGTCGCTTGACGATGTACTTGTCGGTCTGCTTGTTCTTGCGCGTCTTCGCGCCCTTGGTCGGCTTGCCCCAGGGCGTGCACGGATGACGCCCCCCCGACGACCGACCCTCGCCGCCACCCATCGGATGGTCGACCGGGTTCATCGCGACGCCGCGAACGTTGGAGCGCTTGCCGAGCCAGCGGGATCGACCCGCCTTGCCGATGCGCTGGTTCTCGTGCTCGGAGTTGCCGACCTCGCCGATCGTCGCGAGACAGTCGATGTGGACCATCCGCATCTCGCCCGAAGGCAGGCGGAGCGTCGCCATCTTGCCCTCGCGGGCCATCAGCTGGGCGCTGGTTCCGGCGGAGCGAACGAGCTGCGCGCCCTTCCCCGGCTTCATCTCGATCGCATGGAGCTGCGTACCGAGCGGGATCTTCGAGAGCGGCATCGCGTTGCCCGGGTGGATCTCGGCGTTCGCCGACGACAGCACCGTGTCACCGACCTGGAGGCCGAGGGGGCTCAGGATGTACCGCTTCTCGCCGTCCGCGTAGTGGAGCAGCGCGATGTTCGCCGATCGGTTCGGGTCGTACTCGATCGCAGCGACCTTGGCCGGCACGTCGATCTTGTTGCGACGGAAGTCGATCGAGCGGAAGCGACGCCGCGCACCGCCACCGCGGTGATACGACGTGATTCGCCCGTTGTTGTTCCGTCCACCGGACTTCTTGACGAGGCCCTTGGTCAGCGAGCGCTCCGGCCGACCTCGGGTGATCTCCGCGAAGTCGGACACGCTCATGTTGCGGCGCCCTGCCGAAGTCGGCTTGTACTTCTTGACCGGCATGGATCAGACTCCCTCGAAATATTCGATCGTGTGGCCTTCGGCCAGCTCGACGATCGCCTTCTTCCAGGAGGGCTTGCGGCCGATCTTCTTGCCGACGCGCTTCTTCTTCCCGGGCTGGTTCATCGTTCGCACGTTTTCGACCTTCACCTCGAAGAGCATCTCGACGGCGCGGCGGATTTCGTGCTTGGTCGCGGCCGGATCGACGCGGAAGGTCGCGATGTTCGCCTCTTCGCGGGCGATGGCGCTCTTCTCGGTCACGATCGGTCGCTGGATCACTTCGTGCAGGTCCATCAGTCCTTCGCTCCCTGGGTGCCGTCGAATCGGGCCTCGACCTTGGCGACCGCGGCCTGCGTGATGAGCAGGTTCTTGTGGCGCAGCACGTCGTAGACGTTGAGCCCCTCCGCGCGCACGACCGTCACGCCCGGAAGGTTTCGCGCCGAGGCCTCGACCGTGGGGTTCGCGTCGTCGATCACGATCAGCGTCGTCCCCTCGAGCCCGAGGGCGCCGAGGATCCCGACGACGACCTTCGTCTTGTAGCCCTCGACCTGGAGATCATCGACGACCTTGAGCCCACCTTCGGAGAGGCTCTGCGAGAGCGCCGACTTGAGCGCCGCACCCCGAACCTTCTTCGGAAGCTTGTGGGAGTAGCCGCGCGGAACCGGACCGAAGACGACGCCGCCGCCCTGGAACTGGGGCGCGCGGGTCGTGCCCTGCCGAGCGCGCCCGGTGCCCTTCTGCCGGTAGGGCTTCGCCCCGCCGCCCGAGACGAGGGCACGATTCTTGGTGCTGTGCGTGCCGGCGCGACGTTCCGCGAGCTGGCGCCGCACTTCGGCGTGCAGGAGATGAGGCTTGACCTCGCTCCCCCACACCGCCGCCGAGAGGTCGACCGAGCCGGCCTTCTCGTTCTGCGTGTTGACGACGTCGATCGTGGCCATGACTAGAGCTTGATCTCCACGTCCACGCCGGCTGCGAGCTCGAGCTTCATCAGCGCGTCGACGGTCTGGGGCGTCGGATCGAGAATGTCGATCAGGCGCTTGTGGGTACGGAGCTCGAACTGCTCGCGCGACTTCTTGTCGATGTGCGGGCCCTTGAGCACGGTCCACTTGTTCTTGTTGGTCGGAAGCGGAATCGGC
>JBCCZJ010000288.1:0-6993 GCA_039187915.1 Myxococcota bacterium
CACGCGGCTGAGCTTCTCGCCAGAGAGCGGGTGCTCAGGCCCGACGCCCTCGGTGGGCACAGCAATATAGTCGGTGCCTGCGGGCAAGTCGAGGTCGAGCGCGGCGACCATCTTGTCGGCGTCTTGCGCAATGACGGAGCGGTTGAGACGCCCGCCAGGCCAGAGCTTTGCGACGATGCCCGCCTCGTCCTCGATGCCGGCTCGAAGCTGCTGGCCGACGCCGTCGGCGCCGCCAAGGCCCTGACCGAGAACGGCAAGAAGATCGACGACCACCAGGTCCTGACCGAGCGCGTCGCCTACGCGGCGACGGAAGCGGTCGCGGCGCACGAGACGATGAAGGAGGCCGAGGCCTGGTCCGCGGACGGCAACCTGACGCCGATGCGCGAGAAGATCATGATCGCGGCCGTCGGCGAGCTGATGACGAACCTGCGCGACCGCCTCTCGCTCGCGGTCGACGACCTCGGGATCGGCGACGCGGCCATCGAATCGACGTTCACCCTCGACGTCCGCACGGCTCTCCGGCGTCTGACCGCCGAGTCGCTGCTCCGCGAGATCGGCGCCGATGCCGCGGCGAACGGCGGTCGCAACGACTGGTGGCTCGACGAGATGCACGAGCAGGTCCGCGACCAGGTCCGCGAGTTCGGTGCCAACGAGGTCGCGCCCCACGCCGAGCACATCCACCGCCAGGACCTCACGATTCCCGAAGAGTTCATCACGAACATGGCCGAACTCGGCTTCTTCGGTCTCTCGATCCCGGAGGAGTACGGCGGCGTCGAGATGGGCAACCTCGCGATGATCCTCACGACCGAGGAGCTCTCGCGGGCTTCCCTCGCCGCGGCGGGCTCGCTGATCACCCGCCCCGAGATCCTCGCCAAGGCGCTTCTCGGCGGCGGCACGGAAGAGCAGAAGAAGCACTGGCTCCCGAAGCTCGCGTCCGGCGAGATCATGGCCGGCATCTCGGTGACGGAGCCCGACATCGGCTCCGACGTCGCCGGCGTGAAGTGCCGCGCCACGAAGGGCGAGCTGGAGGGCCAGGAGGGCTACTTCATCGACGGCCCGAAGGCCTGGTGCACGTTCGCCGGACGCGCCGACGTGCTCGCGGTCCTGCTCCGCACCGACCCGAACCCCGAGTCGGGCGCCCGCGGTCTCTCGCTCTTCGTCGTGCCGAAGGAGTCGACCCGCGAGCACGCCTTCGAGCAGACGCAGCCCCACGGCGGCAAGCTGTCCGGCAAGGCCGACGCGACCCCGGGCTACCGCGGCATGCACTCCTACACGCTGAACTTCGAGAACTGGTTCGTGCCGAAGGAGAACCTGATCGGCGAGGCGAGTGGCGAAGGTCGCGGCTTCTATCTGCAGATGGCCGGCTTCGCCGCGGGTCGCCTCCAGACCGGCGGCCGCGGCTGCGGCCTCTCGCAGGCGGCGATCGAGGAGACGGCCAAGTACGTCGTCGACCGCAAGCAGTTCGACATTCCGATCTCCGAGTTCCAGCTCACGCAGTGGACGCTGGGCCGGATGGTCGCCCAGAACGCGGGCGCCCGTGCGATCACGTACGCGGCCGCGCGCGCCTTCGACGAGGACGAGCGCGCCGCCGGCCCGCTCGCCGCGCAGTCGAAGCTGCTCGCCTGCGACGTCGCCGTCTCCGTCACCCAGCAGGGTCAGGTCATGCACGGCGGCTGGGGCTACGCCGAGGAGTACCCGATCAGCCGCTACGTCGTCGACGCGACGGTGCTGCCGATCTTCGAGGGCACCAAGCCGATCCTCGAGCTCAAGGTGATCGGCCGGGCGGTGCTGTCCTCCTAGCGAGGCCCACAGCCTTCTTCGAAACGCCCGTCGCCGGCTCGCCCGGCGGCGGGCGTTCGCGTTTCGGACCCGCGACCGGTTCGTGCGTCTGCTCGCTAGCCGCGGAAGAGCTCCACCAGCACGTCGATCATCGGCGCGACGTCCGCGCTCCCGGCCATCTCGCGGACGGAGTGCATCGAGAGCATCGGGTTGCCGACGTCGACGGTGCGGATACCGACCCGGGCCGCCGAGATCGGACCGATCGTCGAGCCGCAGCCGAGATCGCTGCGCGTGACGAAGTTCTGGGGCGTGACGCCCACCCGACCGCAAAGCGAGGAGAAGAAGCCGGCGCTCTCGGCGTCGGTCGCGTAGGCCTGGTTCGAGTTCGTCTTGATGACGGGCCCTTCGCCGATCTTCGGGCGATGACCGGGCTCGTGGCGGTCCGCGTAGTTCGGATGGATCGCGTGGGCCATGTCGGCGGACACGAGCCACGAGCGCGCGACCGCCCGCTCCATCGCCTCGGCGTCGTCGCCCGCTGCGTTCGCCACGCGCCGCAGCGTGTCCTCGAGGAAGGTGCCCCCCGCGCCCTGCGTGCTGCGGCTGCCGACTTCTTCGTGATCGTAGAGAACGACCACCCGCGTCACGTCCGCGGCCCCCGCCTCTCCCGCCGCGACGAGGGCGCAGAGGCCCGCGTGGCTGGAAGCGAGGTTGTCGAGACGCGGCGCGTGGATGAACTCGTTCTCCGCGCCCGACACGCTCGAGGGCTGCGTGTCGTAGGCCATCAGATCCCAGGCCAGCACGTCTTCGGGCTCGACCATCGCGCCCTCCCGCCCGAGCTCCGCGCAGAGCAGATCCACGAAGGCGCCGTCGGCGCCGAGCCCGAGGAGCGGCGCGAGGTGGCGCTGGGCGTTCAGCTTGAGCCCTTCCGTGTTGATCTCGCGGTAGAGATGGATCGCCAGGTTGGGCACACGCAGGAGCGGACGGCCGAAGTCGACGAGGCGCGTCTCGGTCCCCTCTCCGCTGCGAAGCGTGACGCGCCCCGCCAGCGACAGGTCGCGGTCGAGCCAGGTATGCAGCAGCACGCCGCCGTAGGGCTCGACCGCGAGCTGGCGGTAGCCGTGCGCCCTCACGTCGGCTTCCGGCTTGATCCGCAGGTTGGGCGAGTCGGTATGGGCACCGACGACGCGGAAGCCGGCCTCCGCCGGTGCGGCCCGACCCACTTCGAAGGCGGCGATCGAGCCGCCCGCGCGCACGACATAACATCGGTCGCCCGCGTCGAGGGACCAGGCATCCCCCTCTTCGAGACGCGCATAGCCGGCCGCTTCGAGGCGCGCCGCGGACTCCGCGACGGCGTGATAGGGCGTAGGCGATCGGTCGATGAACGAGAGGAGGTCCTGAACGGGGTCGGTCATGGGGCGGGAGCATAGCCACCGCACCCGAAGGGAGACGCGCGCCGGGCGCCTTCGCTAGAAGCGCAGCTCCACCGACATCGTTTCGCGGGTCTTCGCCCGCAGACGAAGCCGCAGCAGCATCTCCTGCTCGCCCACGGCGACCGCGCGCTCGTGACTGAAGAGGTCGATGCTCTTCTTGCGGAACCCGGTCGTGGCGACGTTGCGGACGCCGTCGCGGCGCGCGACGGCCTCGGCGAGCGACGCATCGGTCCGCTCGGCCGCGGTCGGCCCGCGGTCGATGGCCGGGACCACGAAGAGTTCGTCGAGGGTGCGCGGCGCGGTCGTGGAGACCAGCGCCGTCTCGACCGCCACCGTCTCGGCCGGGTCCGGGCTCGCGGGATCAGCCGCGGCAGCCTCCGCGAACGACCCGGTCAGGACGAGAACCAGCGCCGTCCGCAGGCCGAACCGCCGACGCGCGCGCCTCGGGCGGGCGGGGGGAGCCGCCGCCGCGCCTGCGCGCGATCGGGTCCGGTCGTCTCCGGCGATCCTGAGCCACATGGCTGCGACCTCCGACCCCTCCAGGTGCGTGGATTCTACCATCACCAATGGTCGCAAAGTCCATGCCGTCACTCTGTGATCGAGGTACGGTGCTCTCGAGGCGCTCAGCGCCAGGAGAGTCCGAAATCACGGAAACGGGGCCTTCGCGAGGCAGCGGGGGGTCGGAGTCTGGGAACCCGAAAAGGGAAGTGGGGATCCACCCCCCGGGACTCCGCAATCAGGTTCGCACCTGATATTCAAACGCCGGTTGATGAAAGTCTGCTTCAGACGGGCCCGATTGGCAAGCGGCCGCCCCACGCCGCCGCCTTCCGGGCCATCCGCAGGATGCTCTCCTCGTCGATCTGCGCGGCGATCTCGGCGGGCGTGAACCAGCGGACCTCCTTCGACTCCCGCTCCTGTCGCACGATCGGCTGCGCCTCGGACACCTCGAGCAGGAACCGGATGTCGTGATGCTCGTGGGCGGGCTCGTCCTTGCGCGCGGGGATCTGGTGGACGTCCACGTCGAGGATCTCGATCGGTCCCGCCCGCGGAAGCGGCTGGAAACCGGAGAGGCCCGATTCCTCGGCCGCCTCCCGAAGCGCCGAGGCGAGCACGTCGGTCTCGCCGTCCGCGTGGCCCCCCAGCTGGAGCCAGCGTTCGAGCTTGCGATGGTGGGTGAAGAGCGCGGCCCCCGACTCGCGCGAGACGATCCAGGCGGAGGACGTGATGTGGCCCGGCGCGAAGCAGGTGCGATGGAAGGCGTCCTCGCGCGTCGTCAGCAGGGCGCGGATCCGATCGAGGGTCGTTCGCTCGTCCGGATGGCGGGCTTCGTAGCGATCCAGCAGGCCGAAGAGGGCTTCGCGGTCCATGGTCGGCCGACCGTAGCAGCCGGGCTTCGCGGTCCATGGTCGGCCGAGGCTCGCAGCCGCGCTTCGCGGTCCATGGTCGGCCGAGGCTCGCAGCCTGACTTTGCCCTCCGAGGCCGGCCGTCCCTTGCCGCCCTCGTCTCCCTGCGGCGGACGACTGGCCTCGCCCGCTAGAAGGAGAGCCCGAAACCCGCCGCGAGGTTCATGCCTTCCCTCGAGAAGCCGAGATCCAGACGGAAGAGCACCGCCCGCTCGATCGTCGCGCGACCGCCGAAGCCGTAGGTGTGGAGCACGCGCGAATCGAAGAGATCGCCCCCGTCCTCGCCGACGCCGCCCGCCTCGTAGAACAAGGCCCCGCCGATCCGCTCGACCCGGATGTTCTTCCAGACCGTGAATCCGCGGGGGATGACCCAGAAGCGATACTCCGCGGCGGCGGCCCAGAGCGCGTCGTCCCGCCAGCGGCCGGCGATGTAGCCGCGCTGGATGCGCGAGCCGCCGAGGGTCGGGCGCGCGTAGAAGGGCAGCGAGCCCGAGGAGAGCTGGGTCCGGAAGTGGACGCCCAGGCTGTCCGTCGGCGGGTGCTCCTCGCCGGCGTCCCCGCCGTCGTGGAAGAGCGGCGGCAGCGGAAAGACCTTGTCCGCGCGGATCGTGTAGATCGCCCCGACGGCGCCGAGGGATCGGAAGGTGGTGTCGCCCTGGAGCACGGCGGCGTCGATCGCGGCGCTGATGGCGTGCCCCCGGTAGGGATTCCGAACGCTGTCGCGGGTGTCCCAGGCGATCCCGGCGCCCACCCAACCGAGCGTGCTGCGATCGGCTTCCTCGAAGAGCTGCGCCGTCCGCGCGCTCACGAAGGGAGCGCCGAAGTCCTCGGTGTCCGGGACGCCGCCGACCTCTCCGCCGCGGAGCCAGTGCGTCTCGCTGCGCAGCCCGGCGGAGACCACGAAGTCGGAGAGTGCCCCTTCGAGGGAGTAGGCGACCCCGAGATCGACCCAGAACATCTGGTCCGTGTAGCTGGTCTCGTTGCGCTCCTTGGTGTTCGGTCCGATCCCGAAGAAGCGGCGGGTCAGCGTGTTCCGGTAGCCGGCGGACGCGCGGACGAAGCTGCGCTCCTCCTGGAGCACGCCGCCGCTCGGCACCTCCATCTGCTTGAGCCAGCGGCGCCAGGTCATCGAGTAGCTCTGCTGGCCCTCGGTCGAGTACGACGCGAAGGCACCGAGGAACTCCTGGCGTCGCTGCTTGCGGAAGTCGATGTCCGTGACGCCGGCGCCGAAGCCGGCCCCGACGTCGGAGTTGAAGAAGACGATCGGGAAGACGAGCGACGAGACCAGGAAGCGATCGAATACGTTGCCCGGCGGGATCCGACTCTCGGGCAGATAGCGCCAGCGCTCCGGATGCGCGACGTAGGCGTCCTTCTCGACCGAAGGAATCCGCCCGTCGGCGTCCATGCCTTCGAGCGGGTCGTAGCGAGCGTCCGCCCGCGCGACGGAGACGAGCCCCGCGGCCACGAGGACGACCGCGGTCAGCCTGGAAACGATTCGCCGCAATCCCGTCCTCAGTCGCCTACCGGCTCTCGCATCGTCACGAACTCTTCCGCCGACGTCGGATGGATCCCGATCGTGGCGTCGAAGTCGGCCTTCGTCGCGCCTTCCTTGATCGCGACGGCAAAGCCCTGGACGATCTCGCCGGCCTCCGGCCCCACCATGTGGAGTCCGATCACCTTGTCGCTGGCGCGGTCGACGATCAGCTTCATCATGGTCTTCTCTTCGCCCCCCGTGAGCGTGTGCTTGAGCGCGCGGAACGTCGAGCGGTAGACGTCGACCTCTCCGTACTTCTCCCGGGCCTCGGCCTCGGTCAGACCGACGGTCCCGCAGGGCGGCTGCGAGAAGACGGCCGCCGGGACGTTCTCGTGGTCCGGGGAGCGCGGCCCGCTCCCGAAGAGGGTCTCGGAGAGGCAGACGCCCTCGTGGAGCGCGACCGGCGTGAGGTTGATCCGGTTCGTGACGTCCCCGATCGCCCAGATGCTCGGGACGTTGGTCCGCGAAACCGCGTCGACCCGGATCGCACCGTCCGGCGCCAGCTCGACGCCGACCTCCTCGAGGCCGAGCTTCTCCGAGTTCGGATGTCGACCCGTCGCGAACAGGATCAGGTCCGCATCGAGCTTCGACCCGTCGGTGAGCTGAGCGGTCACCCCGCTTCCGTTCTCCGCGATCGCCGTCACGTTCGTGTCGAAGCGCAGATCGATCCCGCGGCCCTGGATCTGCTCCGCGAGATGGGAGCGGACGTCGTCGTCGAAGCCGCGCAGGAAGAGCGGGCCGCGATAGAGCTGGGTCACGTCGACGCCGAGTCCGTCGAAGATGCATGCGAATTCGACGGCGATGTAACCGCCGCCGACGACGATCGCCTTCTTCGGGAGCTGCTCG
>JBCCZJ010000289.1:0-6952 GCA_039187915.1 Myxococcota bacterium
CGCGCTCGCGGCCGCCGAGGAGTCGGGCACCCAGTACCGGGACGTCCCCGTGCTCTAGGCGCATGCGACGCGTCGCCCGGGCCGACTCTCCGCTCGGGGCTCGGTTCCGTCCTTCACGGGGCGGTCCGGGGCGGCGCGTCGCTTCGCGCGACGGCTATCGCGCGTCGCCCGCTTCGACGTCCGCTGCCGACGCGTCCGTCTCTTCCCCGTTCTCGTCCTCGCCCTCGCGCGCCGCGCGGGGGAGGTAGGGCTCCGCGATGCCGATCTTGACCGGCGTGCGTTGGGGGAGCGGCGTCGAGGCGTAGATGCCGTTCAGTACGCCGGTGAAGACGACTTCGAGCTCGTTGCGCGTCCGCTCGGAGAGCTGCTGGAGCGTCTCGTCCTCGAGCGCGCGCGCGACCCGCAGTCGGGTGACGCGCAGCGAGCGGGCGGTCTCCTCGTCGATCGGTCGGAAGCTGCCGGCGAACGCCCGCGCACGCCCGCGGTAGCGCGCGGCGTCGAGGGAGAGGACCTGCAGGCGATAGACGAGACCGTCGTAGGCGACGAAGGTCAGGTTGGTGTTGACCGAGCCCCCGGGCGTGACCGCCCGCCCCTCGATCCGGATCGCGTCGAGCTCGCCGATCTTGATCGTGCGGCGATCGCGCACACGCACCGTGACGCCCTGGAACGCCTTGGCGAGGAACTCGTCGACGATCGTGTCGAGGGGGCGGTCGGCGGGACCGATGAGCGAGAGCTCTGCCTGCGCATCGCGCCGCGGCGACGCCGCGAGCACCTGCTGTGACGCATTCAGCGTGTCCCAGCCGGGCGGGAAGCGGAGGGAGAAGCGCAGCTCCGGGTGGACGAACTTGTTCTCCGCGTCGAAGAGCCCGCCGGCCGGATCGTCGCCGATCACGAGCCCGTCGATCACGCCGTAGTACCCGCCCGCGGCGTCGCTGGCGACGCCCTCGGTCGCGGTCCACTCCATGTTGTGCGCGCGGTCGAGGGCGATCGCGGCGCGCTCCGGGCTCGTCGGGTGCGTCGCGAAGAACGAGGGCAGGCGCGACCAGCCGACGACGTAACGCTCGGACGCGTCGAGTTTGCGCAGGAACTCCGCGATCGCGGCCGGGTCGTAGCCCGCGCGCGCGGCGAGGATCTGTCCGCCCCGATCGGCGTCGCGTTCCTGGTCGCGTCCGTAGGCGGCGATGCGGCCGACCCGCAGCAAGCCGATCGTGAAGGGGTTCAGCCGTTTCGCATACTCGAGGCGCGCGGAGGCGTGTCGCTCCGCCGCGTGCGTGATCTCGTGACCGAGTACGCCCGCGAGTTCGTCTTCGCTGGTCATGAGCGCGAGCAGGCCGCGCGAGACGTAGATCTTCCCACCAGGCAGGGCGAACGCGTTGGGCACGCTCTGGTCGACGATCTTGAATTCGTAGTCGAAGGGTCGGGTGGGCGCGTGTCGGAGCAGGCGCAGCGCCACGCTCTTCACGTAGGCGTTCAGGCGTTCGTCCTGGACGAGGCCCATCTCCGCCTCGATCAGGGGCGTCTCTTCGTTGCCGACGCGGGCATCGTCGTACTCGGTGTCGAGCACGACCCGGCGGCGGGGCGGTGCTTCCTCTTCTTCCTCTTCGTCGGGCCCGGCGTCGTCCGCGTCTTGCGGCTCACCGGCGCCCTCCTCCGTCGTCGCTGCATCCGCCTGCGTTTCGGTTGCCGACGCGTTGCCGACCTCGGGCGTCTCGGCGTCCGCGTTCCCGGCCCCGGTCGCGCGCGTGTCCGAGGGGTCGTTCGCTGGCGTCTCGGCGCCGTCGTCGGCCGAAGCGGACGGGGCCGCCTCCGCGTCGTTCGGCAGTCGCGGTCCCACGACGACCCAGGGCGGCTCGTCCGTCGGGTCAGGTCGTACGCCATCACCCGCGCAGGCGGGGGCGAGCAGGACGATCACGACGAGGAGAGGGGCGAAGCGGATCAAGGTCGGGCTCGGATCGTTGGGCAGAACCGGGGTCGAGTCTATCATCCGGCCGGTTCCGCGGCCGACCGATACGACTCGGCAGGCCATCGGGAGAAGACGGGTTCGATGCGCCAGGACGGAGACCAGTAGTGGGGGAGTGGACGCTCGGCAGGAGCCGCCGGTTCGCGGGCGTGGACGGGCCGGTCGTCGTCTGTGTGATGGACGGCGTCGGCCACGGCCGGCAGGACGAGTCGGACGCGGTCTGGCTCGCGCGCACCCCCACCCTCGACTGGCTGGCGACGAACACGCCGACCGGTCAGCTCGTCGCTCATGGCAAGGCCGTCGGCATGCCGAGCGACGGCGACATGGGCAACAGCGAGGTCGGGCACAACGCCCTCGGGGCCGGACGCGTCTTCGATCAAGGCGCCAAACTCGTCGCCAACGCGATCAAGAACGGCAGTCTCTTCGAGGGCGACCAGGCCGGTACCTGGCAGGCGTTGACCGAGCACGTCCGCGAGCGGGCCTCGACCCTCCACTTCCTGGGTCTGCTGTCGGACGGCAACGTCCACAGCCACATCGACCACCTCTTCGCGATCCTGCGCCGCTGCGATCAGGAGCAGATCGAGCGCGTGCGATTGCACGTGCTCCTCGACGGACGCGACGTGCCCGAGACGTCGGCGCTCGACTACGTCGACGCACTCGAAGAGCTCCTCGAGACGATATCCGGCAAGCCCCGTCGCGACTACCGGATCGCGAGCGGGGGTGGCCGCATGACGACGACGATGGATCGCTACGAAGCCGAGTGGGCGATGGTCGAACGCGGATGGCAGACCCACGTGCGCGGCGAGGGGCGAGGGTTCGCGACGTGCCGCGCGGCGGTCGAGACCTTCCGGGAAGAGTCGGCGGGCATCGGCGACCAGATGCTGCCGCAGTTCGTGGTCGTCGAGGGCGACGGCGTCCCGGTCGGCCGAATCGAGGACGGCGACGCGGTGGTCTTCTTCAACTTCCGCGGCGATCGCGCGATCGAGATCAGCCAGGCCTTCGAGGACGACGACTTTCCCCACTTCGATCGCGGGCCGCGACCGGACGTGCTCTACGCGGGGATGATGCAGTACGACGGCGACCTCGATCTCCCGAGTCGCTATCTGGTCGCGCCCCCGGCGATCGACCGCACGCTCGGCGAGTATCTGGCGCGCACCGGCCTGCCACAGCTGGCGATCAGCGAGACCCAGAAATTCGGTCACGTCACCTACTTCTGGAACGGCAACCGGAGCGGCGCCTTCGACGGCGACATCGAGAGCTACGTCGAGATCCCGTCCGACGACCGTCCCTTCGACGAGCGCCCCTGGATGAAGGCCGCCGAGATCACCGACCGGTTGATCGAGGAGCTCCAGACCGGGCGCTTTCGCCACGCGCGGGTGAACTATGCGAACGGCGACATGGTCGGACATACCGGACACCACGCGGCAGCGATCCAGGCGGTCGAGGCCGTCGATCTCCAGATCGCACGACTGCTGCCCGTGATCGAATCGATGGGCGGCGCGCTCGTCGTGACGGCCGACCACGGCAACGCCGACTGCATGTTCGAGCTCGACAAGAAGACCGGCGAGCCGTCACTCGACGCGGAGGGCAACGCGAAGGCGAAGACGAGCCACACGCTGAACGCCGTGCCGCTCCACGTCTACACGCCGGGCAAAGCGGTCGCCCTGGATCGCCGCGCCCTCGCGAACGCGAGCCCTGGCCTCGCGAACCTCGCCGCGACCGTCCTCGATCTCATGGGCCTCGAAGCGCCGGAAGACTACGAAGACTCTCTTCTCGCCTCGGACTGAGCCCGGACGAAGAAGGGAACCCGGGGACGCCCGAGGGCCTCCCCGCTCTCGACCGCCCCGCCACCGGGGCCCGACCGAGCGAGCCCGCTTCCAGCCAGCCCCGGCGATCGATCCCGCCCGCGAGCCTCGTCTCGGAAGCCCGGGCGAACCATCCCGCCCGCGAGCCTCGTCTCGGAAGCCCCGGCGAACCATCCCGCCCACGAGCCCCCGTCGGCGAGCGCCCGCAGCCGACTAACTAGAAGGAGTCGCCCATCTTCGAGAGCAGCCGCGTGAACTCCGCCTGCTCGGCTTCGGTGAGCGTCTTCTTCGTGTGTTCGACGAGGTTGAGCAGGCCGGCCTGGTAGCGACGGAGCGCCTCGATCGCGGCCGGCGTCGCCTCCAGCACGACCGACCGTCGGTCCTGCGGATTCGGATGCCGGTTCACGAGCCCCCGCTCCTGCAGGCGATCGACGATCGCCGTCATGGTGCTGCGGGGGAGGCCGAGATCGGCGACGAGACTCTTCACGCTCGTCGGGCCGCTCGAGGTGAGTAGCGCGACCAGGTCGAGCTCGCGGCCGAAGAGGCCGGTGGTGACTTCGAGGTCGATCCCCCGAAGCCGCAATCGCAGGCTCATGTGCACCATCGCATCGAGCATGGCCCGATCCGACGAAGAGACTGCGTCGAGGCGATCCCGCGCTGCGGAACCCACTTGGGTGACCGCGGTGGGACCGGAGGGCGCCGAGAGGCCGCCTGTCTGCGGCTGGTGTCCGTTCGGGTTCATGGCTGCGATGCTTCCGTCCAGAGGGGTGTGGAATTCTGTCGTCATGCCCTTTGATACGTTCGAGGGGTCGAACGGGTTTCACGCAACCCGCAGTCTAAAGTACGAACCTCGAAGAAAACGTGAGAAATGTCCCTGGATTCCATCGGTTTCGGCGGATCTTTCCCATCCGAGTGAACGAGATTCACGGAGAGGGCTTCATGACGGTGCGTCGGCTACGCCGCGGCGGAATCGCGCTCGCCGCGCTCGTTCCGCTTTTCTGTGTCGCCCTCATCGCGCCGACCCCGTCGGTCGCCGCGCCGCAGGCGAGCTTCGGCGTCGCCTACGACGCCACCGCGCCGGACGACCCCGATCGCAGCTACGACTACTTTCCCCCGACTCGCCCGGGTGGTGCCGTCGTGGTCATCGTCCAGAGTCATCGCTGGGCCGAGCGCATCCCCGATCCGCTGCTCCTCCAGGGCTTCGTCCGTGGCGTGATCCAGGCGGGCCACGCGGCCTTCGTCGTGCGACACCGCAGCGGTTCACGCGCCGTCCACCCGACGCCGACCCGCGACGTCGCGAAGGCGTTCGCGCATCTCCTGGAGCGCGTCCGCACGGACGGGCTCGAGGCCGACCGCGTCTTCCTGGTCGGCCACACCTCCGGTGCGCAGACCGCGCTGCGCGTCGCGCTCGATCCCGCGGCGCTCGCGGCGGAAGGCGTTCCGGCCGGAGCGATCGCCGGCGTCGTGTCGATCTCGGGGGTGCTCGATCTCGGTCCCCACCCCGACCGGCTCCCGCAGGAAGCCGCCGCGATCGCCGCGACGTTTTCGTCGCCGGCGGCGTGCGCGGAAGCCCAGCCGGCGTCGTGGCTCGATCGCGACCGGCCGCCGATCCTCGTGCTCACCGCGGGCCGCGATCTGCCGCGGCGCCTCGAGGAGGCGCGGGCCCTCGTCGAGCAGGCGAAGGCCGTCGGTCGCGGACCCGTCCAGCGTTTCGTGATCGCGGCGCGGGACACGGGCACGATCCTCGATCTCGTCTCGCGCGGGCGCGCCGAGCCGCTGCTCGAGTTCCTCGCGCACGATCCCGCGAAGGGCGGCATGCCCGAGCGCTGGCAGATCGTCGAGCGCTGGGAGACGCCGCCCTATACGACCGAAGACTTCCACACGCGCTTCGCGGCGCTCGTCGAGACCCACGACGTCGACGACCGCTTCACGGAGGTCGTGAATCGCCCCTTTCCCTCGCCTGCGGGTCAGCCCTTCCGCTTGCGCTTCCGGACCTACCGATCGATCGATCTCGTCGCGCTGCTCGATGCCATGGGACCCGAGACGGTCGGCCGCGGCGACTTCCTGATCGCGACCAACGTGCGCGGCGAGAAGGCCTTCTTCCCGATGGCGCGGATCCGCGCGCTCGCGCCGCGTCTGGTCGTCGGCGTCGACGGCGAACGCAACCTCTTCCGTGCGACCGATCTCTATCACACGGTCCGTCGCTATTCGTGGGTCGACGTCCACCCCGCCCGCGTCGACATGGCGAGGCCACTCGGTGCCTTCCTCTACTTCCCGAACGAGGAACCGAGCCGCAAGGAGTCGCTGCCGCTGCTGGGGCGCTACGCGTTGACGTCGGCTTCCTTCGAGCTCGTCGCAGGTGATCCGCGGGCGGTGCTCGCCGATCTACCGGTGGCGGGTCGCAAGGCGATCGTGGAGTCGCTCCAGTGCGTGTCCTGCCATCGGGTCCGGGGCGTCGGAGGAGAAGCCTTCCACATCCGCGCGCGCGACGCCCAGGCGATGGGCGGACACGCGCTGCCGCTCGAGCGGTATCCGGAGGTCGTCTGGCGTCGCTTCGTGTTCGAGCAGGCGGCGGTCGCGGCGGAGGTCGGGGCCAACGTCGTCGAGTTCGCGCCGGGCGAAGCGCAGGCGCTCTACGACGCCATCGTCGAAGAGCGCGAGCGCCGTGGCGTCGCGCCCTGGCACCGCCCCGAGCGGGATCGGAACCGGCCGTGACCGACCCCCTCGATGCGCTGCGCGCGCTCCACGACGAGATCGATCGCGAGGCGGCCCGGCTCTCGTCCCGGCACGCGGAGCGCCTCCAGTGCGCCCGCGGCTGTTCCGCGTGTTGCCTCGACGAGCTGACCGTCCGCCCCGTCGAGGCCGAGCGCATTCGCGCGGCCCACCCCGACCTGCTGCGGAGCGCCGCGCCCGGGCCCGAGGGCGGCTGCGCCTTCCTCGACGAGGCGGGGGGCTGCCGCGTCTATGCGGAACGCCCTTCGGTGTGTCGCTCGCAGGGGCTGCCGCTTCGGGTGCTCTTCGAGAACGAAGCGGGCGACATCGAAGAAGCCCGCGACATCTGCGCGATCAACGAAGACGCGGCGGAGCCGCTCGCCGAACTCGAGGACGACGCTTGCTGGCTGATCGGGCCCTTCGAGCTGCGACTCGAGGCGATCGACGAGGCGTTCGCGGGCGCCGAGGCGCCGCG
>JBCCZJ010000290.1:0-6948 GCA_039187915.1 Myxococcota bacterium
CCCGTGGAGGAAGACGACGGGCCGACCGTCGCGCGGCCCTTCGTCGACGTAGTGGACGCGCAGCGTCTCGGCCGCGCCGGGCGTCCGAGGGACGGCGACGTAGTTTCGCGCGAAGGGGTAGTCGGGGAGCGCGCGGACGGCGTCGTCGGGGGCCTCGAGGATCTCCATGGATCGCGGGCCCTCAGCCGAGACCGAAGTGGGCGAGGGCGGCCCGGGCGATCGGCCCGCCGTACTCCTGGACGAAGTGGCCGGCCTCGGGGACGTCCATCGCTTCGGGGCAGCCCTTGATCATGCCGCGGAGGTCTTCCATGACGTCCTTGCCGAGGACGCCGTCGCGCAGGCCGATGGCCATGAAGCTCTCGCCGCGCCACTCGTTCGCCCAGAAAGCGCGCGCGCGCACGAAGAGGTCGATGCCGTCCATGCCGGGATCGACGGGCACGAGCTGCGGGAAGCGGCGGACGCCCGCCTTGTACCTGTCGTCCGGATAGGGGGCGTCGTAGGCGATGGCGTCGAGCGGCGAGAAGTCGCCTTTCACGTCGCTCGCGATCAGGCCCGCGACGGGGATGTCCGGCGCGGTCGCGGCCAGCGTGCGCCATCCGAGGAAGCCCTCGGAGACGAACTCGCCGATCGGCATCGCCGTGTTCATCACGAGCAGCCGCGTGAAGCGTTCGCCGGTGTCCATCGGGAGCGTCAGGCCGAGCAGCCCGCCCCAGTCCTGGCAGACCAGCGTGAGGTTCGTGAGATCGAGGCGCTCGATCAGCGCGAGCAGGCTGCCGCGATGGAAGTCGATCGAGTAGTCCGCATCGTGGACCGGCTTGTCGGAGCGGCCGAAGCCGAAGAGATCCGGGGCGACGACGCGATGCCCCGCGTCGACGAACACCTTCAGCATGTGGCGGTAGAGGTAGGACCAGGAGGGCTCGCCGTGCAGGCAGAGGAAGGTCGTCTCCGCGTCGGTCGGCCCCTCGTCGATCCACGCCATCCGGAGGCCCTCATAGCCCGGGAGGTCGTCGACGTAATTCGGCGCGTAGGGGAAAGCGGGCAGGAAGGCGAAGCGTTCCTCGGGCGTGCGCAGGGCTTCGATGGCCATCGGGATCCTCCGGGCGGGCGCGTGTATTGGCACGAAGCGTGCCATATTTCTCCGAACCTGCCACGGGACCGGGGGTCTGCGATCGTCTCGACGGCCGCGGGCAATGCGCGGCGAGGAGGGGCCGGGATGCGCAGGATCGCCGCGGGACTCGTCGTGCTGGGCATGTTGGGCGTGCTGGGGGGCTCGGGGGGCCTCGGATGCGCGGGCCTCGGTCCGGGGGGCGAGCGGGGAGCGGGCGATCGCTTCACGATCGCGATGATCCCCGACACCCAGAACTACACCGACTACACCCACCAGAAGGCCGAAGGCTTCGCGATCGACGCCGCAGCGCTCTATCTCGAACAGCTGGGCTGGGTCGCGGAGAACGCCCGCAGCCGCGGCGGCGACATCGTCTTCGTCGCGAGCGTGGGCGACACGTGGCAGCACCCGAGCAAGTGGATGGATCCCGCGCACGAAGCGATCGGGCACGCCCGCGTGGCGAACCCCTACTTCGACGCCCACTTCACGCCGAGCGAGAAAGTGGCGCGGATCGAGATCCCGACCGCGATCGCGGGCTACCGGCTGATCGCCGACGCGGGACTCCCCTTCGGCATTCCGCCGGGCAACCACGACTACGACGCGATGTACAACGTCGCTTCCCATCCGCCGGACCTGTCGAAGCCGCCCCAGGCGATCACGTTCACCGTCGAAGACCTCGGTCTCCTGCACGTCGGCGGACTCGAGGGCTTCGTCGGGGCTTTCGGTGCCGACTCCGACTTCTTTTCCGGCAAGCCGTGGTACGTCGCGGCCTACGGCGGCGGCACGAGCAGCGCGCAGGTCTTCGAGGCCGGCGGTTACCGCTTCCTCCACCTGGCGATCGAGATGCAGGCGGGCGACGACGTGCTCGCGTGGGCGCGCGACGTGATCGCGGCGCATCCGGGCCTGCCGACGATCGTCTCGACCCACGACTACCTGAGCCCGAAGGCCACGCGGATCGAAGGCGGCTTCCTCGACTTCACGCTCGCGCACGCGGAGCACAACACGCCGCAGCAGATGTTCGAGAAGCTGATCGCCGTCGAGTCGCAGATCTTCCTCGTGCTCTGCGGCCACTACCATGGTCAGGCCTACCTGCGCGAGGACGACGCGGCGGGCTTCGAGGTGCACACGGTGCTCGCCGACTATCAGGATCGCGGGCAGGTCGGGCTGGATGCGGGGCAGCCGCGCGACCCGCTGCGCGGCGGGCCGGTCGGGATCGGCGACGGCTGGCTGCGGCTGCTCGAGTTCGACACGACGACGGATCCGCCGACGATCGCGATGCGGACCTACTCGACCCACTACGGCAAGCACGCGAGCGAGATGCCCGACTACGTGGCCTGGTACCGGGATCACGAGCAGGCGGGCATGAGCGACGCGGCGTTCCTCGCCGCCGAGGAGTACGAGATCGTGCTGACCGATTTCACGGAGCGCTTCGGAGCGCCTTCGCCGTGAGCGGGGCCCGCCGCGTGCTGGTCGTCGGGGCCAGCGGCATCGTCGGACGCGCCGCGTTCGAACGCTTCGCGACCGCCGGCTGGCAGACCTACGGCGTCTCGCGCCGCGCGCCGGACCTCGAAGTCGGCACCCACGTACCGCTCGACCTGCTGGACGCGGAGGCGTGTCGCGCGGGCCTCGCGGCGCTGCCGCCGATCACGCACGTGGTCTTCGCCGCGCTGCAGGAGAAGGCGGGGCTCCTCGAAGGCTGGTTCGATCCGGCGCAGATGGAGATCAACCGCCGGATGCTCGCGCACCTGCTCGAAGGCGTCGAAGCGCAGGGCGCGCTCGAACACGTCTCGCTGCTCCAGGGGACGAAGGCCTACGGCGCGCACGTGGGGCGGATGCGCGTGCCCGGTCGCGAGCGCGAACCGCGTCACGACCACGAGAACTTCTACTGGCTGCAGGAAGACCTGCTGCGCGAGCGCGCGGCGCGAGCGGGCTACGCGTGGACGGTGTGGCGGCCGCCGGTGATCTACGGCCACGCGTTCGGGGCGCCGATGAACCCGCTCGCCCCGGTCGCGACCTTCGCCGCGGTCGCGAAGCACGAGGGGAGGCCGCTCTGCTGGCCCGGGGGCCGGACGGGGCCGGTCGACGCGATGGACGCGCGGCTGCTCGCGCGTGCCCTGGAATGGGGCGCGACGAGCGCAGCCGCCCGCGACGAGGTCTTCAACGTGAGCAACGGCGACGTGTTCGTGTGGGAGAACGTCTGGCCGCGCCTGGCCGAGGCGTTCGGCATGTCCGTGGGCGCGCCCGAACCGCTGCGCCTGGCGGACGCGATGCCGCCGAAGGCGGGCGTCTGGGACGAGATCCGGGCCACGCACGGGCTGCGCGCGCCGGACCTCCCGGCCTTCGTCGGCGACGCCTTCGTCTACGCGGACATCCACTTCGGCATGGGCCGCACGGAGCCCGCGCCTTCGCACCTGCTCTCGACGATCAAGCTCAGGCAGGCGGGCTTCGCCGAGTGCATCGACTCGGAGGACATGCTCGTCGAGTGGATCGAATGGATGCAGCGGGAGAAGCTGATCCCGCCCGCGTGAGTCGAGCGCGTCGCCCGTCCCCGTTTCAGAACGTGTCGATCTCCATCTGCTCGCCGAGGACCTGATCGCGCAGCGTCTGATCCTGGAGTCGCGTCGCGTCCTCTTCGGCGATGAACGCGACCTCCGGCGGGAGTGTGTCCGGGATCCCCGGAACGAACGCGGGGGACGAGTAGTAGCCGAGGCCGTAGTTGGCCATCGTGTACCCGAGCAGATCGCGCAGCGCCTTCGAAAAGGTCGCGGCGATCTCCGGCGGCGAGCTCATGTACTGGTTCTCTTCCTGCCGGAGCCAGGCGCAGTTGTAGTCGACGTTGAGCGCGATGCGGTCGCCGTCGCTGCGGTTCTCGCCGCCGCTGTGGAGGACGCTGCCCGAGTACATGACGACGGAGCCCTTCGGCATGACCGCCTGGAGGATTTCGCCGGGCTCGGCCTTGCGGTCCCAGTCCCAGCGGTGGCTGCCGGGGACGACGCGGGTCGCGCCATTCTCTGCCGTGAAATCGTTCAGCGCGAAGATCGTATTGAACTGCGGCTCGAAGCTGCGCGGCATCTTCTTTCCCCAGACGAAGCGGTCGCGGTGGAGCTCCTGCGCCGGTTGTCCGGGCAGCAGGCGGATGATCTGGGAGAGGTTCAGCTGGACCTTCTCCGTGTGCGGCTCGAGAAATGCCTTCGCGGCGTCGAGGACGAGGGGATCGACGAGCAGCTCGCGGATGCCCTGGGACTTGTTCTGGAGTCCGCCCGTGCGCGTGGTCTGATGGCCCGCGAAGTCGTCGCCGACGGGCGCGGTCCGCGCGATGTAGGGCCAGAGCTCTTCGACGATCCCGTCGGCACGCGCATCGGTCAGGAAGTGTTCGACGATCACCGCGCCGTCTTCTTCGATGGCCTCGAGGATCTCGTCGGGCTTCGCGCCGGCTTCGAGTCGGATCAGTTCGTGCTGCATGGGTCGGTCCTCCTTGCTTGGGTGGGGCGTCGGGGAGAGCGTTCAGTCCGCGGGCGGCGGATCGAGGAGCGGGCGGAGCATCGTCTCGAGCAGCGCCTGCTGGCGCGCCGCGGGCCACGCGCGGGGCGCGAGGGCGGCGCGGGTGCCGATCCCGTCGACGGCGGCGATGATCGCGTCGGCGAGATCCTCGGCGGGCACGTCCGGGTTCACGTCGCCCGCGCGCTGCGCCTCGGCGAGCGACTCCGCGACCGCGGCCTGGATCCGCGCGTAGTGCGTGTTGTGCCGACTCGCGAGCTCGGCGTCCGAGATCGCGCGGCCCCAGTAGCAGAGCCAGACCCGCCAGTCGCGGCGTCCCTGTGCATCGACGGGCAGCGCCCGCGCGAGGTCCCCGAAGAAGTCCTTGCCGTCGGTCCGCTCGATCTCGTCGTAGAGCCGCGTCGCGAGTCGATCGAGGGCGGCGCCGAGCAGGGCGTCCTTCCCGTCGAAGTAGTGGGTCACCGTTCCGGTCGTCGCGTCGACGGCACGGGCGATGTCCGCGAGGCGGACGCGGTCGAGGCCGTGGCGCCCGATCTGATCCAGGGCGGCTTCGGCGATGCGCACGCGGCGGGCCTGGTGGTCGACGATTTTCGGCATAACCGTGATTATATAAAAAAGCCTCCGGGCCGCAAGAGAATGGTCCGATCGCTGCCCGCAGAGGCTCTGAAACGTCGGAGAATCGGAGGGTTACGCGGGGCTCCAGCGAGCCGGAGCCGCCGTGATCCGATAGCCTCCCGGCCCCGATGGCCCGCTACCAGCGAAAAGACCACCTCCACCAGAAGGCCAAGAAGGAAGGTCTGCGCTCCCGCGCCGCCTACAAGCTCGAGGAGATCCAGAAGCAGTTCCGGATCCTCGAGAAGGGGCATCGCGTGCTCGACCTCGGCTGCTGGCCGGGCGGATGGATGGAAGTCGCGGTCCGGCTCGTCGGCGGGAAGGGATGCGTCGTGGGGGTCGATCTCGCGGAGGTCGATCCGCCGCTGCCGCAGCCGAACGCGACCGCGCTCGTTGGCGACCTCGAGGCGGAGGACACGCCTGCGCGGCTGCTGGACGCGATCGGGGGGACACCGGCGGACGTCGTCCTCTCGGACGCCGCGCCCAAGCTGACGGGCGTGCGCGAGACCGATCGCGCGAACGAGGAGCGGCTGCTCGAGGCGATCGCGGCGCTGCTGCCGAATGTGCTCGCACCCGGCGGTGACTTCGTGATCAAGATCCTGGAAGGGCCGGAAGCCCAGCAGGTCGATCAGCGGATGCGGAAGGCCTTCGCGAAGGCGAAGACGGTGAAGCTCCAGTCCACGCGCAAGGGCTCGACCGAGCGTTATCTGGTCGCGCGCGGCTTCCGCGGCTGAGCGGATTCGGGCCGGCCGTCGGACTCCGGGTCGGCGCGGCGCGGGTCCGGGCGTTCTCAGCGAGGCGGCTTTGCTCGCGGATTCAGCCGTTTCGGCGCCGAGTTGCCGATCCGACGCCGCGCCGCGTCCGCGCAACGAAAGTGCAGAATTCGTCGGATTGCGCGTCTCGCGGCGTCGCTGGGCATACATACTGGAGTCGGCCGTCACCCGGGCCTGCAGAACGACACGATGAGAACGAGGCCCATGCGCACCGGCACGCTGCTCCCGACCCTGACCGCGATCTTCACCGTCTTCTTCGGCGCTTCCAGCGCGCACGCCCAGATCGGCGGATGCGTCCCGGACCTGAGCGACCCCGAGTGGGTCCTCGTCGAGACCTCGCTCGGGCCGATGATGCTCGAGCTCTATCCGAACATGGCGCCGGGGACCGTCGCCAACTTCCTCGCCTACGTGAACGACGGCGACTTCGACGGCGTGATCTTCCATCGCAGCGTCCCGGGCTTCGTGATCCAGGGCGGCGGATTCCGGGAGCAGGGCGGTGCCTACGACGCGATCCCGGTGGACGGGACGATCGCGAACGAACCCTGCCTGTCGAACACGCGGGGCACGATCGCGATGGCGCGGATCGGCGGCCAACCGGACAGCGCCACGAGCCAGTGGTTCGTGAACCTCGTCGACAATACCGGCCTCGACGCGAGCGACGGGGTCGGGTTCACGGCCTTCGGTCGCGTCGTCTTCGGCGGCATGGCCGTCGCGGACGCGATCGCCGCCCTTCCGATCGAGGACACCCTCGGCATCCTCGAAGGGCCCTTCAACCAGATCATCCGCGCGCTGCCGCTGCAGTCCGCGGCGCCGACGAGCGGCTTCGGCTGCACCGGGACCGACCCGGTCTACGGCCTGCTCGACCCGGGCCTGACCGGCCTGATCCTCGATCCGCTCCGGAGCGGCGCGACCCTGGTCCCCGTTCTGCTCGACCCGGCGTGCACCGGGGCGGGCGCGACG
>JBCCZJ010000291.1:0-6934 GCA_039187915.1 Myxococcota bacterium
CGACGATCTTCAGCGAGCTCCCGGAGCTCCTCGATTACTACCTGCGCCGCTGGCGCAGTCTCAACCTGCTCGAACCGGCCGAGCGGCACTGGACCTCCGCCGCCGTGCACGTCGAAGAGTTCACGCGCGCGCCGGAAGAGCTGATCGCACGGCTCGTCGAAGAAGCCGACGAGACGCTCCTCCCGGCGACGCGGTCGACCCGCAAGGCTTCCTGAGCGGTCGGCGCGACGTCACCCGGCGACGCGATCACAGCGCGTTCAGGGACAGACCGGTCCGGGAGAGCCACCCTGGCAGACCGTGCCCTCCGTGCCGTTGCAGACGAGCACGCCGTCGCCGCACGGGCCGCATCCGGCCCCGGGCGGTGGGACGAGCGTCTGGCAGCCGCCGCAGGCGTTCCCCGTCGTGCCGCCGTCACACGAGGCGAAGTTGGGATTGACGCACTGGACCGTGTCCAGGCCGCAGGGACCGCATGCGTCGCCCGGCTCGGCGCTGAGCACGCTACATCCACCACACGCGTTCTGTACGTCGCCCACGCAGACCGTCGACTCGGTCGACGCGCACTCGAGGGTGCCGTTGCCGCAGAGGGCGCCGCAAGACGCTCCCGGCGGATTCGCGAGGGTCGTACATCCGCCGCAGCCGTTGTTCGTGTCGCCGTCGCAGATCGTCGACTCGGTCCCCGAGCAGATGACCGTATCCACGCCGCAGGTGCCGCACGCGTCGCCGGGCAGCGCCGACAGGGTCGAGCAGCCGCCGCAGGCGTTCGTGGCGTCCCCGTCACAGACCGTCGACTCGGTCCCTGCACAGACGTACTGGTCGAGCCCGCAGGAGCCGCAGACGTCTCCGGGCTCGTTGGCCAACACGCTCGTTCCGCCGCATGCGTTGGCGGCGGGGAGCTGCGCTTCGAGGACGTCGACGCGGGCCCGAAGCGCTTCGATCTCCGCGACGAGCGCATCGAAGTTCGCGTTCACCTCGTCGGCGTCGGCGGTCGTGCCGTTCTCGAGCTGGTTCGGGACGGACACGCTCTGCGCCCAGGCGAGCAGGGGCAGGGCGACGAAGAGCACCGCGAGCAACGAGGCCCCCCCGCCGAGGCGCGTTCGACGAGAGAGCGCGCGGGTCGTGACCAGGACGAGGAGCGACGCGAGGGCGCCCAGCGCGAAGAGGCCCAGCGACGGCACATCGGGCGCGTTGCCCGCCATCCAGAGGAAGTCTCCCCAGCGATCACTGCCCCACATCGGTCCGCGCTCCTCGTCTCGCGGCCCTCACCCCGCTCGAGAATCCTACGCCAGACCAGACCCCGCGAACAGGCGCGCGCGATTCGGCACGACCGCGAAAGAGACGCCCGAGCGGGGACGATCGACAGGACCGCGAACGAGACGCCCGAGCCGGAACGATCGCCCCGACTCGAAGCGCCTCGCCGCGTGCCTCAAATCACCGGCGCCGTGCGCCGCGCCCGCGACAGGGTCGCCAACCCGAGCCCGAGGAGCAGCGCCGTGGACGGCTCGGGAACGACCGCCGTCGCGGTCAGGCTGCCGTCGTGGACCTGCCCGGCCTGCACGAGGCCGACACCGCCGAGACCGATGCTCAGGAAGGTCGCGTCGAAGACGAGCTGGTTGCCGACGAGCGTGACCGCGCCGTCGAGCGCGTTCGGATCCGGAGGCGCGCCGGGAAAGGTGTCCTGCAGCGGATAGGGACCGAGGTTGAACGGGAAGCCGTCCGGCGCGAGCGGACTGCCGAAGAGCTGGCCCGTCGCCTCGAAGCCGAATCCGGGATCGGCGAGGGTGAGACCACCGCCCGTTCCCGCCTCGAGGCCCGCGCTCGCCGCGTCCAGAGTGAGGCGGGGATCGAGCGGCGTGATCGGGTTGCCCGACGCCAGCGCTGGATCGAACGGCAGGCGGATCTCGAAGGGGATGCCCTGCGGAATCAGGTTCGCCTCGAAGACGACCGGGTTGGCGACGTCGACCACGTATAGAAGGTCCAGCGACAGGAAGTCGACGGACTGGACCGTGCCGCCCGAGACGTCGACGTCGAGCGTGATGCTGCCCGAGAGCGGGATCGTCTCCGTGATCGGCTGCGTGATCGGCGTCGGGCCGGAGAGACCGACGAGCGTCAGGTCGACGCCCGAGACCGCCGAGTCGACGGAGAAGGTGAACGGCACGGCGAACGCGCCGGGAGCCGAGAGGACGACGGTGAGCAGGGCCGCCGCCGTGAGATGGAGCTTGAACATGAGTGTGCGCCTCTTGCCTTTCCCAGGGTGACGACGGACACGGGGCCGGCTCCAGGCCGAACCGATGCGTCGCGAGCGCGCGGCCGGTCGGGGGCTGGCGGCGGGGCCGGAGGCCTCGGGCTGGCGGAGCCGAATCGCACGGGATCCGCGGAGACGGGCGGCAGGCGACCGCGCCGCGCCAGGGATCTCCCCCACCCTACGAAGACTTGACCAACTGGTCAAGACGCAATCCGCCGCCCGACGCGCGCACGCTGCGCCGCCTGTCGAGACCGGACGGGGAAGGCCGTCTCATCCCGCGGGACGGGCGCCCGTCGAGCGGATACCCTCCGGCCGGAAGACGGAGGAGTTCATCGTGACCGCACAGCTGGCCAGTCTGATCAACGCGATCCTGCTCATCGCGCTCTCGGCGTGGGGCTACCTCGCCTCCGATTCCCCCTCGGTCACGGCGCTCATCCCGGCCGCCTTCGGCCTCGTCCTGATCGGCTGCTACGGCGGCGTGCGCGACCAGAACAAGGTCGTGGCGCACGTCGCGGTCGTGTTGACGCTGGTCGTGCTGCTCGCACTCGTGATGCCCCTCCGCGGGGCCATCGGCCGCGCCGACCCGGCGGCGATCACGCGGGTCGCGGTCATGATGGCGAGCTCCGCCTTCGCCCTCGTCTTCTTCATCCGGAGCTTCATCGCGGCCCGCCGGGCGCGCGAAGCGGAAGAAGCCGCCGCGGGCTGAGCCAACCCGGTCAACGGAACCGCGCAGCGGACACCGGCCGACGAGGTCCTATGGTCCGGGGAGCGGCCACGGCGAGGCCGCGCCTCGGGTCCACCCAGCCCGGTCGACGTCGGAGACGCTTCGCGCCCGACGCCTGCTCGCTGAACGGGTTCTCGGCCATGGTTCCGGTCCTCTCCTCGTCCCGCCCCCTGCGCCGTCTCGCGCTTCGACGCGTATGGACTGCGTCCGCTGCCCTCGTCGTCGCCGTCGGACTCGTCCCGCTCGGCGCGCAGGCGCAGTCTCCGCCGCCGATCTCGAGCGCGAACCTCGTCCTGCAGCTGAGAGCGGACGTCGCTTCGGTCGCGGTCGATGCCCAGGGCGACGTCCTCTCCTGGACGGCAGCCAACGATCCGGCGATCGTGCTGACGCGCGACCCCGGCTTCACGCCCGACGAGATCCGCTTCGAGCCGGCGGGCGCGTTCGGCCAGCCGACCGTCCGGGTGAGCGACTTCGGCGGCAATCCCCATCTCGACGCGACGCTCCCCGGGAGCATCCAGCTGAGCGACGCGACGATCCTCTGGCTCGGCTTCTACCGGAACTCGACGAGCGGGAGCGAGACGCTCTATACGATCGGGAACGGCGCGGGCGGCGGCACCTACTCCCACCAGCAGAACGCCGGCGTGATCGAGGTCGACGACGGATCGACCGTCTACTCCGGGGGCGACACCGCGCTGCCCTACCGCGGTGTCCCGACCGTCTTCGCGACGCAGTACGCCGGCGGGACGCCGGTCGCGAACCACGTCGTCCGGGCGGACGGGATCGACCTCGGCGTCGCTTCGAGCCCGATCGGCTACGACGGCACACCGGACCCGCATCCGATCTCGCTCTTTGCCTTCGACGGCAGCGGCCGGAACTTCGAAGGCGACCTCACGGAGCTGCTGGTCTACGACGGCCTCCTCACGCCCTCGGAGCTCGCCGACGTCGAGGCCTATCTCCGCGCGCGTGTCGGCGCGCCTCCGGAGATCGATCTGTCGACCGGACAGGTGGTGCAATACGAGTTCGGCTGCCGGCCGGATGCCGACTGGGTGATCGATGCGAACGGCCGCACCCTCGACCAGACCGTGCAGTCGGACGCCTCCATCTTCCTGACCGGCCAGGAGTCATCGGACCACGTCATCACGGGCCGCCTCGCCTCCGGCCTCGCGCCGAACTTCATCGGCTTCGTCTTCGGGTACCAGGACCGCCACCGCTACTACGTCTTCGATTGGAAGCGTGTCAGCGCGGATTGGTGCGGCGGCTTCGCCGAGCGCGGCATGCGCCTCCGCCGCTTCGCCTATCCGCCGGGCGTCGATCCGGAAGGGCGCGAGATGTGGGCCGACGCGAATCCGAACGTCACGCTTCTCGCGCGCAACACGATCCCCTGGGCGATCGACGTCGACTACACGTTCGAGCTCGACTTCGCGGACGGTCAGATCGAGATCGCCATCCGCGAGCCCGACGGCACCCTCCTCGAACAGTTCAGCGTCACCGACACCACCTACGCGGACGGCCCCTTCGGTCTCTTCGTCCATCGTCAGGACGACATCGTCTTCGGTCCCTTCAACGCCGTGCCGGAGCCGGGCTTCGGTTGGGCGCTCGGCGCGGGCGGCCTCGGGCTGGCGCTCTCGCGGCGGCGCCGACGCACCCACTGAGGTCTCTCCGATGGGCCGGCTCCGTCCACGTCGGGACCGGACGAACGGACCCGGCGCCCGTCGGCGGCCGACGCCGACCGCGCGAAATCCTGCGCAATCGCCTGGATCGCGCGGTGCGTCTAGTCTCGGAGGGCGGCGCCGACCGGCGCGCGAACCGAGGAGACCGAAGCGATGGCCCCGACCGATCCCGCCGACCGCCCCGATCTGCTGTCCGTCGACCCCGAGCGCATCCTCGCGCGGAACACCCTCGACGATCTGACGTCCCGCGGTTTCACGCGGCGCGGTCTGTTCCGGATCGCGGCGCTGGTCACCGCGGGCGCCACCCTGCCCTTCACCTCCGAGCCCGCGCTCGCGCAGCTCTCGAGCCTGGGCGGTCGACTCTCGGAAGACGCGGTCAAGATCAACGCGAACGAGTTCCCGGTCGGTCCCTCTCCTGCCGCGCTCGAAGCGCTCCTCCGCGTCGCCAGGCAGGGCAATCGCTACCAATACCCCGAGACGTTCGAGCTCGTCTCGACGATCGCACGCCAGGAGCACGTCGCCGAAGACCGGATCGCCATCTATCCCGGTTCGAGCCTCGCCCTCCAGCACACCGTCCTCGCCTTCACGAGCCCCGAACGCGCACTCGTCACGGTCGACCCCGGCTTCGAGGCCGCAGCGCGTTCGGCGGAGTTCGTCGACGCCCCCGTCGTCCGCGTGCCCCTCCGCCCGGACGGCAGCCACGACGTGAAGGCCATGCTCGCCGCCGCGAAGGCCCGACCGACGGGCCTCCTCTACGTGTGCACGCCGAACAACCCGACGGGTGCGATCACGTCGCGCGACGACGTCGCCTGGCTGCTCGCGAACAAACCCGCAGGCACCGTCATGCTCCTCGACGAGGCCTACCTCCATTTCTGCGACGAGCCCGGCGGCGGCGACCTGGTCGCGGCGGACGAGGACGTCGTCGTGATCCGGACGTTCTCGAAGATCTACGGCATGGCGGGGCTGCGTGCGGGCTTCGCGATGGCCCGACCCGACCTGCTCGAACGGGTGACCGGCTTCAAATCGGGCGCGATGCCGGCGACGGCGATGGCCGCCGCGCACGCGATGCTGATGGAGCCCGACCTCGTCCCGACGCGGAAGAAGGCGAACACGAAGCGACGCGAGAAGCTCTTCGCCTTCTTCGACCGACACGGGTTCGAGTACACGCCATCCCTCAGCTCGAAGCTGATGGTCGACGTACGCATGCCGACGAAGACCTTCATCGACGCCATGGCGCAGAAAGAGGTCTACGTCGGTCGCCCCTGGCCGATCTGGCCGACCCACGACCGCATCTCCCTCGGCAGCGAGCCGGAGATGGCGCGCTTCGAAGCGGCGTTCCTGCAGGTGGTGCGAGAAGCGGGGGTCTAGGCGCGACGCGAAGACGACCCCGTCGCGCAGCGCGACGGACTCAGGCGTCGTCGAGCGCCGATCGTTCGCCCGAGCGCTCGCCGGCGCGCAGGAAATAGACGTCCCGCCGCGCGCCCTCCCAGCACAGAAGGCCGAAGGGCACCCACCAGATCAGGTCGTTGGTGAGGAGGATCCAGCCGTACTGGACCGGCAGCTCGCCCTGGCTGACCGCCCACACGAAGCCCGCCGGCCCGAGCAGCTTGCCGACCAGGCCGACGAGCACGATTGGCCAGAGCGTGTAGGGCGCTCGCGCCGCGAACGCGTAGCCGACGCCGTAGCACGCGACGATCATCCCGATGCACTGCCAGAGCGGCGGATAGAGCGGCGGCGCGATCCCGATCCAGTCCCAGTAGGCCAGCGGAAAGAGTCCGGCGAACACCCCGAAGGCCACGTTGTAGGCGGCGGCCGCCCAGAGAACCGGGCCGGCCCAGCGCGGTGCATCGTCATCCAGCCGTGACATCATCCGCCTCCCGAAGACCCCAGGCCGCGGCGATGAAGACCGCCTGGAAGGGGATCCGGATCCAGAGCCAGGGATTCCGGAGCCCGAACATCGGAATGTCGTTCAGCGCCACGTGGAAATGGGCCGGCAGAATCGCGACGAAATAGATCGCGAGCCACGTTCCGGTCGCGCGCCGAAAGCGCGGCACCCAGAGACCGACGGCCGCGAGCAGCTCGAGCCCGCCGGTGAAGGCGACCCAGAACCCCGGGAACGGAATCGCGGGCGGCATCGAAGGCAGGAAGACCTCGGGCGCCACGCCGTGCACGACCGCGGCCACGACGAGGACGGCCGTCAGCCAGAGGCGGACGAGCCGGCGCAGCGGCCAGCGGTCGAGCGAAGCAGTCCGTTCCATGGACGGACCCTAGCTTTCGGATCGAGCGATCTCAGCGCGC
>JBCCZJ010000292.1:0-6887 GCA_039187915.1 Myxococcota bacterium
ACGCCCGCGACCTCGTCGAATCGGAGCATCTCGCCGCCCGCGACTTCTGGGTGCCGATCACGCATGCCGCGATGGATCGGGACGTGCTCCATCCCGGCGCCTTCGCGCGCCTCAGCGCGACGCCCCTCGTCGCGGACGAGCCGGCGCCGCAGCTCGGCGAGTTCGATCTCGACGCGGCCCTCGCGCGCGCGGCGGCGCGACCGACGGCGCGTCCGTTCGAGGTCGAAGCGGATGTCCCGGCCGCCGACGCCGGACGCCCCCTCGAAGGGCTGAAGGTCCTCGACTTCACCTGGGTCTTCGCCGGCCCCGCGATCACGCGACAGCTCGCCGAGTTCGGCGCGACCGTGATCAAGATCGAGTGCCCGACCGCCCACGACGCCCTCCGCGCCAACCAGCCCTTCAAGGACGACGTCCCGGGCAACGACCGGTCGGCGAACTTCTCGAGCGTGAACCTCGGCAAGCTGAGCCTCGGCCTCGACATGAAGACGCCCGCCGCGCGCGACCTCGTGCTGTCGCTCGTCGACTGGGCCGACGTCGTCGTCGAGAACTTCTCCCCGAAGGCGATGAAGAACTGGGACCTCGACTGGCCGGTCCTCCAGGCGCGCAAGCCGTCGCTCGTCATGCTCTCGAGCTCGCTCATGGGACAGACGGGGCCCCACCGCCTGCTCGCCGGCTACGGCACGATGGGCGCGTCGATCTCGGGCTTCGGCTTCGTGACCGGCTGGCCGGGCGAGCGCCCTTGCGCGCCGTACGTGGCGTACACCGACTACGTCTCGCCCCGCTTCGCGACGCCGGCGCTGCTCGCTGCCGTCGACCACGCGCGGCGGACCGGCGAGGGACAGCACATCGATCTCTCCCAGGGCGAGTCCACCCTCCATCTGCTCGGCGCCGCGATCCTCGACTACACGGCGAACGGGCGCGTGATGGGCGCGCGCGGCAACGCCCATCCCCACTACGCGCCCTCCGGCGTCTATCCCTGCGCCGGCGAAGACCGCTGGCTCGCGCTCGCCGCGCCCGACGACGCGACCTTCGCCGCCCTCGACCGGCTGGCCGGACGCGGCTTTCGCGACGACCCGCGCTTCGCGAGCGCCGAAGCGCGGCGCACGAACGCGGCAGCCCTCGACGACGCGATCGCCGCCTGGACCGTCGCATGCGAACGCGAAGCCCTCGAAGCGGCGCTCGTCGAGGCAGGCGTCCCGGCCCACCGCGTCTGCGGCTCCGCCGACGCCTTCGAAGATCCGCAGCTCGCCGCGCGCGATCACTTCATCGACCTGCCCTATGGCGAGTGCGGCCCCGTCCCCTACGAGAATGCCCGCGTCCGCCTCTCGCGGACGCCTGCCGCGCCGCGCCCCTGCCCCACCCTCGGCCAGGACAACGCGACGGTCCTCGGCGAGATCCTGGGCCTCGACGAGGACGCGATCACCGAGCTGATCATCGGAGGCGCGATCCAATAACCCTCCTACCCGCGCCGCACGAAGCGCGGACGGCGTCGGGCATGCGCGCTAGTCGGCGAACTCGGGCGGCCGTCCCTCCTTGCGCGCCTTCACCGCCTCCTCGAAGTTCTTCGTCGTGAGGCGCGCGTAGAGCTGCGTGTGGCTCTCGAGCTCGACGGCGTTGGCGAGGCTGCCGGACTCGAGCCCGGCCCACATGATGCGCTTCGTCAGCTGGATGCCGTTCGTGCTCCAACCGTTGATCTGGTCGGCCAGGGCGAGGGCCTCGTCGAGCAGCTGATCGTCGGGCACGACCCGGGACACCATGCCGATCTCCGCAGCCTCGCGGGCGTCGACGTCCCGGCCCGAGAGCATGATCTCGAAGGCCCGCGACGATCCGATCGCGCGCGGCAGCAGGAACGAGAGCCCGAGCTCCGGTGCGGTCAGGCCGTTGTTGATCCCCGCAGCGCGAAAGTAGGCCGACTCGCCGGCGAGGCGGATGTCGGCGCCGAGCGACAGACACATGCCGCCTCCGATCGCCGCGCCGTTGATCGCCGCGATCACGGGCTGCGGCATCCGCCGCATCGCCGGAACGAGATCGGCGAGGATCGACATCGACCGCGTGGCGATGCGCGTGAGCGTGAGGCCGTCGATGTTCGGCGGCGGTGCCGTGTGCTGCGTGTCGGCGCCCGAGCAGAAGCCCTTGCCGACGCCCGTGAGCACCACGACCCCGGTCTCGTTGTCGTGCGCGACCTCCTCGAGGGCCGCGTGCAGGGGGATCGCCTGCTCGAAGGCCATCGAGTTCATCCGCTCGGGCCGATCCATCGTGATGACCGTCGTACCGGGTCGCGGCCGCGTCACCTTGATGAAGTCACGATGCCCGTCCGCATCGCGCGAATCGTCGAATCTCCCGAAACCCATGCGCTCGTCCCTCCTCGGATCGCGAGCGGTCGGCGGCTCGCGCGGGAGACGGATAGCGAGCACCGCGACGTCCCGCGGCCGCGCCCCGTACCCGAGGACCGAGCTCCTACCGAAGCGCCAGGGTCCAGCCGTCGTCAGCGCCCGCCACACGCGCGTTAGCCCTGATTCGGCCGGGCCTCCGATCAGCGAGCGCCCCGGGCCCGCCCCACGCGTCGTGACCGCGCCCGTCCGGCGCGGCCGGCGAACGGCGCCTGTGATCGCCGATCTCCGAGCGACGGCGCCGACTCAGCCGGAAGCCGCGCCGACCGCCTCGCCTTCGTATTCGCGGCCCGTCGGCTGCGGGCCCGCGAGCGTCGCGCGCTGGATCATGCGGTCGTCGTCGACCGGGAAGCCCTCGGCGTAGTGGAGCGTTCGGCGGTTGTCCCAGAGCACGAGGTCGTTCTCGGTCCAGTCGTGATCGAAGCAGAACTCGGGTCGGAGCGTGTGGGCGACGACCTGTTCGAAGAGGTCGTCCGCCTCGTCCTCCGGCAGGCCGAGGACCGTAAGGTAGCCGAGCGGGCTCAGCAGCAGCGCCTTGCGACCGTTCTCCGGATGGGTCGTCACCATCGGATGCACGACGTAGGGAAAGTCCGGAACCTCGACCTCGCTCTGGGGACCCTCTTCGGGGGTCGCGTGACGCAGCTCGCTCCCGGGCATGCCCCACGTCCGCCGCGGCATGTCCGTGTAGCGCTGGAGCGTTTCGAGCGACGCGATCCGCGTCGAGATCTCCTTGGGGAGCGCGTCGTGAGCCTTGGCGGTGTCTGCCCAGATCGTGTGTCCGAAGCGACTCGACTTCTTGACCATCCGGAGCATCGAGCCCTTGCAGATGTTCGGCGTGTAGGCCGTGTCCTGATGCCAGTAGGTCTGGCCGATCAGGACGTCGCCGTTCATGACCCGCGCGCCGCCCGAATTCTTGCCGTGGCCACCCAGAAAGATCAGCTCGTCGTTGCCCGGCACGAGGAGCGACTTGACCGGATGGATCTCGAGGTCGCCGAAGACCTTCGCGAGCTTCACGTGGGTCTCGGGATCGGGGGCGCCCTCCCGGAAGAGCAGCACGCCGTGATCGAGCCAGGTCGCGTAGAGCGCGCGCCGGACCTCGTCGGTCATGGCGTGCGGATCGAGGCCGACGATCTCGGCGCCGATGTGATCGAGTGGACGGACTTCGAAGGCGCTCATGCGATGTCTCCCGCGCGGTCCCGTCGGCGTCCCCGGTCTTCCCGGTTCGACGGCGCGCGACGCTCCATGGGTCGGCCTCGAAACGCTAGCGCGCCGGTCACCCGGATCGCTTCCGCCCCGGGACCGTCTCAAGCCGCTGCGGGTAGATGCGCGAAGAGCTGCCGCCGGACGGCCGGATCCCGCAGCTTCCAGAGCACCCCGTCCGTGATGTAGTGATGCAGGCTGAGGAACGCCGACACCGTCGTCCCCAGTCGGAGCAGGCTGCCGTCCGCGCCGAGGATCTCGACCGCGAAGAGGGCCGTCGCCGGGGCCAGGAACCAGTCCGCCAGCCCCCCGGCGACGAGCAGCGCGATCCCGAGCGAGAGGAGATGGGACGACCGCGCGGAGGCCGCCTCGCTCCGCCACGACCGCAGCAGGAGGAGTCCGAGCGGGAGCGCGACGATGGCGATCGTCGCCGGCCGGATCTCGACCCAGAAGGGGAGCGGGCGCGGATTGATCCAGTGCGGCAGCAGGAAGAGACAGACGGCGCCGGACGCCAGGAAGGCGAGCGCCTGCGAGAAGGCCCTCCGCCGGACCTCCTCCGCGGACCGCGCATCCGCGCGGTTCATCTCCACGCGGATCACGAAGGGCAGGTACTGGAGCGCGTGGGCGACCTGGACCATCGGCGCCGCCGCCGGGATCATCGCCATCAGCAGGTACCACACGTGATTCGCGAGCCACGGCACGACGACCCGCGCCGGCGGACGGCGCCCGTGACGTCGCGCGTGCTGCACGAGCAGGTAGGCGCCCGCCGCCATCGAGAGACCGAGCCCCCAGGTCATCGCCTCGTAGATCCACGCGACGAGGGGCGATTCGTTCAGCCCGGGCACGAAATGACGGGCGACCCAGCAGAGGTGCCAGGCGAGGATGTAGCGGAGGCTGAGGAGCAGATCCCGACGCTCCTCCGCCGAGAAGGGCACGCCTTCGAGCTGCGCGAACGACGCCATCATGCCCCACGTCTGACCGACGTAGTGGACCGCGAGGTATCCGACCGCGGCCAGGTGGACGACGTGGAGCGGCACGAAGGACACGTCGGTCGCCGAGGCCCAGGTCGCGACCAGGCAGGCGACCAGCAGCATCGCGGGGAACCAGATCGCCGAGAAACGGTGACGCTGGACGAGTTCCCTCGACGTGTAGAGCAGTCGATAGGACCCCATGATGTGGGGAATGTTGACGACGACGGTTCCGATCACGACCCATTCGAGCACGTCGTCCACGATCAGCGACGAGGCGAACGCCAGCGGAAGCAGGACGAGGATCGAAAGGCCGCCCGTGAGCCAGAGGTCGGCGGCGGGCGTCAGGATGGCGGGCCGGTCCATGGTGGGCGGAGGATGACGCCGGAGCGATTCGATGTCGACCGGTGCGGCAGGCCGGCGGCAACGCGCCTGCGCCGCGTGCCCCCGCGCGAGCACGCACCGGCCGCACGCTCGCGGCGTGCCTCGGACCCGCGTGGGGCGCCCGCTTCGCCGACGCGGGCGCCTCGACCGCCCATGCAGACTCGAGCGGCCCCTGAACGGCCTCCCGCGCGCGCAGCGTGATCAGTCGCCGAGCGCGTCGAAACCCGCCAGCACGACGCGGACGAGCTGCCGCGTGCGTTTGCGGTATTCCCGCGCGTCGGCCGAGCCGTACTTCAACCCGGTCGCGGAGAGCCGGAGGAGCTCCGCCGCCGCCGGCGCGCTGAGCCCGGTCCCGGTGAGCCGGAGCTCGCCGGCGCGGACCGCGCCGGCGATCGCCTTCGCGAGCATCTTCTGGAAACGCTCGCTCGACGCCAGGACGAGGTCACCGCAGGTCCGGCTGCTCTCGTCGACGATCTCTTCGCCATGGGGCGACTCGGAGACGACGTCGAGCAGTCGCCCGACCTTCGCGACGAGGGCGTCCTCGAGTCGGGAGGCCAGCGGTGCATCCCCCTCGAGCGCCGACTCCGCCGCGTCGAGCGCCGACTGGTGGACGCGCTCGACCAGGCCGCGGAAGATCTCTTCCTTGTTCGCGAACTGCAAATAGAGCGAGGCGCGCGACACGCCCGTCCCCCGCGCGATCTCTTCCATGGACGTTCGCCGGTATCCGTAGAGGGCGAACGCCTTGTAGGCGGATTCGAGGATGGCCTCGCGTCGAGGGTCGGGCGCTTCGGACATGATGATCGTGCCGCGTCAGACGGCGGTCTCCCGGTCGGCGTTCTTCAGGTCGACGCCGCTCATCGGCATCTGCCGCACGCGCAGCCCCGTCGCGTCGAAGACGGCGTTGGCGAGGGCCGGCGCGATCCCCGGCGTGCCCGGCTCGCCCGCGCCGCCGATCGGATGGTCGCTGTTCACGATGTGGACCTCGATCGCGGGCGAAGCCGACATGCGGAGCGCGGGGTAGTCGTGGAAGTTGCTCTGCTCGACGGCGCCGTCCCGGATCGTGATCTCGCCGTAGAGCGCGGCCGTGAGGCCGTAGGCGATCCCGGATTCGATCTGGGCCGTGAGCCCGTCGGGCGAGACCGCGACGCCGGCGTCGACCGCTGCGACCACGCGATCGACCCGGACCTCGTCGTCCACGACCGTGACCTCGACGACCTGGGCCACGACGGAGCCGAAAGACTCCTGGAGCGAGATGCCCCGACCGCGTCCCTCGCCGAGGGGCGTCTCCCAATCGGCCGCTTCCGCGGCCTTGCGCAGCACTGCGAGCAGCCGCGGCTTGTCCTTCAGGCGCGCCGCGCGGAACGCGTAGGGATCCTCGTTCGCGGCGGCGGCGACCTCGTCGATGAACGACTCCGTGAAGAAGCCGTGCTGGGAGTGGTCGACGCTCCGCCACGCGCCGAAGGGCACGTGGGTCGGGCTGTCGACGTAGCCGATGTCCCGGGCCTCGACCGCGTAGGGGATGAGCGGCGCTTCGATCGGCTCGCCCTTGTCCACGTAGGTGTTCTCCCAACCGATCAGGTTGCCGCTCGCGTCGAGGCCGGCGCGGAAGCGACTCAGGATCGCGGGCCGGTAGTAGTCCTGGCGGACGTCCTCCTCCCGGGACCAGATCAGCTTGACCGGCTTGCCGACCGCGGCGGAGATCTGCGCCGCCTGCACGGCGTAGTCGGCTCGGGACTTGCGGCCGAAGCCGCCGCCCATGAAGCAGTTGTGGAGCGTGACGGCCTCGGGCTCGAACCCGAGCGCGTTCGCGACCGCCCGGCGGAAGCCGAGCGGACTCTGGCATCCGACCCACATCTCGCAGCGTCCGTCCGCCACGTCGGCGACGGCGTTCAGCGGCTCCATGCACGTGTGCGCGAGATAGGGCACGCGATAGTCGGCCTCGAGC